>DAOUHR010000085.1:0-80594 GCA_034428635.1 Dehalococcoidia bacterium
CTTTGCGTCTACATTATTGAAGGAAATCCAATAAATTCCATCAATTTGAGGCGCAGGCATGAACACCAAACTGGCCGTGGGCATTGTCCTCGTTCTTACCACACTTGTTCTCGCGCTGGCGGCCTGCCAGGGCGACTCCGTTTCCCCCAATGCCACCACCACGGTATCCTCCGGCAAGCAACCCAATTCCTCGGTTTCCGGCGCCGTCGCCTACCGTGAGCGACTGGCCCTAACCCCCGGGGCCCGGCTGGAAGTCCAGTTGCGGTATACCTCCTACCAGGATGCCGCATCCGAGCTTATTGCCGAGCAGGTAATTGAGAACCCCGGCCAGGTGCCCATAGAGTTCAGGGTGGAGTACAACCGGGACGACATAGACGACCGCAACACCTACTCCCTGCAGGCCAGAATCGTCGAGGCAGACGGGCGGTTGGCCTTCACCAACGATACTGCCTACGACGTCATCACCCGGGGCAATCCCCGCAGGGTGGACATGCTGCTGGTGATGGTGCAGCCACCATCGGTGGATGGTTCCGACGGAGAAGCGGTGGGCCCCAATGAGTGGGTGGAGGCGGAGTACCCCGTTGTAGGCGCCGACATGCTGCCGCCCCACGAAGGGGATTTCCTGCGAATTTTCTTCCTGCAGTCTGAGCTTGAAAATTGCTCCAGGCGACGCGACCAGTCGGTGCAGGTCGAAGGGAACGACATCCTGGTTGCCCTCACCCATTACGTGCCTCCGCCCGCGCCGTGGGGCGCGCCCTGCGATGAACACCTGATTGAACTGGATGAAGTTGCCGACCTGAACGGGAAGTTGGAGGCTGGGGTGAGCTATACGGTGTCGGTGAACGGCGTAGTTACCAACAGCTTCAGCCGCCCGTCGCCCGATTTCCCGCACTCGGTGATTGAGCCGGCCGATGTTATAGAGGCGGAGGTACAGACTATTGAAAGCGGCATGCCCCAATACAACCTGCGGGTAGCCTACGGCATCCCTGCGGGCAGCGGTTGCTCCCAGGAAAACGGCTACCGGGTCAGCCGCAGAGAGCCTGGCATAGTGGAGGTAAAGGTGACTTACCACGGAGTTGCCCAGGGAGGGGAACCGGTCATTTGCATTACAGACTACCCGGTCACGGAAGTCATCATCCCCCTGGGATCAGACTTTGAGGCGGGTCAGGATTATGCGGTGATAGTAAACGGTGAAGAGGCAACAACCTTCACTGTCCGTTAGCGACGGCATTTCGGCAAAAATGAACGGGCCCGGACGAGTTGTTCGTCCGGGCCTGTTGTTATCCGCCACTCAAGAACTCCACGCTCACTCCCACTGAACCGGGGTGTGCGAGAGCCACTGGCTGCCGGCATTCTCCTGGTTAGGGAGTTAAACGCTGAAGGAAGTGCCGCAGCCGCAGGCCTTCTTGGCGTTGGGGTTTTCGAAAGTGAAACCCTTGCCGTTGAGGCCGTCGGAAAAATCCAGTTCGGTGCCCACCAGGTAGATATAGCTCTTCTTGTCCACCATTACCTTGACGCCGTACTGCTCGACAACCTTGTCGCTCTCCAGTTCCTCACCGGTAATCTTCAGGTCATAAGTGAGGCCGGAGCAACCGCCGCCCTTGACCGCCACCCGCAAACCCACGTTGTCCTTGATTCCTTCCTTCTCGGCAAAGTACTTGATCTTCTCCGCCGCCTTTTCGGTAATCTCGACGCCCAGTTCGACGCCGTCCATGGTTATAGCCATTGATAGCCCTCCCTTTGGAAAGCAATTTATTCGGTTTGGTAAATGCCATTGTACGTTCAAGAGACGTTGCCAGTCAATGGTGATTATTGGCGCGCTTTCCAGGCCTGACGTGCAATGTGAGGGACGAATACTGAAACCGTTACCACTTATTCCTCTCCAAAACCCTCGGGCCCCAGCAGCGGCACAAAGCGGCACTTGCCGCACAGGTTGATTGACAAGCCTTCGCCAGTGCGGCGCACCAGGATCAGGTTCTGCTCCTCCCTCGGTCCCACGGGAGCCACCAATCGTCCTCCCACCGCCAACTGTTCTACCAGGCTGTCGGCCAGACCGGGACAGGCCGCGGTTACAATAATCGCGTCGAATGGGGCAAACTCCTTGGCGCCCAGAACCGGGCCGGCAGGAAGGCAAGTGACGTTATGGCAGGCCAGTTCCTCCAGGCGTTGGCGCGCCGCCTCGGCCAGCGCCGGTATCCGCTCCACGGTTACAAGCAGGCCTCTGGGGAGCAGCCTGGAAAGAACGGCGGCCTGGTAACCGCTGCCGGTTCCCACTTCCAGCACCTTTTCGTCACCACAAAGCTCCAGCAGTTCCGTCATCCAGGCAACCATATATGGCTGGGATATGGTCTGGCCGGAGCCTATGGAGAGGGGGATGTTCTGGTAGGCCATGTGGCGGACGTCGGGGGGCACGAAGAGTTCCCTTGGCACCTGTTGCATGGCGTCCAACACCGCCTTGCTGGATATTTCCCTGCCAAGTTCTACGAATAACGTTCGTTTACGGGTTGTTAACCTGCGAAACTCATCCAATATTGCCCTCTTGACTGCACTATAGCATAGCGGACAGGCGCAAACAAACCAGAAAACTGGAAGCAGTCGAGTTCCAGTGAAGGTGGTACTGGCCGGAAAAGGAACTGGCCGGGCGGCGAGAGCTGAGTTGAGACCTGCCCCTGACCGTTGAGAGCCACCCAAACCGGAACCCAATCTTAGGAAGATGGCACAATGTCCCGTCACGTCTTCCCGGGTTGGGGGGAACGGTCCCTGAGTTCAGGTTGGCTTGGAAAAACGAGGCATTACCTTCGTTCCGAAATTTTCCAGGTTCTGCAACGTCTGGCGCAACGGTATGCCGGCGTGAGCAAACTCCACCAGCAGGTAATCCAGGTTGCAGACTTCCTGCAATTCCACCATCCTCTCGGAGACGTTCTCCGGGGAACCCACCAGCAGCGTGCGCGGTTCCAGGAAATCCCAGTCCAGCTTGACTGTCGGCTCCAGGTCCTCGCCCGGGTTGGTGAACACCTCCCTGCCCCGGAAGGGGTCATTGAAGGTGAACGCCGACATGATCCCCGACTCAGCCTCGCGCCGGGCTTGCTCCATGGAAGTTGAAACATAGGTGGACCGCATTACGGCCTGGTCTTGCCCGACGGCAAACGGCTTTCCCTCCGACCGGGACCTTACCTCGGCGTAAATCTCCATTCTCTGGCGTATGCGCCGGGGAGGAGGCTGCCAGTAGCAGGCTTTCAGGCCCATTTCGGCGGCAGTGGATACGGAACGGTCGGTGGATACCGTCATCCACAGGGGAGGATGAGGCGTCTGGTACGGTCGGGGCGTTACCCGCAGCCTCGCTACTTTTCCGTCCTCTTGCCAGGCCGGGTCGGGCGGAAAAGAAGGATGGGAAAACACCGTGTCCTCGGCGGGAAAGGTGTAGTTTTCTCCCCGGTGAGAGAAAAACTCCTCCGTCCAGATCTTCCGGACGATTTCCACCGTTTCCTGGAAAAGCTCCCGGTTTTCCTGGTCCTTCCGCGGGTCGGCGTTGGGACGAAATTGAGGGCCTTCGTAAGGCCAGACACCCCTGCCGAAGCCGACATCCACCCTGCCCCTGGTCATGTTGTCCAGGATGGCGATATCCTCCGCCAGCCTTATTGGATGCCACCAGGTTGCGATGTTTGCCATCTGGCCGATGCGAATCCTTGAGGTGCGGGCAGCCAGGTCGGCGCCCAGCAGAATTGGGTTGGGAAGGTCTCCCGCGCCGTAGAGGCCAAAATGGTGCTCTCCCAACCAGATGGCTTCGAAGCCCAGTTCTTCCGCCAGGACCGTTTGTTGCCGGAGATTATCCAGTATTTCTGCAGCATTGGTAGCTTTCCCGGCCGATGCAGCCACGGTGGTAAATGCGGCAAACTTCATGTGGTCATCCCAGTATCAGAAGACGGTTGCCATGTCCCAATAATGTAAACGGTTGGGAGCCAATGACAATCCGGGTATGGATGCCAGCGCCTCGCTGTGCACTACTTCCGGGTTGCCCGGCCCCGCAGGGTGTACAGGGCCAGGGTCATGCTTACCACCCCCAAACCCAGCGTGGCTATGACCCCATCCCGTATGACCACCCACTGCCAGCCCTCAGTTATCAGCGAGCGTTCGGCAGCCAGGATGTAGGTTACCGGATTGAAGTCCGCATAGGTGGAGAGCCACGGCGTCATCTGTTCCTGAGGTATGAACAGGGTGGTCATAAACAGGAAGGGAAAGAACAGCAGGAAGGACAGGTTCACCGCCGCCACGTTCCCCGTCTTGAAGGCAATGGCGTAGGGGAAACCGTTGAAAACAAGCCCCCACAGACCGGCCAGCAGCATGAATGTCAGGATTCCCAATACGCCCGTCACAAAGCCCACGCCAACGATGAAGCCCATGATAATCACGGGAATGGTCAGGGCCATGATGAGCACAAAGTCAGCCATTAACAACCCCAGGAGCAGGGCCATCCGGTTAACCGGCGTGATGACCAGGCGGTCGAAATACCCCGACTGGATATCCGTCACTACCGTTATGGCCCGGGAAACGCCGGTTACGGCAAAAAGCACCGCAACAGGCAACTGGAAAGCGCGATAGTCCAGGCCTGGGATATTCTCCGCAAAGTCCTGCAGGGCCCCCACGGTTACCACAAACATGAACACCGGTATAAACAGGGCGGGAATCACCGTTTCCAGGTCCCGCAGCATGGAGCGCACCGCCCGCCGGGCCACGGCAAAAATGTCCCTGAAGAAGCCTGCCTTGCGGGCGTGAACGGTGACCACGCTCGCGCCTGACGCTACGGCCATAAACCTCTCCTGGAATCGATGAATTGGAAGAATAAAGTGCGGTTAGTCGTCATTCCCGCTTGTCTCCTGCCCTGGCTGTCCCAATTCCTCCCGCTGCAGCCTGGAACCGGTTACCTGCAGGAAAACGTCGTCCAATGTCGGGGTGCGCAGGGTCAACTCCCGGACGCCCACGCCCAGTTCGTTCAGTTTCAGGGCCACCCCGCTGACCAGCGCGGCCCCGTTGCCGGTGATCACTGTCAACTCCGAGTCGTGAGCGTCCACCGCGTCCACCGATGCCAGAGCTTCCAGTGCGGCTACAACCTCACCGGAAACGTCGCCGTCCAGCTTCACGATAATCAGGTCGGCCCCCCGCGAGTGCTTCAGTTCCTCCGGCGTTCCCTGGATAGCCAGTCGGCCCCGGTCAATTATGCCCACCCGGTGGGCCAGGGCGTCGGCCTCTTCCAGGTACTGGGTGGTGAGGAAGATGGTTACGTCCAGGTCTTTATTGATCTTTCCAATCTCTTCAAATATGCGGTTGCGGCTGATGGGGTCCAGGCCCGTGGTGGGTTCGTCCAGGAAAAGGATTTCAGGCTGGTGAATCAATGCCGCCGCCAGGTCCAGCCGCCGCTTCATACCGCCGGAGTAGGTGCCGACGAGGCGGCCTATGGCGTCGCCGATATCAATCAGGTCGGTCAGGTCAGCCATCCTCGCGGCGATCTCTCTGCCCCTGAGACCGTAGAGTCTTCCCTGCAGGGTTAGCAGTTCCCGGCCGGTCTGCTTGTCGTCCAGGGCGGCTTCCTGCAGGGCCGCGCCGATGCGCAAGCGCACCTGGTCGGGTTGGGCTACCGCGTCGTATCCGGCCACGGAAATTGAGCCCGCGGTGGGGGCCAGCAGGGTGATCAACATACGGATCACGGTGGTCTTGCCCGCCCCGTTGGGACCCAGGAAGCCGTAAATTTCGCCGCGGTGGACCGACAGGTTAACGCCGTCCACGGCCCTCACGGCGCCGAACTCGCGCACCAGTCCTCGCGTTACAATTGCATCGGCTGTGTTGTTGGCGTTGGTTTCATTCATTGTGCGGCACGTTTCGATTCTGGCAAAATTCTGTACGATTTCCCAATACAACATTCCTGTTTAGGAGCGGATTTGATGTTATCATATACGGATTAAAGCAACTAGAAAAGACTTTGCCCGGCAGCGGATAAACCTGGATGATTTCCAGGGATTCCTCAATTAACCGGGGAATACCTGGCAACTCGAAGGTATCCTCATTGACCAACGGCCCCCGCTATGCTAGTATCCTTACCGCTAAATTGGCGACCACTGCCCCAGACTTTTATAGATTTTTGTAGATTTAATGGCCAACCTCCAGCTAGCTGACCGGACCCAGTGGCTGTCCCTGCGGGATGCTTGCGACCTGTTGCAGGTCAGCCAGGTTACCCTGCGCCAGTGGGCCGATGCCGGCCATCTTCGGGTGTACCGCACCCCCGGCGGCCATCGCCGGTTCGCCCGGGAGGACCTGGTGGCCCTGACCCGGCAGCAGCCTGATTCCCACTCGGCAGAAACTACGGGCAAGCTGGAAGATGCCGCCCTGCGCCGCATCCGTCGCCGCCTCAATCACGAAGAAGTGGCCAGCCAGTCCTGGTACCAGAGCGTGGAAGAGGAAGGCCGGGACCGGATGCGTCTTTTTGGCCGCCGTTTGCTGTCCCTGCTGGTGCAGGGTATTCCCCAGCGACGGGCGTCCGGCCGCCGTCAGGAAGTGCTGGCCGAGGCCCTGATGCTGGGGCATGAATACGGCGCGGAAATGTCGGAACGCAATGTCCCCCTTAAGGATACGGTGGAGGCTTTCATCTTTTTCCGCACCCTGGTTCTGGACTCCACCGGCAACCGTACCTGGGGGCCCATTCTGGAATTGGCCGACCGTGTCCTGGTGGGTGTGGTGGAGTCATATCAGAGACGGTTGGAACTGTCCTCGCCTGCCCCGGTCCCTGCGGAAGAGACTACTGCCCACAACTTCGGAGGCTGACTGATAAGTTATGGACTTGATTGATCGCACGCTGCTGAATCTCATTCAGAGCAAGTTTCCCATGGTGGAACGCCCCTACCTGGCCCTGGCCGAAGAGCTGGAAATAGGGGAAGAGGAAGTGATCTCCCGCCTGGACGACCTGAAGCGGCAGAACGTGGTGCGCCAGGTCAGCGCCATATTTGACACCCGCCGCCTGGGTTACAAGACGACCCTCGTGGCCTTTGCCTACGAACCGGACCATTTGAATGCTGGCGCCCTGTTCATCAACCGCCATCCTGGCGTCAGCCACAACTACGCCCGAGAAGGCTCCTACTACAACCTCTGGTTCACCCTGGCGGTGCCGCCCGACGGCGACCTGCAGTCCACCGTAGAGTGGATGGCCCAGGAGACGGGCGCCCTTAATTTTCGGGTGATGCCCACCATTCGGTTCTTCAAGATCGGCGTCAACTTCGATATGGTCCAGCAGCGCAGCGCCGCCCATAACTACAGCCCGGACAACGTCGGAGAACGCACTCCCGCTCCGGACTGGAACCAGGCCCAGATTGTCTCCGAATTCGACAAGACCGTCATCCGGGAACTTCAGGAGGACCTTCCGCTGATTCCCCGACCTTTCGACGGCATGGCAGAAAGACTGGGCATGGATACTGCCCGCCTGTTTGCCCTGGCCGATGAGTACCAGGAACGGAAGATTATGCGCCGCTTCAGCGCGGTGCTGCACCACCGCCGTTCGGGCTTCCGGTCCAATGCCATGGTGGTGTGGCAGGTGCCGCCGGAACGGGCCGAAGAAGTGGGCATGACCATGGCCCAGCACTCGGCAGTTACCCACTGCTACGAGCGGCCAACCTTCCCCGACTGGCCCTACTCCCACTTCTCCATGATTCACGCCACCACCCAGGAGGAGTGCGAGCAGATTGCGGAAGAAATAAGCGAAGCCACCCAGATAACCGATAATCTCCTCCTCTACAGCACCCGGGAATACAAAAAGACCCGCGTCCGCTACTTCGTTGAGGAGTACGAGGAGTTCTGGGAAAGCGAACCGGAACTGGAAGAGGCCGTCCAGGATTAGACACGAACATTCATCCACGAAGGACACGAAGAGACACGAAGAGACACGAAGCTTTTCCTGAGTTTCACCAGGGTGAGGGCCCGTTGAGTTTTCACCCCATTCCTTCGGCAGGATCAGGACAGGCTCTAACCTTGCTCCTTTACGGAGGAAGGAACCTTTTCAGAAGTTCCATGAGCTATTCGTGAATCTTCGTGTCCCTTCGTGGATATAATAGAGAAAAGAGGAGACCAATGCCCGACTACTACCCCGTATTCCTGAACCTGGCGGGAAAGCGCTGCGTCATCATCGGCGGCGGAACCATTGCCCAGGGCAAAATCGGTGGCCTGCTGCAGGCCGGCTGCCAGATCACCGTTATCAGCCCCGACGCCACGCCGGGCATCCGGCAGGCTGCCCAGCGGGGCGACATTACCTGGCTGGAGCGCACCTACCAGCCGGGCGACATGGAAGGCGCCTTCATCGGCGTGGCGGCTACCAATGTGTGGCACGTCAATCGGGAAATCTACGAGGAAGCGGAGCGCCTGGGCGTCCTGCTCAACGTGGTGGACGACCCCGACCTGTGCAGCTTTATCGCGCCTTCCGTGGTCAAGCGGGAACCGGTGACCCTGGCCATCTCCACCGGCGGCGCAAGCCCGGCCCTGGCCCGCAAGCTGCGGGAAACCCTGGCCCGCGCCGAAGCCCTGGAATGGGCCGACCTGGCCGACGTGTTGGCCCAGGCCCGCCGCATTATCAAGGAGCAGCGCGTGGTCGTCGATCCGGAACGCTGGCAGTGCTGCATCACCCGCAACCTGCTCGACATGGTGCGGGATGGACGAGGCCAGGAAGCCCTGGATTTGTTGCTGTCCCAACTGTTGAATCCGGAAACGGCCGGCATGTGCGACAATCTGGCCAAGTGCCAGACCCGGAGCTGTCAGGTACGACAGTCTGCCCGGGAAGAAGACGCCAGTCAGCGGGAGGCCGTGCGGTGAGCCTCCTCGTTCTTGGGGTGAACCACCGGACCGCTCCCGTCGAAGTTCGGGAGAGGTTGACTATTGACGAGGTGAACCTTCAACCGGCTTTAGATTCCCTGGCGAGGCAGGTAGCCCCGGGCGTAATCCTCTCCACCTGCAACCGCCTCGAAATCTACACGCTGACCAATGAGGACGCGGACAACCCTGAACCAGTAGCCTGGTTAAAACGGTTCCTGTCCAGCTACTCCGGTCTGCCCGAAGCCGACCTGGCGCCTTTTCTCTACCAGCGCCAGGAGGGCGATTGTGTCAGGCACCTCTTCCGGGTTGCCAGCGGCCTGGACTCCATGGTGGTGGGCGAGTGGGAAATCCTTGGCCAGATAAGGGCAGCCTTCAGCGGCGCCAGCAACCCCAAGTCGGGCCCCAGTTATGTCAAGGGGCCCCTGTCCCGCCTTTTTCACCAGGCCTTGCGGGTGGGCCGGCGGGTGCACCACGATTCCAACCTGGGCTCCAACCTGGGTGACTATCGCCGCCGTTCCGTCAGCCACGTGGGCGTCCGTCTCATCCACCGGCTGCTGGGCGACCTGTCGCAAAAGCGGGTGCTGCTTGTTGGCGCCGGTGAAGCGGGAAAACTGGCCGGCCGGGCCCTGGCCACCGCCGGGGTTGCCAACCTGATAGTTACTAACCGTACCTACGAACGCGCCCAGGCGCTGTCCGAGGAACTGGGTGGGCAGGCCGCCCCCCTGGAGCGTCTCCACCAGGCAGTGGGCGATGCGGATGTGGTTATCAGCACCACTTCTTCGCCGGATTATCTGCTGCATCGCGCCGGGCTGCAGGAAATAATGGCGCTGAGGACCAGCCGCCCCCTGCTCATAGTGGACATTGCCGTGCCTCGGGACATAGACCCGGAGGCAGGGGATCTGGATGGAGTAAGCCTGTATGACATTGACGGCCTGAGTCGAACATCCGACGCTGCCAGCGTGGGAATGGAACCGGAAATCGCCCACGCTGAAGACCTGGCGGCGCAGGAAGCGTCCAGATTCATGGACTGGTGGCAGTCCCTCGACGCAATATCCGCCGTCGCCACCATTCGGGAGTATGCCGAGGAAGTCCGCCGGGCCGAAGTCGATAAAACCCTCTCCCGTCTGCGCCACCGGCAGGCCACCAGCGGGGATTCCAGCGAAGAAACGGAACTGGACGATCTGGCCGCCCACCTGGATGCCCTGACCACGGCCCTGGTGAAGAAACTCATGCACCACCCCACCATGTACCTCAAGGAAGGCAACGATCCCGCCCGCCAGGAAATAATTCGGGAGATGTTCAAGATGGACGGGACTGGTGGACGCCATGGCCGCCGCTAACGAAGAAGGCATCGAATCTTCACCCTCTCGCCACGAACTTTCCGGGACTGCCCCGGCTGAACGGGGACACGGAGAGGTACGGGTGGGAACCCGGGCCAGCGCCCTCGCCCGCTTGCAGACCGATCTGGTCCTGGAACGCCTCCGCCCCATATACCCCGACCTGGAGTTCCAGGTGGTCACCGTCACCACCCACGGCGATGCCAACCAGGCCGCCCCCCTGGCCGGAATGGGCCTGGGGGTATTCGTCAAGGAAATAGAACAGCAGCTAATTGACGGCCGCCTGGATATGGCGGTCCACAGCCTCAAGGACATGCCTACCCTCCTGCCCGAAGGCCTGGCGCTGGCGGCGCTGCTGTCCCGAGAAGACCCGCGGGACGTTCTGGTCAACCGATTTGGTAGCAACCTGGACCAGTTGCCGCAGGGGGCGCTGATTGGCACCAGCAGTCCCCGCCGCTGCTCCCAGTTGCTAAGTCTGCGCCCTGACCTGGCCGTTATCCCCATTCGCGGTAACGTGGAGACCCGACTGCGCAAGTCGAAAGGTGAAGAGTGCGATGGCGCTATACTGGCCGCCGCCGGCCTGCTGCGGCTGGGCCTGGGTGACCGAGTCACCGAGTATCTGTCTCCCCAGCAATTTGTGCCTCCTCCCGGGCAGGGCGTCCTGGCAGTGGAAACCCGGGCCGACGACGATCGCATGGCCGGCATCCTGCGGGCCATTGACCACGCCGCCACCCGCTACGCCGCCACCGCCGAGCGCGCCTTCCTGGAGCGCCTGGGCGGCGGCTGCCAGGTGCCCGTGGGCGCCTACGCCCAGTCCGAGGGCGACCTGATGAACCTGACCGTATTCCTGGGTTCTCCCGACGGACAGCAGACCTTTCAGTCCAAAGTCCGTGGCCTCACCCGCTCGCCCCACGAGCTTGCCGCCGATGCCCACATGGCAATAGTGGAACGAGGAGGAGGCAGCTTGCTGGACAATGCGGCAAACCCATAGCCCCACCAGGCTTGAATGGTAGAATCCGAAAAGAGGATAGCCCTAGTGGTTCAACAGCATTGTAATGATGGGTTGGGGTTTAACCGTCATTCCGGCGAAAGCCGGAATCCAGGGCCATTCTTGTACTTTGCAGATGCCAATTTTGCAACCATTCTGGATTCCGGCTCAAGGCCGGAATGACGAAAACGGTTTACCAGTCATCATGTCAAATCAGTCGTAACACTAGCCACACCCGTTTCGTTCTAGACGGGGGTAAGTCCATGACCAGTCAAAGTACGCAGGAAGTCGAAGACCATGCATACTCTGGAATAGACGTTGAACGGGCATCCGCTGCCTTGCGCCGCGCTTCCATCGTAGCCCGCCGTCGCGCCCTGGAGAACCGTGGAGGGGTTTATATTTGGCGCGACGGTGAAATGGTCTGGGAAACAGACCCCTAGCGAATATTCCCCGAGGGAGTCGAAGCCAAAATATGCGAATGTGGCAGGGTCCTGGTGAAGGACTCGTTGGACCCTCTTACGGAAGAGTTCCTCAACAACCCCAAGCTCGAAAAGTATAAGTAGGTGAACGAATTGCCCGGCAAAGTTTTCCTGGTAGGCGCTGGCCCTGGCGACCCCGGCCTCATTACCGTCAAGGGACTGCGCTGTTTGCAGCGGGCCGACGTGGTGGTGTACGACCGCCTTATGGACCCGGCGCTGCTGCAATCCGCCTCACCCGCAGCCGAACTGGTATTCGTGGGCAAGGAGCGGGGGCGCCAGGCCCTTACCCAGGACGAAATTAACGCCCTCCTGGTGGAAGAAGCTGGACATGGCAAGTCGGTGGTCCGCCTCAAGGGGGGCGACCCCTTCGTCTTCGGCCGGGGCGGCGAGGAGGCCCAGGTACTGGCCCGCAATTCCATTCCCTTCGAAGTCGTGCCGGGCATCACCTCCGCCATTGCCGCCGCCGCCTATGCCGGTATTCCCGTCACCCAGCGCCGAGTCGCCACCTGCTTTACCGTGGTCAGCGGCAGCGAAGACCCATCCAAGCCCGAGTCTTCCATCCCTTGGGATGTGCTGGCCCGCACCGGCGGCACCCTGGTGGTGCTGATGGGCTGGGCCGCCCTGCAGTCCATCCTGGAAACCCTGCAGCGAGAGGGCCTGGACCCCAATACCCCGGTAGCCCTGGTCCAGTGGGGCACCTGGAAGAAGCAGCAAACGGTGGACGGTAGCCTGTCAAACGTGGTCGACCGGGCGAAAGAGGCTGGGTTAACGCCTCCGGTGGTCGCCGTAATCGGTCCGGTGGCAGGGCTGAGAAATGAACTGCGCTGGTTCGACCGTCAGCCCCTCTTCGGCAAGAGAGTCCTGGTTACCCGTTCCCGCACCCAGGCATCCCGCCTGCGGGAATTGCTGGAGGAACAGGGAGCGGAACCGCTGGAACTGCCCTCCATAGAGATCGCTCCGCTGGAAGACTGTTCTGAACTGGACACGACTCTCGCCCAGTACGGCCTTTTGCCCCTGGAAACACGCTTCGGCGCCATCAGCAAGTTTTGGGCCATTTTCGCCAGTACCAACGCCGTTGATGCCGTCTTCGGTCGCATAGACCAATACGGCAAGGACGCCAGGGTATTCGCCGACTCCACCGTCGGCGCCATAGGCCCAGCCACCGCGGCGGCTCTTACGCAACGGGGCATTCGTCCCGACTTTGTTCCGACCTCCTCCGTTTCCGAAGCGGTGGTGAAGGAACTGTCCGACCGGGAATGGTCCGGCGTTCCCGTGCTGCTGCCAGGGGCCGATATAGGGCGCGACGTACTGGCCAATGGCCTTGTAGAACTGGGCGCCAAGGTTGAGTGGGTAACGGCCTATCGCACCATCACCCCTGTGGGTGCCGCCAGTAATGCCCGTAAGCTGTTGTCCCAGGGCGTGGACGTCATAACTTTCACCAGTTCCTCCACCGTCCGCAACCTGGTAGATATACTCGAGGGGGACAAATCAGCCCTGGAATCTGCCCTGATTGTGTGCATCGGCCCGGTCACCGCCGGCACCGCCAGCGAGTTGGGCCTGCGGGTAGACCTGGTGGCCAGTGAGCACACGGTGGAAGGGTTGGTGGACTCCCTGGTAACCCACTACAATGCTCAGTAACCTTGGGCGCCAGCCATCGTTTGTTTAGATTCCCTGCACTGGGCGCCATTTGTGCCGAATAGTGGATAAAGGAGCCAAGTCATGACCAGTTTCCCTGATATGCGGCTGCGGCGGGTGCGAGAGTTGGAACCGGTGCGCAACTTGATAAGGGAAACCCACCTAAGCGCCTCCAACTTTGTGTATCCTCTCTTTGTCACCCACGGCCAGGGTGTAAAGCAACCCATCGAACCCATGCCCGGCAACTTCCAGCTTTCGCTGGACATGCTGGAGGAAGAAATCAATGAAGTAGTGAACCTGGGTATACCCGCGGTGCTCCTCTTTGGCCTGCCCGAAGAGAAGGACCCGGTGGGTAGCGGCGCCTACGATCCCGAGGGCATCATCCAGGAGGCCATACGGGTCATCAAGCAGACCGCGCCCAATTTGATGGTGGTCGGCGACGTCTGCCTGTGCGAATACACCGATCACGGCCACTGCGGCATAATCGACGGCCACCGCATTGACAACGACCAGACCCTGGAACTGCTGGCCCGAACCGCCCTGGCCCAGGTCCAGGCCGGCGCCGACATGGTCGCGCCCTCGGCCATGATGGACGGCCAGGTGCGCGCCATCCGCGAAGCCCTGGATGCCAACGGCGAGGAGACGGTGCCGGTGATGGGCTACGCCGCAAAGTATGCTTCCGCCTTTTATGGTCCCTTCCGCGTTGCCGCCGACTCAACTCCCCAGTTCGGCGACCGCCGCAGCTACCAGATGGACCCGGCAAACCGCCGCATGGCCATGCGCGAAATAGAAAGCGATATTGCCGAAGGCGCGGACATCGTAATGGTAAAGCCGGCCCTGGCCTACCTCGACGTAATCAAGTCCGCCCGCGACCGGTTCGACCACCCCATGGCCGCCTACAACGTCAGCGGCGAGTTTTCCATGGTCAAGGGCGCGGCCAAACAGGGCTGGATCGACGAGAAGGCGGTAACCCTGGAATTGCTGACCGCCATCCGCCGCGCCGGCGCTGACATAATCATCAGCTACCACGCGAAGGAGGTAGCCCGCTGGCTGCGGGGAGAGGAGTAGTCCTATGGCACTGCTGACGGAACGTGTTGCCCAGGAACTTGCGGAAATGCACGTCTTCAGCGAACTGCTGAAGCGGGGCGTAACCGTTTACCGCTCCGTTGGGGGTAATGACGCAACCGCCTTGGTCCGCCACCCCGACGGAGAGGTGTTGGAACTCAAAATCAGGACCAATTGCATTGGCGAGGACGGCGAATCATCTGTGTTCAAGACAGTCGAGTACAAGCCGGATCGCACCTCCTTCATGCTTTGCGTAGTCCTGGAGGACCAGCAAAGCGAAGAAGTCTGGGTTTTTCCTTCCATGGTTTTCTATGCCTACTCAAGCAGTTCGCGAGGCAAAGTTAAGAATCGTCTCCTGGACCTGGAATCCGGAGAGAAGAAGTACGATGCGCCGTTAAGGGAATACCTGCGAGGCTTTCGCAACCGTTGGAGACTCATTACCGAATACCCTGACTTCCGGGAGATGCTGACTTCTCCAGAAGGATTTATGGACCTCGAGGACTTGGTGTCCGCGCAAGCAGCCTTTGAAGAACCGGAGGAAGATAAGGTACCTTGGGAGGAGTACGTACGTAGTGTCTCCGAACAGGTATCGGATTAACCCCCCTAGCAACACTGTCATACGAGCCTTGCGCAGGATACACCCCGTCGAAGAAAGGAGAATCCGCGACAGAATTGAAGCGCTGAGTGAAAATCCCAGGCCAGCAGGATGCCTCCAGTTGTACGAGAACGTCTATAGGATTCGAGTAGGCGCCTACCGGATTATTTACCAAGTGGACGACAATCAATAATTGATTGAGATTGGCCGGATTGAACACCGCGGCGAGACCACTTACCGAGACATACGCCGGTTATTCTGAACCGCGTTTCGCGCGGGCGTTGGTAAGTTAGCTACCTCCTTCGCGTGGTAGCCCGCTGGCTCCAAGGAAAGGAGTAGCCCTTGCTCCAATTTGGCTTCGACGCCTCAATATTCCGTCGTCAAAGGGGCTTCCGCCTGCCGGAAGGCATTGTCCCGGCACAGGACCATACCGCCGGTCAATGGATCGAGAGCCGGTTGCAGCCCTGGGGCCTGGAAGGGGTACCCCTCCGATCGTTGCTTCCCGATACCTTCCCCGCCTATGCCCGAATTTTCCACCCCTTCTATTCGGGCGACGATGAAACCCTGGCCAAGGGTGAAGAGCAACCCGTCCACTGGTCAACAGTTGCTGAGTGGACGGGGGCCACAATTCATCCCCTTATGCAATTAGAAGGCATCGCCAGAGTCCCTTTTCCCTACCATGTTGAATGGGGCAGGTGTCCGGAAATGGGCAGTATCCCCGTACCGGAAAGTACCGCGCTGACCGGTTTGCTGCGTGACTTCACCACGACGCCCGACGACTGCTACCTGGGCTACTGGGAAGGTAACGGCTTCTTCCACGGGGGGAGAATCTATTACTACGGCGGTGGTCCGGGCTTGATGACGAGTATCGAAGACCTGGTGCGTAACCTGTGGAAGAAGCTTCGACCCGTCCCCAACCCCCTCGCCAACATACCTAAATTGGTGGCCTGCCACCGGGAGTACCTGCTGTTTTACGGCTCCCTGGAAACCGTGCCCTCGCTAAGCCGGTACCCACCGTGGGGCCAGTCCCCGAACCTCTGGTGGCCCGAAGACCGGGCCTGGTGCGTCGCCACCGATATCGACTCGTACGATACCTATGTAGGTGGCAGTGATGCCTGCATCGAACAAATCCTGAAATGCCCGGACCTGGAAGCCCTGCCGGTGTCCATTGATTCCCGTATTGACGGGGACGCAGATATGGTTAACACTTAGCCACCTACCAAAACTCTTCCACCAACGAGGCCCAAATGAACCAGTCCAGGTCCCAGCAGCTATTTGAGCAGGCCCAGCGCTACATCCCCGGCGGCGTCAACAGTCCGGTGCGTTCCTTCCGCGCCGTGGCCGGAACCCCGCCCTTCATCGCCCGCGGGCACGGTTCCAACGTCTGGGACGTGGACGGCAACGAATACATCGACTACCTCGGGTCCTGGGGGCCGCTGGTCCTGGGCCATGCCCACCCCGCCGTGGTGGAGGCCCTGCATCGCGCCGCCGAGGGTGGCACCAGCTTCGGCGCCCCGGTGGAAATGGAAGTAGAACTGGCCCGCACCATCTGCGAAGCCCTGCCTTCGGTGGACAGTGTTCGCCTGGTCAGTTCCGGCACCGAAGCCTGTATGAGCGCCATCCGCCTTGCCCGTGCCTACACCGGGCGCAGCAAGGTCATCAAGTTCTCCGGCTGCTACCATGGCCACGCCGACGGGCTGCTGGTTCGGGCCGGTTCCGGCGCCTTGACTCACGGCATCCCCACCAGCGCCGGTGTACCCGACTCCTACGCGGCAGAAACCCTGGTGGCCGATTACAACGACATTGCCTCGGTGGAGGCCTTCTTCGAGGCCTGGCCCAACGGCATCGCCGGAGTAATCGTGGAACCGGTAGCTGGCAACATGGGCGTAGTGCCGCCGGCGGAGGGCTTTCTGCAGGCGCTGCGGCAGGTGACCGCCGACAACGGGGCCATGCTCATCTTCGACGAAGTGATAACCGGCTTCCGCATTGCCTACGGCGGCGCCCAAAGCCTGTTCGGTGTCATCCCCGACATTACCTGCCTGGGCAAGATCATTGGCGGCGGCCTCCCCGTGGGGGCGTATGGGGGACGGCAGGAGATCATGGAGATGGTAGCGCCCCTGGGCCCCATGTACCAGGCCGGCACCCTGTCCGGCAATCCCCTGGCCGTTACCGCCGGCCTGACCACCCTTACTGAACTGCAACGAGAAGGGACCTACCAGCGGCTCGAATCTATGGCAACCCGCCTGGCCGACGGCATTACCCAGGCCTTTGCCCGGGCCGAGATTCCCGCCACCCTGAACCGGGTCGGTTCCATGATGACCGGCTTTATGAACCCCGGGCCGGTGGACACCCTGGCCCAGGTGGAACAGTCCGACACCGAACTCTACGGCCGCTACTTCCACGCCATGTTGGAGCGGGGCGTCTACCTTGCCCCCTCCCAGTTCGAGGCCGGTTTCGTCTCTCTGGCCCACGCCGAGGAGGACATTGACCGCACGGTGGCTATTGTGGAGGAAGCGGCGGGGAGTTTGGGGTAAGGAGGGAGTATAATGGGGAGGCTGTCTTACTACCCTAGAGGTACCTTGAGATGTCAATAGAACTTGCCAACAGGCACATTGACACCAGCCACCGCCTGATGCAACAGGCCAACTACGAACTGGACCTTAAGGGGGACCGGCTGCAGGCTACGGAGAAGGCATACGGAGCGGTAGCCCACGCCGTAAAAGCTATTGGCGAAGACCGAATATGGCGCCACGACTCCCACAATCTGAGACGCACCATTGTGAACCTGATTGCAGCCGAGTTTGACAGCCCGGATTTGGCGCCGCTTCATGCCATCGCCGACCAACTGCATGATAACTACTTTGAGGACCGGATTTATGACTGGGAATTGAGGCAACATTTAGACCAAATAGAGGACCTCTTGTTGCATCTGTGGGAAATTCGAGAACGGGGTCCCAACCCCGATTTCGTCCCCACTACGGAACAGCAACGTACCATCGAGAGACTTCAACTCTCCGAAGAGGAAGCCGCCGCCGACCCATTAATTGACTACCCACCTCAGTTGCCTCCCTTTGTATCGCCCGACGAGTAAAGTCTTCCTGAACGGGTTATTCAAGGAACCAGCAAGAGATGAGGCGGGCCATTTGGCCCGCCCCTCTCTCTTGGCTGGTTTACGTGAGACTGGGTGCTGCCGATTTAGGTCCCGTAGCGGGCGGCGGCGTTGGGGTCGCTGTACTCGACGCCCTTGGTGGCCCAGAAGGCGGCGGCGATGTTGTCCACCGAGGCTACCAGTTCTTCGCAGGCGGCCATGTCTACAACCTGGCGGCAGCGGCCGGCCAGCTTCAGAGCGGCGTTGAAGGAACCGTGCAGGTCAAATCCTTCGGGCATGTTGGGCCAGGCATAGTCGGCCCAGAGAATCCGCAGTTCGCGCTTGCAGATCTCGGCGTGCTCTTCCTTGGTCGCCACGTAACGGGCCATAGTGTTGGCGTAGGCCACATGATCGTCGCCCTCTTCCAGGGCCTGCATCCGCAACACCATCTTCTGGACGGTCTGGGCCGCAATCTTGGCGGATACGGGGTCGTAGATGCCGCAGGGGATGTCACAGTGGGCTTCGGCTTCTTGAATCTTCAACCATTGGAGCGGGTTAAACATTCTTGCTCTTCCTCAATTCATAAGTTTGGCCCCTGTCCGGGGGCAGTCCCAAGATTACAAGAAATGCCCCATAGACGCAACCCCCGGCCGTCACCGGGTAGGGTTTTGTTTCAGTTGGTATGGACAATCGGAACGGTAGGGGCAGACCTATGTGTCTGTCCTGGTCTCAAAAGTAAAACCACCTAAATCGGAACGCTACTCCGTCACCGGCCGCAATCCCTACTGCGAGTCCCAAACAGTCGTCGCGTGGTTGACGCTACCCTGACTGCCCAACATAATGGTGCCCGGTCTATCGATGCAGGGTGTTCTGCTACCAATGTGCCAGTATCCTGATACGATCTGGTCAAAATGAGGCGCCAATGGAACCATCCCTGAAGCGAAAACGCTTCCTGCTGCTGGGGACCGCCGCCATATTGTTGGCAACCCTGGCAGTGCTGTACTTCCTGGGCACCGTCCTGCTCACCCTGGGTATCAGCGCGGTAATTGCCTACGTGCTGCTGCCCGTGGCCAAGCTGATGGAGCGGGGAATGCCCTGGCGGCACAAGCGCCCCGGCCTGGCTCGCGGCATTTCCGTGGGCGTAATCTTCCTGGTCGGGCTGGGAGTGTTAGCTGGTCTGATTATCGCCGTTGTCCCTCCCACCATTGAGCAGGGCCAGCGGTTTATCGAGGAATTCCCCGCCTTTCTCAACAATGCCCGCGCTACCATAGAGGGGTGGGTCGCCCACTACGCCGACCTGGTGCCCGCCGACCTGCGCGACCAGGCTGAGGACGCCCTGGCCGGCGCCGGCGGCATCATCGGGGCCGCTGCCTGGAACGTGGTCAAGCAGACCCTGGGCATTATCACCGGCTCCTTCGCCTTTATCCTGGGACTGGCCACCGCGCCGGTCCTGGTCTTCTACCTGATGAAGGACTCCAGCCCCATCCGCGAGTCCCTCCACGCTCCCTTCCCTACGGCCATTCGCCCCTTCCTGCGGGACATCCTGGACATTGCCGACCGCACCCTGGGCGGTTACATACGGGGCCAGCTTACCCTGGGCGTCATTGTCGGGGTAATCGTGGCCGTCGGCCTGCTGTTGCTCGACGTACCCTTCGCAGTCCTGCTGGGAATCGTGGCCGGCCTTACCGAGTTAGTTCCCATCATCGGCCCCTGGATTGGCGGCGCCGTGGGTGTGCTGGTTACTCTGGCCACCGAACCGGACAAAGTACTGTGGGTAATCCTGCTTTATCTAATAGTCCAGCTTCTGGAAAACACCCTGCTGGTGCCCCGCATCCAGGCCGACACCCTCAACATGCATCCCATCGCCGTCATCCTGGTCATCACCATCGGCAGCCAGTACTTCGGCTTGTGGGGCGTCATCCTAGGTCCGCCCCTGGTGGCCCTGGCCAAGGACGTAATTATCTACCTGGTCAAGCAGTGGAACGAGGCGCCGGTGGTGGTGGAGCCGGCAGATCTGGAAGAACCTGCGCTCGAAACTCAGGTTACCGAAGAAAGTCAAGCATAAGTAGTTTCTTCTCAAATGGGTGGTCAGAGGGCGATTATCACGGCGCCGCTACTTGTCCTCCACCCGTATCCAGGCGTACTCCAGTATCGCCCTGGCTACCACCTCGGCCCGAGATTCCTCGTCGTGGGCGGCAATGTCGTCAATCAGGTCCAAAATGGGGGAAGGGAGGGTGATGTCAATGTCAATATTCTCCACTTTTAGTTTGGAGGCATCCACGTCAACCGATGCCCAAAAGCCATCAGCCAAAAGTTCGTCTTTTCTGTGTACGCTAATGTCCTTTTTCTCCGGTATCTTCTCGCCGCCCATCAACATACCCTGGACATGGCAAATTATTGCTTCCTTTGAGGAAACCAAGGCCTCTTCAAGGGTATCGCCGCCCGAAAAACAGCCGGGCAGGTCGGGAACAATTACACCGTAGCTGCTTCCCTCATCCTTGTGGATAACGATAGGGAACTTCATCGTCGCGTCCTCCAATCCCATCCGGCTTGCCGGAAAATACTCCTCAGCTCAAAGATAGGGACGTCCTTCTGGGGATGTTTCACAGTAACTTTTCCGGGCTTTTCGTGATGCACGTATTGATAGTGGCTACCCGCTACGCTGGCACGGTACCACCCTTCCCGTTGAAGCCTTTGTATTATTTCTCTGCTTTCGATGATCTATATGGTACACACGGCTAAGGCAATTGACCATACCAATCCTTTACCCTCCGTTCCTTCCCATCTATAATGTTGCCAGTTTCCACCCGCCAAAAATGCGCCAGGAGGCCCCCTTTTGACTACCGTTACCGACGCCACCCAGACCACTACCCGGGACGCCGCCACCGTCGCCCGGATGAAGCATCGCAGCAATGACGTTACCCAGGGAGCCGAGCGGGCCCCGGCCCGGGCCATGCTGCTGGCCATGGGCCTGACCCAGGAAGACCTGGACAAACCCTTCGTCGCCATAGCCAACCTGGCCAGCGACGTTACCCCCTGCAACGTCCACCTGTCCCGCTTTGCCCAGGCCGCCAAGGAGGGTATACGCCAGGCCGAAGGCACCCCCTTCGAATTTGGCACCATCACCGTCAGCGACGGAATCTCCATGGGCACCGAGGGTATGAAGGCATCTCTGGTCAGCCGCGAGGTCATCGCCGACTCCATCGAGGTGGTCACCTTCGGGGAGCGCATGGACGGCCTGGTTACCATCGCTGGCTGCGACAAGAACATGCCCGGCTGCATGATGGCCATCGCCCGCCTCAACGTGCCGTCCATCTTCATCTACGGCGGCACCATCATGCCCGGCCAGTACCTGGGCAACGACGTGAACATCCAGGACGTGTTCGAGGCAGTGGGCGCCTACGCCAAGGGCAGCATCACCCGCGAGGAACTGACCGCCCTGGAGTGCGTGGCCTGCCCCGGCGAGGGTTCCTGCGCCGGCCTGTTTACCGCCAACACCATGTCCACCGCCATCGAAATCATGGGCATGTCTCTGCCCGGCGACGCATCCATTCCCGCCATCGACCCTCGCAAGGTGGATGAAGCCCGCCAGGCCGGAAGCACTCTTCTGCGCCTGCTGGAGGAGGATGTACGGCCCCGGGACATTATGACTCGCCAGGCCTTCGAAAACGCCATCACCGTGGTGCTGGCCATGGGCGGCTCCACCAACGCCGTCCTGCACCTGATGGCCATCGCCAACGAAGCGGGTGTTGAGCTGAGCCTGGACGACTTCGACCGCATCAGCCGCAGCACTCCCTACATTTCCGACATGCGCCCCGGCGGGCGCTATGTTATGGCCGACCTGCACCGCTACGGCGGCGTTTCCCTGGTGGCCAAGCGAATGCTGGAGGCCGGCCTGCTCCACGGCGACGCCATGACCGTTACCGGCAGGACCCTGGCCGAGAACGTGGCCGATATGCCCACCATCGACGACCAGGCAGTAATCTACCGGCCCGATAATCCCCGCGGTCCCACGGGCGGCCTGGCCATCCTGCGCGGCAACCTGGCCCCCGATGGCGCGGTTATCAAGGTGGCCGGCCACCAGGAAAAGGTCTATGAGGGTCCCGCCCGGGTATTCGAACAGGAAGAACCCGCCTTCCAGGCCATCCAGCGCGGCGAGATTAAAGAGGGCGACATCGTCATCATCCGCTACGAGGGCCCCAAGGGCGGCCCCGGCATGCGGGAAATGCTGGCGGTAACCGGCGCGTTGATCGGCCAGGGCCTTGGCGACTCGGTGGCCCTGGTTACCGACGGCCGGTTCTCCGGCGCCTCCCACGGACCCATGGTGGGCCACGTCGCCCCCGAGGCAGCGGTGGGCGGCCCCATCGGCCTGCTGCGTGAGGGCGACATAGTAACCCTGGACATTCCCAACCGCCAGCTCAACGCCCGCCTCACGGAGGAAGAACTGGCCGACCGGCGGGCCGCCTGGCAGCCCATCCCGCCCAAGTACACCACCGGAGTGCTGGCCAAGTATGCCAAGCTGGTATCCTCCGCCGCCGAGGGAGCGGTTACGCGGTAGCTAACGCTCGTAAGGAAGCTCCGGCTCCAAAACAGTCCCTTCCTCCTTGAAGGGCTGAAAGGTGAAGGCATTTTCCCCAGGGTTCCGTAATTAGTAGGTCATCCTGAACCTCCAGGGCTGTCAATCTGAACGGAGTGAAGAATCTGAAACGGTCCGGGTCTGGAATGTTTCTCTTGCCAGGGATTTTGGATCCTTCGCTTTACTCAGGCTGACATGCCACCAGGCAGTTCATATCTGAAATGCTGAATACATACCCCTTTCAGCCCTTGGCGAGAGAGGGTCAGGCTGGGGCTGAACGCACTCATTTTATGGCTGGCGCCCACGGCTTTCCTGCTGAAGTTTCAGCCATTGCTGTGATGTCGATGACCTTTTCGGCCGATGACTTTTTCGGAGGTTCCCCAAGTGTGGCCTTCCTTCTTTAGTTGCACTCAATCGACCAACAACAGCCTATGAACTGCCACAATTGCGGTACGGAAGTAGATAGCGGGGCCGTATCCTGCCAGGCGTGCGGGGCACAGTTCCGGTTTCAATGTCCAGACTGCCAGCACCCCTTTCTCCCGGGCAACAGATTTTGTGGCAATTGCGGCCGGAAGCTTGCCGATGCAGCCACCGTGTCGACCCCGCCTGTTGCCTCAGCGCCAGCCCAGGCCCCTCCCGCAACGGATGCCGCACCGCCTCCCGTCGACTATCCGGAAACCCCTGCCGCCCAACCACCACGGGACATTGTCTGTCCCCGCTGCCACCGTTCCAACGACGCCGATTCGGCTTACTGCTTTACCTGTGGTTTTCCCCTGCTGACGGGCAGGCAAGAGCCGGCAGAAAGGGACCGGTTACCGGCCTTTGAGCTGGGCGCCCCGGGTAGCTTTTGGTTCAGGGCTGCGGCCTACATTATCGACTCCCTTGTAATTGTGCTGCCGCTTGTCTTCCTCTGGATCATCCTGGGCCAGCCCGTGCCTGATAATTTCGACCAGATTGTGGATCCGCCGGAAGGGTATGACCGGCTGCAGGTCCTGGTTCTGTTCCTGACCATGGCCTACGATACGGCCCTGATTACCTATTTTGCCACCACGGTGGGAAAGCGGGCCTTCGGCCTGTACGTGGTGCGGACCGACGGGTCCCGGGTCGGATTCGTCCGCGCCCTGGCCCGCCATGTGGTGACCGCCCTGTCCGCCAACCTCACCCTGGGCTTCATTTTCCTGGTAGTTCTATTCCGTGAAGACCGGCGGGGTGTCCACGACCTACTCTGCGATACGGTGGTGATTCGCCGGCGCCGCCAGCAAACACCCCCGGACGCGGGCCGCGAGTAGCGCCGCCGTCCTCCATGCCCTCTGCCGTTGCTCTCTCCGGCCACGCAGGCCCGTGTATGGCAGTACCCAATCAAGGAGAATCCCATGTTAAGCGCCGTCCTCCTCTACATCCACATAGGTGCAGGCTCCCTTGCTTTGCTCACTGCCGCCATCGCCGTATTCACTTCCAAAGGGGAGAAATGGCATATCCTGTCAGGAAGGATCTATGCCATTGCCATGGCCGTGGTGTTCCTGACTGCGGTGCCCCTGGCGCTGCTGGGAGCCAGCATCTTCCTGCTGCTCATTGCCTTTTTCAGCTTCTACCTGATCTTCGCCGGCTGGCGGTTTGCCCGCAACCGGCGGGGCCGTCCCCACGCCGTTGACTGGGCCGCCACCGGCATACTGTTGACCACCGGCCTGGGCATGGGGGTCTATGCCGGAATCCTGGCCGGGTCCGGCGACTCCCAGTGGGTTACGATGACCGGGTTCGCGGGGATTGCCCTTGCCCTGGGGGTGGCAGATGGTCTCTATCACCGCCTCCAGAGGGCCACCGGCGGCCGGCGCATCGCCCGCCACCTGACCAACATGCTGGCCGGCACCATTGCCACCATAACCGCCGTGCTGGTGGTCAACGTGGACACCAATCCACCCTGGATCGCCTGGATTCTGCCCACGGTGGTTCTAACCCCCTTAATTACCTGGTGGAACATTCGGACCGCGCGCCAGTACCGCACGGGCCGGCCGGCCTGAGCCGTCGGCGCGGACCGTCGGCCTAAACCGTCAGCGTAGAAGTGAGGCAACGCCAATGCCTGAAGTGATTCTGTACATAGCATCCAGCCTGGACGGCTACATCGCCCGCCCCGACGGCGGGGTGGACTGGCTGGACGAGGTGCCCGAGCAGGGAAACGGTCCGGAGGAGGACTTTGGCTATGAGGAGTTTTATGCCGGCATCGGCACCGTGCTGATGGGTCGGGTAACTTACGAGCAGGTCCTAACATTTGGCGTGGACTATCCCTATCCCGGCACCGATGGGTACGTATTCTCTCGTACCAGGGCGGGCGAGAGGGACGAAAATGTTGAGTTCGTGGACGGCGCTGATATTTCCGCTTTCATCGAGAACATAAAGGCAACGTCAGGCAGGAACATCTGGCTCATCGGAGGCGGCCAACTGGTGCGGGCCTTTCTCGCGCTGGACCTGGTTGACCGGATCGTGGTTACTTTCTTGCCGGTCATCCTGGGCCAGGGCATTCTCATGTTTCCGCCGCCCACTCCTCAGGTAAACCTGGAACTGGTCGAAAACCGCTCCTACTCCAGCGGCATGGTGCAACTTACCTACCGGCGGCGCGGTTAACGCGGCATTCCAGTCGCCCTGCCCAATTGTCATACCGGCGATAACCTGTATCCGGAAAACGCCGAAGATTCAATCAGTAGTTCCTGGGGCGTGCTGCCATGCCCGAATTTGGGGCGACTTCCGCCAGTTTCTTCCGGCAGGTCCATTCGCCAGGTCCATCCGGCGGTTCTATTCATTGCGGGTTCGATATTTGCCCATAAACTTGCTTTAGGGTTTATAATTGGCGAATCCAATTTAACAGGACAGCAACGCGCCGAAAGTTACGGTCACCGGCGGGCGTTGCTCAACAACAAATTAGGTGGGTAAAGAAATATGATGGACTACGGAGTGGAAGCAATCAATCGCCATCGCGCCAGTCGGGGTAAGATAAGTATCGCCTCCAAGATGAAGGTGGAGACGATGGAGGAGCTTTCCATTGCCTACACTCCCGGCGTCGCCGCGGTATGCCTGGCCATTGACAAGGACAAGTCGGAAAGCTACGCCCTGACCAACCGGGGCAACACCGTGGCAGTGGTAACCGACGGTTCCGCCGTTCTGGGCCTGGGCAACATCGGCGCCGAGGCGGCCCTGCCGGTGATGGAAGGCAAGTCCATCCTCTTCAAGGGCCTGGCCGACGTGGACGCTTTCCCCATCTGCCTTGGCACCCAGGACAATGCTTCCATCATCCAGACGGTCCGCAACCTGGCCCCCTGCTTCGGCGGCATCAACCTGGAGGACATTGCCGCGCCCCGCTGTTTCGAAATTGAAGAAAGCCTCCAGGACCTGGGAATACCCGTCTTCCACGACGACCAGCACGGCACGTCCATCGTGGTGCTGGCTTCCATCATCAACGCCTTGCAGGTGGTCGGCAAGTCAATCGCAGACGCCAGGTTTGTTTTCTCCGGCGCCGGTGCCGGCGGAGTCGCTTCCACCAAGCTGTTGTTGGACTATGGCGCCAAACACATTGTCCTGGTGGACAGCCAGGGCATCATCCACCGCAACCGCCCCGATCTGACGCCTATCAAAACGGAAATGCTGGACATTACAAACCAGGAAAATCTTGAAGGCGACCTGGCCGCCGCCATGCGGGACTCGGACGTCTTCATCGGCCTGTCCGTGGGTGATACCGTCTCCCAGGACATGGTCCGCTCCATGGCCTCCGACCCCATAGTCCTGGCCGCCGCCAACCCCACGCCCGAAATCTGGCCCGACGCTGCGTCCGAAGCCGGCGCCAGGGTGGTGGGCACCGGCCGCAGCGACTTCCCCAACCAGATCAACAACAGCCTGGCCTTCCCGGGCGTCTTCCGCGGCGCTCTGGACGCCCGCGCCACCAGCATCACCACCCGCATGAAGCTGGCGGCTGCCGAAGCCCTGGCCGGCCTGGTAGCCGAACCCACCGCCGAAAATATCATCCCCTGGTCGCTGGACCCCGCCGTGGTTCCCGCCGTATCCCACGCCGTAGCCCGCGCCTGGCAGGCGGAGCAAGGGTAGGGACAAGGGCAGCAGGGTGAGTAAGAACTGTCCGCTGAGCTTATTGGAGTAATAGCGGCCGGTGTTGGGCTTTTCAGTGCCAACCTGGCGATGAGAAGGTTTGTTATCCTCCGCTTCAATCTGTCGGATAGACGGACTAACTAGCGAACAGACCGGATTGAAAAGTGCATGGATCGTAGGCTTAAGCAGTTTCGTGCAGAAATGAACCTGAGGTTCGACGAACAAGATGTGCGCATCCGCGGTCTGGAACAGGGCCGGGCATATATGTCCGGTCAATTCTCGGAATTGAAGTCCTGCCTTACCTACGGATCCCAGTCCGACAGCGATTCGCAGTCCGGAGATTAGTGCTTATGTCGGCGGAGTTAATTGCAATCCTGGCCATTGGGGCGGGAATGGTCACTACCTTCCTGATTTTTGCAGGGCTAATGCTTGCGCTAATCAATCAATTGAACAAGGAGTCACGCCAGCGAACGGACCGCATTGAAGACCAGATGAACCGCGGGTTCGAGCAGTTGCGAACTGAGATGAACCGCGGGTTCGAGCAGCTGCGGTCCGAAATGAACCAGGGTTTCTCCCAGCAAGACGCACGCATCCGTGGTCTGGAGCAGGGCCAGGCATATATGTCCGGCCAGTTTTCAGAGTTGAAGGACTACTTCGTCCATCGCCCTCCTGCCGGAAATAATCCGGAAACTGGAGATTAACTAACCGGCTGCAACAGTTATTCCTCTCAATCTGGCCTGATCCTTGTCAAGCACAACAACCCGCAAACCCGGCCTCTGGACCAACAACCATCCAGAGGCCGACTTGTAAGACGGATGAGGTATGCCCGACACCATAACCGTAGATGACCTGGATTCCATCCGGCCCAAGCTTCTGTCGCTGGTAACCGGACGGGCCAGGTCCCTTCCCAAGTTCCGCTACTGCGACCTTCGCATCCAGATACGGGAGGAAAAGCGCGGCTCGGCGGAAAACGGCTTGGAAAAGGCCAGTTCCGAGGATGTAACCTTCGGGTTCGGGGTGCGGGTCATCGCCCAGGAGCGGATGTCCGCCGCCGGCTTCTACGGCCAGGTCCTGGGCGCATCCGATCTGAACCGCATCGAGTCGGTGGTCTGGGAGGGCATTGGCCAGGCCCACCAGCGCGCCCGCGCCAACGCCCGCAAAAAATCCCAGACCTGGCGCCGCTTCCCCGCCGTGGCCCGCAGCCTGGACGACACCTTCCTGGCCCGGGTCCCCGTGGCCGAGGACACCATTCCCGCCATCTATGAAACCGACCCCCTCACCGTGCCGCTGGGGGATACTGTGCGCATGGCAGTGGATGGCTGCAGGGCCGCCGGAAGCCGGGCCAGGAACGTCCTCTTCACCGCCGCATCTACCTCCACCTTCCTGTCGCGAGAGCTTTTCATCAGCTCCGAAGGGGCTGACATTGACCAGGCCTTCGCCCAGACCGAGGGCTTCATTTTTGTCATCTGCGGCAGCGAAAATGGCAGCTACGAGCTATACGACTCCACCGGCCACCAGCGGGGCTGGGAGGTCCTGACCAGGGGTTACAACAACGGCCCCATAGACCTGCCCGACTTCCCCACCTTCTGCCGAAACCTGGGGAGGGACGCCTCCGACGTAGCCGCCGCCCCGCCCCTGAAGCCGCCTGACCGGGAAGTACCGGTAGTCACCGACCCTAGCTTCAACACCCTGCTGGTTCACGAGGTCGTGGGGCATCCCTCGGAGCTGGACCGGGCTCTCAAGTACGAAACCGCCTACGCCGGCCGCTCCTGGTTCCTGAAAAACCTGCACGACAACCAACTGGGTCAGCAGATTGCCTCGCCGCTGGTCACCGCCTATTCCGACCCATTAATGGAAGGCTACGGCTCCTTCCGGTACGACCATGAGGGTACGCCCGGCCGTCGGGCTTACATCATCCGTGACGGGGTGCTGGAAGAGTTCCTGAACGACCGGCAGACGGCGGCCATCCTGGGCGTTGCTCCCAACGGCTCCGCCCGGGCCACCGATGCCCACCTGGCGCCCCTGATCCGCATGACAAATACGGTGTTCGCCCCTGGTGAACAAGATCCCCAGGACATTATCGCGGGCGTAGAATCGGGTTACTATGTGGTGGGCCACCGCACCCCGTCCATCGCCGAATCCCGGGAGAACTTCCGCATCACGGCGGTGAAGGTGTACGAGATCGAGCGCGGGCGGGTGGGCCGCCTCTACCGCGACGGTGGCATAACCGCCGATTCCCGCAACTACTTCCAGTCCATAGACGCTGTGGGCAACGACCTTCAGGTCAATCCCATTCCCAACTGCGGCAAAGGCCAGCCCATGCAGGCCAAGCGGATGAGCAACGGCGGCCCCACCATGCGCGGCATCGCCAGGCTGACCGGGCCGGTGTGAATCGGGGCAGGGCTATCGCCTGTCAGCTTCGGGGAAAACCCGTCGTTCCAGCGCCGGCGGGAACCTCGAACCCGAGGCAGACTTGTCACGGCAATAGGGGAAAGGGCATTTCCAGGGACAATTGCCATAATAGCAAGCTTCTGGAATTGCCAAAGGGGCTGGGGCGGACGTGCAGTACGCCCCAGTTTCAGTTCACCGAAAAAGCAGGCCCGGGACTCCTGGTCTGTTCATTAACGAGGAAGGACGCGCTGTCCCGACCGTAGATCGTGTCCAGTTCCACATCAAAGCGCTGGCCACCGAAGTGCCCCAGCACCTCGTACTTGTGGTCGGTGCTCACCGTACCCTCGAACTCCGAACCCGACACCTTTCTTTGGTCTTCATCCTGCAGGTACATCTCCACGGCGGATGTCATCAGGTCCTTCATGTCGTCTTCGGACAGGTAAACCGCGCCCCGCAGGAAGACGTACCCCCATCTTATTCCCTGGTGTTCCAGCATCTCTCAAGCAATCGCAATTCGACAGGCTCTGCATAAGCGACCTGTGCTGACGAGGCCGCTCACCCTGAGCCTGTCGAAGGGTGTACCGTTACATTACTTCAGTTTCAGTCAGCTTCTCTAGTCGTCCGCTGGCACGGCCACGTTGGCCTGGTCCTTGAACTGGGGCATAACCTCTTTCCCGAACCATTCCAGCTGTTCCAGGATGACCTTCTGGGGCGTGCCCACCACGGAACCGACGTTGATCTGGGTCAGGCCCGGGTACATTTCCTGGATCACGTTGAGCTTCTCTGCCACCAGTTCCGGAGGCCCGCACAGCCACGACCCGGCCCGCACGCCGTCCTCAATGGTCGGCAGCCCGGCGGAGCGCGCCCGCGACGGGTCTCCCAGGGCGATTAGCTGGTCGTCCGACAGGCCATGGAAGAAGCCCAGGGGCGCGAACATCTTCATGTTCTCTTCGAAGAACAGCCTGGCTTCATTCATGCCCTTCTCTTCGGTATCGGCCAGGTGGATGGAGAACCCGATAATCAGGTCGCCGCCCAGTTCCGTCTCCTTGCCGGCATTGGCCAGGGTCTCCCGCCACCGTCGCACCACCTCCAAAGTGGCGCCCCCGGCCGCCGCGCCGCCGCCGATCATGCCCTTGATGCCATGCTTGACCATGAAGTCCATGGCCCGCTGGCTCCCGCTGACCACTGGCTGATAGCACTCCACGGGCAGATACCTGGGCCTCGGCACCAGGGTAATCTCCTTCAGATCATAACCCCGGTAGGGTACGTCCGGCGGGATGTTGTAATGCTTCCCGTGGTGGGAGAAGGAGCGCTCGTTGAAGGCCTTGAACATCACCTCCACCTGCTCCTCGAACAGTTCCCGGTTGGCGTCCTGGTCAATAATAGGTGCGTCAAAGGTCTCCACTTCCCGGGTGTGATAGCCCCGACCCACGCCGAACACCACCCGGCCGTCGGTCAGTACGTCCGCGGTGGCATAGTCCTCGGCCATGCGCAGGGGATTCCACATGGGTGCGATGTTGAAGCCGCATCCAATTTTGAGCTTCTTGGTCAGGTGGGCCAGGTGGACGGCAAACAGCATCAGGTTGGGAATGCACTCGTAGCCTTCCCGCTGGAAGTGGTGTTCCGCCATCCAGAAAGTCTCGTAGTCCAGCCGGTCCATCACGCCGGCAATGGCCTCGGCCTTGTCAAATACGGTCGCCAGGTGCTCGTCCGGCAGCCAGCGATCATTCAGCGCGGTGGCGTCCAGCCCTATATCTTCAAAGTCAACGTGCCCGGCAAACAGGCTGCCAAACTTGGTAATCATTCAGGCCCCTCCGGGTTTCAAGATGTAAGCGCCTTGGTTGGCGCCATTATAGCCGATTCGGCGTTCCCGGGGCAGGGCCGTCCCCTTTCCCAACAGGGCAAGCGCATTTCAGCTCAGGGGAAGTCTGTCGGTCCCGCGCAGGCTGGAACCTCGAACTTGAAGAGTAACGAAGAAGCCCACGCTATTCCCTGGATAGTGCGGTTTGGTCGGAGAATGCGTTTGCCCTGAAGCGCGGGGGCTTAAATGGAGCGTGATGAAGTTCGGCTGTTGTATAATTCTCCGGCTGATGGCCGGCCGCGTCATCTGTCGGTTGCCGAGCAATCGCAGGCGGACTGCTGCCGCCCAATCCTCAATAACGACAAGGAAGTATTTCAATATGCCTGAAGTAACCAGCCACGCTCCCGGCAATTTCTGCTGGGTTGACCTCTCGACCACCGACGCCGAAGCCTCCAAGAGCTTCTACTCCCGGCTGTTGGGGTGGACTGCCTTAGACAACCCTGTGGGCAATGGAATGGTCTATTCCATGATCCAGAAGGACGGCAAGAACGTTTGCGGCCTGTACGAGATGGGCCCCGGCATGGAGGACGTCCCTCCCCACTGGAGCAGCTACATTTCGGTGGAGGACGTGGATGCCCAGGTTGCCCGGGTGACCAAGGCCGGGGGCGCCGTAATTATGGCGCCCGATGACGTGTTCGATGCCGGGCGTATGGCCTTCGTCGCCGACCCCACCGGAGCCGTCTTCGGTTTGTGGCAGCCCAGAGAACACATTGGCGCTCAGCTAATTTACTCCCCAGGCTCCCTGGGCTGGAACGAGCTTTACACGCACGACACCGAGGCCGCCGCCGGCTTCTACGGCAACGTCTTCGGCTGGAGTCGGGCCATTACCAACCCCGACCCGCAGGGAGGCCAATATCACGAGTTCAGCAATGGCGACAGCCCCGCAGGCGGAATGATGCAGATCAAGCCCGAGTGGGGCGAAGTGCCCCCCAACTGGTCCGTCTACTTCTGCGTCGACGACTGCGCCGCCAGCCTGGAAATAGCCGAGAGCATGGGCGCCGAGGTCATTCTCCCGCTAACCCAGGTAGACAACATCCGCTTCGCCTTCCTGAAGGACCCGCAGGAGGTCTACTTCGGCATTTCCCAAGTGGTGGAGTAATGGTGGTTAGAGCTTGGTAGGGTTTCGTTTCAGGTGGTATGGACAATCGGAACGGTAGGGGCAGACCTATGTGCCTGCCCTGGTCTCACAAGTAAAACCACCTAAATCGGAACGCTACTTTAGAGCTTGCATTTGTTGACATTGTAGTTTAGATAACTTTACAATCTAAGTGCTTCTAAAGAGTTGGCGACAAGAGCCCCTGGGCTCTTCCGGTGTCCATCACCGGATAGTCAACTTATTCTCTTTTAGTAATAGTGTGTGTTTCCTCTCCGGAACAGGTCATATTCCGAGCCTATCTTATTCTGGATAAGGACATAGGATCGGTCGTCGCCACGTTCCCACTTTCTTTGAATCGCCCAGCAGCAGTAGTCCGCAACCTGCAGGCAAGGCTCGACAGAGAACGGCCACATATCCACTCTGACGTTTCTACTTCGTGACGTCATTTGCACGGCTTCAAGTAATCCGAATCTGAATCCGGCAAGTTTCCTTTTCTCGCCTATGGATGCCGCGATCACAAAAAGGTCGTCAAATGGGTCCGCAACTTGATTAGCAATGTAGTTCATGTGATAAAACCAGGCAAGTTTGTAAAAAGCTCCTTCCGTTGGCCTGGTGTGCGGCCTCGCCTTGCTCTTCTCCAGGATGGTGGCGTCCACTCTGAATTCATAGTGGGATAGCAAGTCAAAAACTCTATCTCGCACTGGTTGTTTATCGGTTGTGGCATGAAAAGGTCCAGGCTGGTTTAGGTTCTCCCAAACTAACTCTCGCCTTAAGTTAAGCAATTCACTCTCAATGCCATGATCATCAATCAATACTGTAGCTAAGACAAAATATCTGGACGCACTCTGATTTCTACTGAAGTCAAAATTGCCCGCTTCATCGGCGTAAACATATCGTCGCATCTCGCCATTCTACATGAAGCTCCCTCTTCCCATACAACCCCATCATCACATCCCAAAATGTTAACCCCAAATTAGTATCAAAACCTGTTGACAACCCCGACAGACGCCATTAAAATTCCTGACAATGTTAGTCAGCCATATCTGCATCTGCGTTTGTATTTGTACTTGTCCGCCCACATAGGGAGCGGGTAAGTCAACACGTCTGACAGACAACCCAGCGCCCACCAAGCTGATCGCCGTTTGGTGGGCCTATTTTTTTGCCCGATTCCCAAACCCCAGGCACCGGAAAATCAGCATTAATTCAACCGACAAAGCGGAATTCGCAGGAGGCCAAAGTGACCACAAAAACTCAGCAGTCCCAGGAGGAAGTCTACCGGGAGAGCCTTGATCTGGCCTCAACCGCTCCGGGCGTCATCCCCTTCATGGAAAGTGAAGTCCAGCGGTTCGAGGCGGAGTCCGCCCGGTTCCAATCCGGCGAGCAAGACAACTCCGAATTCACTCCCTTCCGCCTCCGTCAGGGTGTGTACGGCCAGCGCCAGGCCGACGTGCAGATGATCCGGGTTAAGATTCCCGGCGGCATTCTCACCGCCGACGCCCTTGATGTCCTGGGCGACATCGCCGAGCAATATGCTCCCCTTGGCAAGGGTCACATTACTACCCGCGAAAACATCCAGTTCCACCACATTCCCCTGCCCGAGTGCCCCGACGTCCTGCGCTTGCTGGGCACGGTGGGCCTGACCAGCCGCGAGGCCTGCGGCAACACCGTCCGCAACGTGGTGGGCGCCCCCACCGCCGGCGTGGATGCCGACGAAATATTCGATCCCACCCCCTACCTCACCGGCTACGTGCGGTTCGGGGTGCGGCACCCCATCACCCAGTCTTTCCCGCGCAAGTTCAAGTCCGCCTTCACCGGCGTTGACAGCCGCGACATGGTGGCCGCCGCCATCCAGGACCTGACCTACGTATCGCAGATAAGGGTGGAGGACGGCGTCGAAAAGCGGGGATTCAAGGTTTACGTGGGCGGCGGCACCTCCATCATGCCCCGCCTGGCCAAGCCCCTTTACGAGTTCCTCCCCGAGGAGGACTACCTGCGCCTGGCCCTGGCCGTCTGGACCGTGTTCGACAAGGCCGACTCCCTGCGCAAGAACCGCATGATGGCCCGCCTCAAGGTGCTGATCGACCGCATTGGCCTGGACGAATTCCGCAACCTGGTGGAGGCCGAACTGGCCGAGATCGGCCCCATCGACCCCAACGACTACATCGCCGACGAGGACATTTACCGGGAAAACCCGCCGGCCCTGCCGTCCGTCTCCGCCAACGGGTCCGGCAACGGCAGCGGCGAGTACAATTACTGGCTGGAGACCAACGTGGTAGCCCAGAAACAGGCCGGCTACAACATCGTCTACGTCAAGCCCGTTCGGGGCGACCTCAGCCCGGCCCAGTTCCGGGGCCTGGCCGACATCCTGCGCCGCTACACCGGCGGCCGTTCCAACGCCACCCAGGAACAGAACCTGGCCCTCCGCTGGGTTCCCGACGGCTACCTGCACGACGTCTGGGAGGCCTTGGGCGCCATTGATTTGAACGAACCCGGAGCCCACACCATCAACAACGTGGTGTCCTGCCCCGGCACCGACAGCTGCAAGCTGGGCATCACCGCCTCCATGGGCCTGGCCAAGGCCGTCCGCGAGGAACTGGGCACCTGGAACGGCCTGATGGAGGACGAAGGCGTCAAGAAGATCCGCATCAAGATGAGCGGTTGCCCCAACGGCTGCGGCCTGCATCACATCGCCAACATCGGCTTCCACGGCGCCGCCATCAAGGGCCCCGACGGCAGCCAGATCCCCGCCTATGAAATGTTCCTGGGCGGCAACTATGGCGACAACCGGGTGGAGGACTCCCGCATCGGCTCCCGCATACCCAAGGTCAAGGTTCCCGCCAAGCTCGTGCCCGGCATGATTCGCGAAATCGCCACCTACTACAAGGACAACCGCCAGGAAGGCGAGGCCTTCAACCACTTCCTGGACCGGGTGGGCGTCGAGGAACTGACCTCCGTCGCCGCCGCCATCCAGGAGTCGGCGGCCAGCAAAGAGGTTGGCGGCGACCTGTACGTGGACTGGGAACGCACCAGCAACTACGTCCTGGAGCGGGGCGAAGGCGAGTGCGCCGTTTAACTCGTTTCTTTTCCACGAAGGGCGCGAAGTAACACGAAGAGCAGAGAGGTTCAACTTCGTGATTCGTCCCGTCCTTCGTGGACTTCATTCGTCGGGAGTATGAGACTTTGGCCTCTCTGAGCGGCAAGACCGTAGCCTTCGTGGAAGCCCGGATGACTTCGGAAATGGCCGGGCTCATTGAACGCCACGGCGGCGTTCCCTACCCCGCGCCGGTGCTGCAGGAGGTGTACCTCAAGGACAGCCCCGAGGTGCAGCAACTCGTCCTCGACACCTGCTCCGGCCACATCGACGCCGTTACTCTCCTCACCGGCGTCGGCACCCAGGCACTGGTCTCCACCGCCGCCGCCATGGGCCGCGAGGAAGAATTCATCCTCGCCCTCGACCAACTCACCGTTATCGCCCGAAGCCCCAAACCCGCCCGGGTCCTGCGCCAGCACAAAATCCACATCGACGTAATGCCCCCGGAACCCTACACCACCGCCGACCTGGTCAACTCCCTGGAGAACTGGGACCTGTCCGGCAAGGTGGTAGCCCTCCAGCACTACGGCGGCCCCAACCGCCCCCTAGTCCAGCACCTGCAGGATAAGGGCGCCGACGTCAGGGAAGTCACCCTCTACACCTGGGGTCTGCCCGAAGACGAGACCCCCGTTCTCGCCATGGTCGACGACCTGGCCGCCGGCGCCATTGACGCCATTGCCTTCACCAGCCAGCCCCAGGTGGGCAACCTGCTGACCATCGCCGCCAACGCAGGCAGGGAAGCCGCCCTGCGAGCCGCCCTGGGCGCCAGCAGCAAGCCGGCCGATGGCGCTAAAGATCGGGGAGCGGTCGTGGCCTCCGTGGGGCCGGTTTGCAGCCGTCGCCTGCGGGATGCCGCAATCCCCGTTGACGTAGAGCCGGAACACCCCCACATGGGCAGCATGGTACTCGCCCTGGCCGACTATTTCGGGTAGCGCGAGGCCAATACCGTCTTACACCCTTTCTCTCGTCCCGCAACCCGGGATGCGCTCAGTGGTTACCGCCGCATCTCCCCCAGACAATCCTTCCTGATTCTCGTATAATCCCCCTGCAAAACTTACCACGGGTTAGGTTGTATGAAGGTATACGTGGCCAGCTCCTGGCAAAACGACGTCTATCCGAAAGTCGTGGAAACGCTGCGGCAGGCCGGCCACGATGTGTATGACTTCCGGCGCCAGGGTGGCTCCGACTCCAATCCCTCTGAAATGACCTCCGACCGACTGCTCGACTTCCTGGACGAGCCCAAGGTTCGCTCCATTTTCCAGAACGATATGGATGCCCTGATCGCCAGCGACGCCGTCGTCTGCGTCCTTCCTTGCGGCCGCTCCGCCCACCTGGAATTGGGTTACGGCATCGGGGCCGGCAAGCGCACCGTTCTCCTCTGGCACGATGGTGACGCCCCCGACATCATGCACAAGGCGGTGGACTCCATCGTCTTCAAGGTGGCGGACATTGCCGGGGCGCTCACCGGCGACTGACCTGCCCGGCCAGGCGGGACAACAGCCGCGAATAGAGGGGACGCTGCGATTATGTGAAAATGTAGGCGGGTCGTGGTCCGAACGGGGAAAAGTGAATCAGGGGACGCGGGGCAAGGTAAATATGAAGGCGCAACCCTCGCCCTCTTTGCTTTCCACCGTAATCTGGCCCCCGTGCGCCTCCACCAGTTGCTTGACGATAGACAGGCCCAGGCCGGTGCCGCTGTCCCGCCGCGACCGGTTTACCTTGTAGAACCGCTCGAACAGGTGGGGCAAATGTTGTGGAGCAACGCCGACCCCCGTGTCCTTGAACACAACCTGAACCTGCCCTTCCGACGCTTCGGCGCCTATGCGAATCTCCCCACCAGGCGGCGTGAACTTCAGCGAGTTTTCAACCAGGTTCACAAATACCTGGGTCAGCTTCTCACCGTCTGCCATTATCTGGGGCAGGTCATCGTCCAGTTCTTCCATCACGTCCACTTCCTGGGCCGCGGCGACCTCTTCGAACTGCCTCTTCACTGCCTGGACCAGCGGCGCCAGGGCCATTGGTTCCGCATCTATCTTGAACTGGCCGCTCTCCATCCGGGACAACTCCAAAAGGTCGTTGACCAGGCCGTTAATCCGGTCCACATCCCCCCGCATCCGGGACAGGAAATCCAGCGCCACCTGCGTGTCGTTCACCGCGCCGGACTCCAGGGTCTCCACCATGGCCTTGATGGACGCCATGGGGTTACGCAATTCGTGGGACACATTGCTCACAAACTCCCGCTGGCTCGTCTCCACCTGCCGCATCCGGGTCAGATCGTGCAGGGTCAGGAGCACCCCCCCGTTGTTGTCCAGCGGTGTTGCAATGGCGCTCAGGTACCGGCGGGGCAGAATCAGCGAGACCTCTGCCTCGTGGCGCACCTGCTCATTCTGGCATCTGGTCAAAAGCTGGTGAATCTCGTTGTCCCGCACCAGTTCCCCCAGGCGTACTCCCTCCACCTGCTCGGCGCGAATCCCCAGCAGGTCCCGGGCCGCGGGATTGAACAGGGACACCCGGCCACCGGGGTCTGTTACCACTACTCCGTCGGCCATCGTCCCCAGCACCGCCGACAGCGTGTCCCGTTCCGACGAAAGGCGGGTAATCACGCTTTTCATGGTGTCGGCCATGTGGTTGAAGGACTCGGTAAGCTGGCGAGAATCTTCGTAGGCGCCGGAGGGGACCCGGTAGTCGAAGTCGCCCTGCTCCAGTTGCTGGGAGGCCCGGGCCACATCACGGAGAGAACTGGAGGAACGGCGAGCCACCAGCCAGATTGCCACCACACCCCAAGTCCCCACCGCCAACCCCCAGATCGCAAGCCAGACGAATACGGCGTCTACTCCAGAGGAAGGCTCCGGTACCGGCGTCCTCAGCCTGATTACCCCGACTACTTTGCCGTCATTTGTAATCGGCGCCGCGGTGTAGAGAACCCTGGGAGGGTCCGCGTGAAATACCGTCCGTTGGGAGCTGGCCACGTTGCCGTGGCGGGCCTGGAGAAGGTCATAGTCAGAGCTGAAGTCGTAACTGGAGTCGTCTTTCCCGTCAATGGCAGGATTTTCCCAATTGCTGTCGGCCACCGCCTCGCCGGACAGGGAAATAATGGTGACCCTGCCGCTCACCCATCGGCTCAGGGTCTTGCCTAGTTCGTGCAGGGATTCCCGGTCCGGAGGCTCCGGGGTGTCAGCCAAGTAGGGCGCCGCCAGGGTGGCAGCAAGACGCGCTTCGTATTCTCTCTGGTCTTCCAGGTCCGCGACACTTTGGGGAGAGGAATCTTCTTTCAGCAAGAAGAACAAAGCGGCCAGTGAGGCTATGACAATGACCGCGTAGATGAAGGAAACGCGCCAAATAAGGGACCGGTGGAACTTCATCCGTCCAGGCGATAGCCCACTCCTCTAATGGTAACAATGCTGCGCGCGGTGCTGGAGTCCCCCTGCAGCTTCTCCCGCAGCCAGCTTATGTAGACGTCAACGGTCCTGGTCTGGCCTACGTAATCGTACCCCCACACCTTTTCCAGGATCTGGTCCCGGGTAAAGGCCCGCCCCTTGTTGGCAACCAGCAGCGCCAGCAGGTCAAATTCCTTGGGCTTCAGGTTAAGGGGCTGCCCGGCCAGCCGGGCTTCGTGGCTGTTCAGGTCTATTTCCAGGGCGCCAATCCGGTAGTTCTGCTCTTCGTCGGCGCCAGCCTGGTTCTCTTCCAGGTACCTGGTGCGCCGCAGCGTGTTGCGCACCCGCGCCACCAGTTCCCGGATGCTGAAGGGCTTGGTAATGTAATCGTCGGCCCCCAGTTCCAGTCCCACCACCCGGTCAACCTCTTCACCCTTGGCAGTGACGATGAGAATGGGGACTTCAGACTCGCGGCGGAGGATACGGCAAATTTCGAAGCCGTCCAGGGTGGGGAGCATTATATCCAGCAGGACCAGGGAAGGGTTGAGCTTGCGGGCCATCTCCAGCCCCTCGCCGCCGTCGGTGGCGGTATGGACCGTGTAACCCTCACGCTCCAGGTTGTAGCGCAGGGCTTCCAGAAGATTTTCCTCGTCTTCAACGACGAGCACTGAGCGTTCCGGCACTTCACCCTCTGCCCGGGACTGTCCGTCCCGGGGCTCATTATTGATCACCGTTGACCTTCGGCTGAAAAGGGCGCGTCCGCCTTTTGCGTTCAATTATTGGGAACAGGCAGCCGGATTGGTACCGCTAGTCCGCCGCCAGCGCCAGTTCGGGACTGTCAATGATCTGGGTTGCCATACGCAGTTCGTCCAGCGAGAACCGGCTTACTTCCCGTAGGCCGGCCCAGGAAATTACCAGGGTCTCATCGTATTCTATGCACACCGACCAGGGACTGAGTTCGTCCTGCCGGTCTACGTAGGACACCAGTTTCCCACCTGTTACGGGGTGGCGGTTGTCCGGTGCGTTTTCCTTGAGCCAGTGGTGGGGGAATGTCGACTCCTGGCCGTTGCCCCAGTGGAGGACCAGCCCATCTTCATCCCGGGTTACCTTTACGCTGGAGGGGGCAGCAAAATCATTCATACCTTCCTCCTTTCTTAAACAACTCTTGGTCTGCCACTCAGAATAGGCGACAGGTATTAACCTCTAATTACGAAGAAGTTAAATCTTAATTTCCTGAATGTTAAAATTATATTAACATTAATGGTATGGAATCGTCAACTTTTGACGAATATGCAGAAATCGGCTCACCTAACGATGCCTGCTTTTCGAATAGCGAGTTACTGATTTCGGAACCCTCAGCTAAGTAAGGGAACCGGGTTCCCCACCGACACTCCCCCCTTGCCATCCTGCATAACCCATCTCCACCATAAGAATACAGCCTGGAAAAAGGGAAACGGAGGCAAGCGCTCCCCACCGTAGGGGCAGACCTGCGTGTCTGCCCTGGCCTGGCGCATCAACCGTAGGGGTAGACCTGCGTGTCTGCCCTGTCCCACCGGCGGTAATCGTAGGGGCAGACCTGCGTGTCTGCCCTGGTCGAGGGACAATACCCCCTCCACCCTCCGGTACCAGCCCCGGGGGTGAGGGCAAAAACGGCACAAAATGGCACAAAACGGGACACTTTTCCAAAAATCCCACCTTCGTGCCCCTTCGTGTCCCTTCGTGGAAGAAAAAAAGGAGACAGACAACCATGCGAACCCTCAGCGAAATCAGAAGAGAAATCCGCGCCCTCCAGCGCAAATACCACCGCCAACTCACCATCTACCGCATGCGCCGCGTCACCGAACAGGTCTACAACGACTACGCCCGCGCCGTAGGCGACCAGCAGGAACCGCCCAAACCATTGGAGGTAATCCGCAAGATCGCCGACCAGGGCTTCCGCCTCACCACCTGGATGCACCTGCACAACTACCTGGACAAGGTTAGGGAAAAGGGAGCCATCCCCGAACCCCGGCGCATGCTGCTGGCCCTGCTCCCCTGGGCCTGGGAGAGCAAGTACGACAAATTGCTCATGCGGGAACTGCCCGCCCCAAAGCCCAAACCCGACCTGTCCCTGCTCTGGGCCCGATGGTTCGCCATGGCATAAGACCCGAACGACGGCAAAACCCCCATCGTAGGGGCAGACCTATGTGTCTGCCCTGGCCCCACAGGTCAACCGTAGGGGCAGACCTATGTGTCTGCCCTGGCCCACCGGCGGCAATCGTAGGGGCAGACCTGCGTGTCTGCCCTGGTCTCAAGCAACCATCGCGGGAGCAGCCCTGGCGGCGGAAGTATTGATCGGGGGCGGCATACCTGAATTCTTGACCTGATATCTCGGCAAGACCACCGTAATTGCAAATCTGGGCTGGCTAGTCTATTTTTGCAATTTCCCCTTGCCTCATTTAATATATACTTCTAGGGATGGGATGCTGGGCAAGGGATCGGCCCTCAAGTCGGTCGTACAAGGGGAAGAAATTGAGAATGGGAAATAACCGGTGGCTCCGCAACAGTCTGGTTTACCTGTTGATAATCATCGGGGTTATCGTCATCTTTTACACCCTGATTCCGGCCTTCGGCACAAGCAACGATTTGCCCCTTACTGAAGTGATTGCCAAGGCCCAGAACCACGAAATCAGCGAGATTATCGTGGAGGGCGACAAGCTCACCGTAATTCCCATCGTTACCGGCGGCGCCGGCGGCGCCCAGTACACCAGTCGCATCAACGAGCAAACCGACATTATGCAGGTGCTGGCAGCCAACGACGTGGAAACCGGCCCCGCGGGCGTACAGGTTACCTTCAAGGGTTCCGGCGGCCTTGGCAGCTTCCTCGGCCTGCTGCTCAACTTCCTGCCGCTCATCTTCTTCGGCGGCCTCATCCTGTTTATGATGCGCCAGGCCCAGGGCAGCAATAACCAGACCCTGAGCTTCGGTCGCAGCCGCGCTCGTATGATGCCCTTCAATCGTCCTACCGTCACCTTCTCCGACGTGGCCGGCGTGGACGAGGCCAAGACGGAACTGGTAGAAGTGGTCGAGTTCCTCAAGTACCCGGAACGCTTCTTGTCCCTCGGCGCCCGCATCCCCAAGGGTGTGCTGCTGGTGGGCCAGCCCGGCACGGGCAAGACCCTGCTGGCTCGGGCCGTCGCCGGCGAGGCGGGAGTCCCCTTCTTCCATATCAGCGGCAGCGAATTTGTCGAAATGTTCGTGGGCGTGGGCGCGGCCCGGGTCCGCGACCTGTTCGAACAGGCCAAGCGCAACGCCCCCTGTATCGTTTTCGTGGACGAGATTGACGCCGTAGGCCGCCACCGTGGCGCCGGCTTGGGCGGCGGCCACGACGAGCGGGAGCAGACCCTGAACCAGATCCTGGTGGAGATGGACGGGTTCGAAAGCACCACCAACATCATCGTCCTCGCCGCCACCAACCGCCCGGACATTCTCGACCCGGCCCTGCTCCGTCCCGGCCGTTTCGACCGGCGCGTGGTGCTGGACCTGCCCGACGTGGTGGGTCGCCAGGCTATCCTCAAGGTACACTCCGCCGGCAAGCCCTTGGCAGCCGAGATCAACCTGGAAACCCTGGCCAAGGAAACACCGGGATTCAGCGGCGCCGACCTGTCCAACCTGATTAACGAGGCGGCCCTGCTGGCAGCCCGCAAGAACCAGAAAACCATCCTCATGCCGGACTTTGAGGAGGCTGTGGAACGTGTCATCGCCGGCCCCGAGCGGAAGAGCCGGGTCATAAACAGCCGGGAAAAGGAAATGACGGCCTACCACGAGGCCGGCCACGCCCTGGTCGCCTGGGTCCTCCCCCACGCCGACCGGGTGCACAAGATTTCCATCATCTCCCGCGGCAATATGGGCGGCCACACTACTCTGCTTCCGGAGGAAGACCGGTACCTGTGGACCAAGAACCAGTTCCTGGACATGATGGCCGTTACCATGGGTGGCCGGGTGGCCGAGGAGCAGATCTTCGACGAGGTAACCACCGGGGCCAGCAACGACTTGGAAAGGGCTACCAAGATTGCCCTGAGCATGATCAAACGCTACGGCATGAGTAGCGCACTGGGCCCCCGCACCTTCGGCAAGCGCGAGGAACTGGTCTTCCTGGGCCGTGAGCTTAGCGAAGAGCGCGACTACGGCGACAAGGTGGCCGAGGAGATTGACCAGGAGGTCAAGGAACTGGTCAACAACGCCTACGTCCAGGCGTGCGACATCCTTACCGAGCAGAAGCCCAACCTGGTGCGGATTGCCGAGTATCTGATAGAGCACGAGGCCGTATCCGGCGACGACCTGCAGCGCCTGTTCAATGGCGAGGAAATGACCGGGGGAGGAGACCAGGGCAATCCGGCAATACCTCCCGACGCGCCGCCCTTTGCTCCCAAGCCGGCCCAGCCAAATGTTTCGCCTCAGCCGGCCCCCACGCTGTCCAGCCAACACGACCAGGACTTGGGCGCCATGCCCTCCGGCAGCGGGGACAATTAACCTGCCAAAGCCAACGGCGCCAGCCAGCCACTGCATACACAACAGGGCCGGGGTGCAGACCCCGGCCCTGTCTATTCATAACACCCGCCAGGCTCTGCGGTGCGGTTCTGGATTACCTGGTAGTATTCATCGGATGGATCGGGCATGGTATGAACGGCCCCATCACCCAATACTGCCGCAAGTGCCATCGCCGCCTTTAAACCCCGGGCACCCTTTACTGCGACGACTGCCTTCTAGATGTCCGCTGGGGAGAGGACGAACTCAGGGATGCTCCCAACAGGAAGTAGAATGCTAAGTCCACAGGATACGAAACCGCGGGTTATGAGGAACCTCTGACTAAACCGTAGCCATTGCGGCGAGGGCCAGTATCCCGGAAGCAATTCCGTCTCTTCAGCTATGAAATGGGCTCTTGACCCCCATCCTCCCCTTCCCCTGTCGAGGGCGCAGGGATTGTTTAGAGACTTCTTGGGCGCCATGGCCGGGCCGGGATACCCTTAGCCTTCTGCGTCCCCCTGCTCCCCTTCCAGTGGCAGCTGCCGGAAGTAGAGGCCCCATTCCTGCATCAGGGCGGCCACACGGTCGTCCTTGAGGTTGACGAGTTCTCGGAAGAACCCGGCCAGCGCATGGGCCGGTACCTGCTCAGGATCGCAGACCCAGCTTCGTTCTGCCGGCACCACGTAGAGCAGTCCGCTCTGGTGGGGGCAGGTAACCTGTATTCGGGTCATGTCCGCCCCATGCTTAATGGTCATTCCATTGTCCGGCATAGGTTACTGGCCTCCCGCCCCGGTGAAGATTTGCTAGTTGAAAGGACTGGCGCCGCTGCGCCTTCGAGGAGCTTAACAGTCATCAATTATATGCCCGCCACTCCCCGCAGGCCAGCACATAGCGCCCGGGCCACAGGGCAGGATGGTGCAATCCGTGTCGAATTCGGGCAAAAGCGTCACGGCCTTGCATTTAATGGTAGAATCTATAAATGTCATTTCCTGCCCTCTGAGGCATGGATAACGGCGGCGGATGAAAAAACTGCCGCCGGAATATTATTGGAAGGAAACCGCTTATGTATCCTCCTGGCGGACAACGTCAGCCTGAAATGGATTTCGACCAGGTAACTGCGAGATTTCGTGCAGGAATGGGCCGGTTCTCGGGCCGCTTTGGCAGCGGCGGACTGTTCCTGTTCATTATAGGCATCATCGTATTGGCAATTATCGTTTGGATGGGCACCGGCGTTTACACCATTGGTCCCGGTGAAAATGCCGCCCTGCGCCTCTTCGGCGCTGTGCAGGGCAACCCGGTAACCCAGGAAGGTCTGGGGTGGTGGTGGCCCCGCCCCATAGGTCAGCGGGACGTGATCCTGGTCACTGAGACCCGCCGCATGGAGCTGGGGTTCCGCAGCAACGCGACCGGAGCTGGCAACCCCTTCCCAACCGAGGCGCTGATGATCAGCGGCGACCTGAACATCGTGGACGTTCAGATGGTGGTGCAATACAACATCAAGAGCCTGAACGACTTCCTCTTCCGGGTGGATGATCCGGGCGAGGAGACCCGCAACATTCCACAAGGCAGGCCCGACGGCCGCACCCTGAAGGATGCCGCCGAAGCAGCCCTGCGGCTGGTAGTGGGACAGCGTTCCATTGACGACATACTGGTCCGCGACCGTGAAGGTGTCGAGGAACAGACCAAGCTGCGACTGCAGGAAATCCTGGACACCTACAACACGGGTATCGACGTTCAGACGGTGCAGCTACAGGACGTGAAGGCGCCGGAAGAGGTGCGTGACGCCTTCGACGACGTGCTGCGTGCCCGCCAGGAGCGGGACACCCGCATAAACCAGGCCCGCGCCTTTGAAGCCGATATTATTCCCAGGGCTCAGGGTGACGCGGAAAGGATCAAGGAGGCTGCCGAAGCCTTCCGCCAGGCTCGTATCGCCAGGGCCCAGGGTGAAGCAGACCAGTTCAGCTTCATTCTTTCCGAGTACCAGCAGTCCAGGGAAGTGACCAGGCGCCGCCTGTACCTGGAAGCCATGGAAGAGGTGCTGCCGGGCGTCAGCAAGATAATCGTTTCGCCTGAGGCTGAGACGGTGCTGATTCTGGGAGGCCAGGAAGGCACCACTACTCCTGTTCCCATAGGTCCCCAACCATAGTATTTAGCAAGGCACCTGCCCGGCCGTCCGGCGGGGCAGCGCCGTAATTTCCTGAACCAGGCTCAAACCGGATTCTTCGAGAGTAAAAGAGTAAATATGAGAGTGATGCTAATCTTGGGGGTGATCGTGGTTATAGGACTTATCGTCCTGCGCCAGTCACTCTACATTGTTGACGAGACCCAGCAGGTGATTATCCTGCGCTTCAACGAGGTAATCGGCACGCACAATTCCCCGGGGCTCTATGCCAAAGCCCCCTTTGTTGATGTTGTCGTTACTTTCGACAAGCGGATCCTGCGCATTGACGCCGACCCAGCGTCCATGCCAGACAAGGAAAAGCAGAACCTGATAATTGATTCCTACGCCCGTTACCGGATCGTTAACCCGGTGCAGTTCCGCAAGACCCTGCAGACAGAAAGCAATGCCCGCAGCCGCCTGGGCGACATTGTCACATCGACATTGCGCGACCGGGTAGCTCTGCGCGACCGGTTTGAAATCATCGGAGCCGAGCCCATTGTGGACGCCGATGGCAATCCGGAAGTGGATGAGGAGGGCCTGCCCGTTATTGAGGGTCGCAATACCAGGACCGAGATTCTTGATGAGGTGCTGACGGGAGTGCGGGAGCGTACCCGGGACCAGGACTTCGGTATCGCGATTACCGACGTGAGAATCAAGCGGGCCGACTTCCCCGAATCGGTGACTCCCAGCATTTACACCCGTATGCGGGCGGAACGTAACCGTATCGCCACCCGTTTCCGGGCCGAAGGTGAAGAGGAGGACCTGAAAATTCGCGCCGTAGCTAACCGTGACCGTGAGGTTATTTTGGCGACGGCGGAACAGGAGAGCAACCAGATCAGGGGTCGAGGTGAAGCCGAGGCCATTAGTATCCTGGCCCAGGCCCTGAACCAGGACCCGGAATTCTTCGCTTTCCGCCGCAGCCTGCAAGCCTACCAAGCGTTCCTGAGCGGCCAGGACACAATTATCCTGTCCTCAGACGAGGAATTGTTCGAGTTCCTGGGATCGCCGGCAGTGAACTAGGGAGCGCGGTTCATCCTCCAGGCCTGCTGACCCAGGCGCTAATAGAATTGTAAATTTGGGCAACGCCTTCCCGTCGTTGCCCAACCTTTGTCAGGAAACATAGATGAAACTGCACGAGTACCAAGCCAAGGCGATTTTCGCCCGCTACGGCATTGAGATTCCCCGGGGCATCGTCGCGAACACTCCCGAGGAAGCTGGCAATGCCACCCGCGAAATGGGTGGCCAGGCGGTTGTTAAGGCCCAGGTCCACGCCGGGGGACGCGGCCAGGGCGGCGGCATCAAGGTAGTCCGCTCCCCAGAGGAAGCGGAAGAGGTAGCCCGTGGCTTCATCGGCCGTAACCTGGTAACCCGCCAGACCGATGCCCAGGGCGTCCCCATAAACTCGGTGCTGGTGGAGGAGCTGGCCGATATCAAGCAGGAACTGTACGTGGCCCTGACTATTGACCGGGGTTTCCGCGGCCCGGTGATGATCGCCAGCGCCGCCGGCGGCATGGACATTGAAGAGGTAGCCGCCACCAACCCTGAGAACATCCACACCGAACCCATTGAACCCGTCCTGGGCCTGATGCCCTACCAGGCGCGGCGGGTTGTTGCCCGCCTGGGGCTGGAAGGATCTCAGGTCAGGCCAGCCAGCCAGGCGCTTAATGCCCTGTACCGTATTTTTACCGAAAACGACTGTTCCCTGGTGGAGATTAATCCGCTGATCATAACCGGCGACGACCGGGTGGTGGCCCTGGACGCCAAGCTGGACGTTGAGGACGACTCCCTGTTCCGCCACAGCGACCTCCGGGACCTGCGGGACCGTTCCCAGGAGGATGCCCTGGAGGCCCGGGCCTCGGACATGGAGATTGCCTACGTGAACCTGGACGGCAGCGTGGGCTGCCTGGTCAACGGGGCAGGCCTGGCCATGGCCACCCTGGACGTTACCAACGCCGCCGGCGCGGCCCCCGCCAACTTCCTGGACGTAGGTGGCGGAGCGGACGATGAAAAGGTGGCCAGCGCGGTGAGCATCATCCTGTCCGACCCCAAGGTGGATCGGGTCTTGATCAACGTCTTCGGCGGCATCCTGCGCTGCGACATAGCCGCTCGGGGTACCGTCCTGGCCTTTGAGCGCATGAACTCCGATCTGCCCCTGATTGTCCGCATGCTGGGCACCAACGTGGACGAGGGCAAGGAAATTTTGGGAGCCTCATCGCTCAACGTAACCTTCGCCGACACCCTGACCGAGGCGGCGGAAGCCGTCCGGCGGGCCGTTTAGACTGCACGGAAGGTCCATTCCCCCCTTATGGGGGAAGTTTAGGATGGGAGTGGCCGGTACAAGTGCGACCGCCTCAAGAAAGCATAACGCAGATTTCACTATAGTTATTACAGATATCTGGAGTATTAACCACCAATGGGCATTCTCTTAGATGAAAATTCGCGCATCCTGGTCCAGGGCATTACCGGACGGGAGGGCAGCTTTCACGCCCGGGCTGGCATGGCTTACGGCACCAACGTGGTGGCAGGCGTTACCCCCGGACGGGGCGGCCAGATGTTTGAGGAAACCGTCCCCGTGTTCAACTCCGTGGAAGAGGCTGTGGCCAAAACAGGGGCCAACGTGTGCCTGATTTTCGTGCCGCCACCCTTTGCGCCCGACGCTGTGGTCGAGTCTGCCGACGCCGGTGTCCCCCTCATTGCCTGTATCACCGAGGGAGTTCCGGTGCAGGACATGGCCAAGGTGGCCCGCTACCTGGAGCGCAAGCCGGACGCTCGGCTCATCGGCCCCAACTGCCCCGGCATGATTAACCCCGGGGCCCGCTGCAAGGTGGGCATAATGCCCGGCAACATCCACATGCCAGGCCGGGTGGGCGTTGTCTCTCGCAGCGGCACCCTCACTTACGAAGCCGTGGGTCAGTTGACCAACCTGGGGATCGGCCAGTCCAGCTGCGTTGGCATCGGCGGCGACCCCATCATTGGTACCAGCTTTGCCGAAATCCTGCGCCTGTACAACGAGGACCCCGATACCGACCTCATTGTCTTCATCGGGGAAATCGGCGGTACTATGGAGCAGGAAGCGGCGGCTTACATCAAGGAATCGGTAACCAAGCCCGTGTGCACCCTGATAGTGGGGGCCACGGCGCCGCCGGGCAAGCGCATGGGCCACGCCGGGGCCATCATCACCGGCGATAGCGCCCGCGCCGAGGCGAAGATCGCCGCCATGCGCGAGGCCGGCGCCCATATCATACCCACGCCCGCCGACATCGGCGCCACTGCCCAGTCGGTGCTGGCCGGCACGGAGTAGCTTCCAGACTTTGCAGGTCTTCGCAGGGGCGGCCCTTGTGGCCGCCCTTCATCGTCCCCGTTTGAACCTCCGAGGTCCATGCCTCCCTGCCTTCACCAGCTTATATCGTACAATTGCTACTATTGGCATCAGGCTGCGGTCATCCGTGAATGACCTTCATCGCATACCTTTCGTATGGTATTATTCCCCCTTGGAGGCACTATGTTTGGACTTGCGGTTCTTACGGTCAGTACATCGGGCTACCACGGCCAGCGGGAAGATTCCAGCGGCGACAAGATCAAGGAGTTGCTGCCCCCGCCCGACTACGAACTGGTCCGGTACGAGGTAGTCTCCGACGACAAGGATATGATTGCCCAGCGCATGGCCGATTGGGCCGACTCTGCCGACGTTAACCTGATCGTCAGCACCGGCGGCACGGGCCTGGGCCCTCGCGACGTTACTCCCGAGGCCTGCCTGTCCATCATCGAGCGGGAGGTGCCCGGCCTGGCTGAGACCATGCGGGCGGAAACGCTGAAGTTCACGCCCATGGCCATGCTCAGCCGTTCCGTGGCCGGGATACGGGGGACAACCCTCATCCTGACCCTGCCCGGCAGCCCCAAGGGGGTGGCGGAGACCCTCGATGTGGTCAAGCCGGTCCTGCCCCACGCGCTGGAGTTGCTAAGGCGGGAATCGGTGCAGGAGCACCCGGTTTAGACTCAGATCAATTGCAATTCATAGAATAAGGGTGAGTGGTTGATTTCCGACGGTTACATATTTTTCACAGAGGCGCTAAGGCTTTATGTTCAGGGAGTCAGACTTTCGTTAGAAGAACGACTAATCGGGGCATTTGCCGAGGAATGGTGGGAAAGAGGAGTGGAAGGCGCTCTGAAAGACCACTTGCTAAGAAACGTTCAGGGTCTAGTTGACAAGAACCCGGATTACCCCCGGCACATGTTCCTGGATACTTCTCATTATAGTTGGATCGTCTCCGCCCATTATAATGCCGTCTTCGCAGATTGCTTTGGTGATGTGAACAGGACTTTTAGGAGCCTTCAAAACATTAATGACGTTAGAAATGAATGGGCACACATACACTTCATTCCATCTGCGAAAGTTATCCGAACTGTGAACCTGATGAAGTCCATCCTTGCGTCATTGGGAAGAGAGGAGGCGTTGGAGCTTGACCGGATGAGCCAAGAGTTTGTATTGGACCCTGAGGACCGGGACATGGAGGAGGCTCTAAGCTTCCAAGATGCGGAAGACATTGAACCTCGAACAGTGAATGTTTCAATGGGGCCCTTGGAAGCTTTCCGGCAACTCCAATCATACTTGGTGCTGGAGAAATTGGTTGTCTTGCCTGAAAGCGGTGCAGGTACAAAAGCTACTATAAAAGTGAGGGTCCACAACACTGCGCCAGACAGTGATGGATGGCCTGGAGTGTATTTCTCGCCAGTGATCGTTACGTGTCTCAGGCCAGCATCAACACGTCTCAAAGACATCCTACGATCGGAGATAAGTGGATACGAAAGGCTACGCCAAGAAATAGAGCAAACCGGAAATAATGACTCTAGCATAAACTTTGGGTCCCTGCGTCCTGGCGAAACGAAGGAAGAAAGTATTTCGCTGGAAGCTGTCGAACTACTTCAGGTGGAGATGGAAGTATTTGGCATGATAGACCTTAGCAGACTGTTTGAATTCCATCGTAGTACCAGCCTCCCAGCTGACACTATCAGCCCCTTTCAGCACAACTTTGTAAACAAACTGGCGACCATCGGCGTAAGGGATTTCGTCAGATTGGTCTTGGAAGAAATTGGCACCTTAAATTCTGACATAGCTATATCTCAAGTTGCCGCTGTTCGTGAAAGCATAAAGGCTTACTCTAACGAGAGTTCCCAAAAAAGACAGGCCCTCGCGGAGTTAACCCGAGAATTCCGCCTGAGCCGCGAGACAACTGTTGGTTCCAGGCTCCGGGGGATCATTGTTTCATTGGATGCGTTCGAGAATAAGTTGGCGGAATTGGATCAGGCTATTGGTCAAACCAACTTGGAACTAATTGCCGAGGCGGCTCAAAACCTTAAGCAGGTCCAATTAGGTGTAATCAGACTGGAAGATGCTATCAGAACTATGGTCGAGGATGACTGACTAGAGCCCATCGGTCACACCGTGACTTGGGCACTAACCAGTCGGTCAGCATTCCCTTGATCCGGTCCTGACCGGTTAGAGGAACTTTTGCGGAGAATCTACCCATGACGCAGACCAGCGAATCCCCCGAACCCGTCTATTGGCCCAGGGTTAAGGAAATTATTGGCGACATCATGGAGCGGTGGAAGGAACGGTGGGGACGGGAACCCTACCCGGGCATCCACGAGTACTACTGGGAGACGCCAGAGGACCTGCAGAACGCCGTCCTGAACGGTTTTCGGGCTATCGAACCCGGCGTCCCCGGCCGTGACACCCACTTTGTGCGCTCCCTGTACCGCGGCGTTGGCACCTTCGGGAAGATGCCCCTGCGCGGCCCCTTCATAACCAGGGCAGAGGTGGACGAAATCGCCCAGTGGATCGACGACGGTATGCCTGAAGGGCCTCAGGAGGAGTGAAGACTTCGTCCATCACTAACGGGCTTCTGATTGCAAGTGCAGGGGCGGGTTTCTAGCCGGCCCCGGCACTTGTGGTCCAATGAGCCTCTCGTCGCTCCACCCGCTTTGGGTTCTTCGCCCAAGAAATCAGGGGCTCACCGATTGGTGAGCCCCTGAGGTTTTGCCGTGGTTGAAGGTTCGGAAACGGGCGGTTAGACCAGCACCGGGTCCTTTACCTTGCTGTACACCTGTATGCGGCCGCGGGTATGATCCAGGACGCAGAGGCGGCCCTGGCTGTCAATCCGCACGGCGCAGGGGTGGGCAAAGTTGCGTTCGTAGGTCGGGTCGTTGGCGAAGGCCAGCGCCCGTTGCCGGATCATGTCCGGATTGGAAAGCAGCTTGTCCTTGCCCCACTGGGACATTACGTGGTCGCCCACCATCTGGGTGACGAAGCGACCGTCGGGAGCCAGGACCTGTACCCGGTTGTTCAGCCAGTCAGCAACATAGATATCGCCATCTCCGTCCACTGCCACGCCGTTGGGGCGGTTGAACTGGCCCACGCCGTCGCCAGACTGGCCGTAGCTGGCCTGCCACTCGCCGTCGGAACTAAAGACCTGGATGCGGTCATTGCGCCAGTCGGCCACGTAGACGTTGCCATCCTTGTCCAGGTCGATTCCCCAGGGCATGTTCAGCTCGCCGGGGCCGCTGCCGAAGCTGCCGAACTGACCCAGGTATTGGCCGTCCAGGGTGAATTTCTGGACCCGTGAATTGCGGCTGTCCACGACGAAGACGATGCCGTCTTCGCTGATGGCGATTCCGGCCGGGCGATCCAGTTCTCCATCGCCGGAGCCACCGGTGCCCCACTTGCCCAGGAACTCGCCGTCCTTGGACATGATGGTGACCCGGTTCAGCCACTCGTCAGTGATGAAAAGCCGTTCCTGGCTGTCTAGGGCGATGCCGGCGGGCCATATGAAGTTGCCGTCTTCCTCGCCATAGGTGCCGAACTCGCTGATGTACTCCTCGCCCAGGGTGCAGGCCGTTACCCGCACACCGTCGGGACGGTTCTCATAAGACCGGTTGACCACGTACACCGTGCCGTCGGCATCCACTGCCATGTCTGAGGGGTTGCGGAACCCCGTACCAGCGAACTCGTTACGGCCCACAGAGTGGCTGTACTCGTACGTCCGGCTGGTAAGACCAAAGAAATGGGTGCTCATGCTCTTACCTCGTCAATATGCTTTGTGTTGCTCCAGGAACCGACTCTTCTTCCTTTGGAGGAATGAGCCGGACCCGGATTCTCGGTTGATTCAGTTGTTCCTGTTTAAATGCCTGGTGGGGGGCGGGTTTGAATCCCGCCCCAATGGTCAATAGGGCCTACAGGAAGCTAATCTTCTCGAAGGAGCCGCCAACGATGGGTTGGGGGTCCATCTTGTAGAAGTCTTCCACTATGGTGGTGTAGATGGAGCGGAAGTCCATGCCGTATTTGAGGTTTCCGCCCTCTTCCTGCTGGCTGGGCTCCAGGGACGGGTACTCGCCGTAGATGCCGCCCTTAACGTGCTCGCCCACAACAAAGGCGATGCCGCCGGCGCCGTGGTCGGTGCCGGAACCATTGTCGGAGATGCGGCGGCCAAACTCGGTGAACATTAGCAGCATGACTTCATCGCTGGCATTGTGTTCTCTCAGGTCCTGGTAGAAAGTGTCCACGTTGTTGGACACGTCCGTCCAAAGGCCGGAATGCAGGGAGGCCTGATTGGCGTGGGTGTCAAAGCTGTTGTACGGGGAGGTGGTGTAGAGCACTCGGCTGCCGAACCCGGCCAGATGGGTCTGGGCGATGTTCTTCATGTACTGGCCGACTACCGTGTTGGAGTACTCGACGCTGCTGGTGTACTTGTCGGGGGCGGTGGCCAGGATGTCGGCTCCCTTGAGGGCGTTGGTGCCGGTGCTGTGGATGTAGTCCATGACGGCGCCAGTGCCCATGGCCGGGGAGTACATGCGACCGAACACGTCCAGAGCATCATTGCGCTGCTCTTCGCCGTCGATGCCGGTCAGCAGTCCATAGGTCTCCAGGTTGCCGACAGAGGCGACGGGCACGCCTTCCATTACCAGAGCGCGGGGAAGGCCGCGGCCGAAGTTGACGCCAGTCAGCACGTTTTCAGCGTTGGGGTCAATTTCCTTGAGGACGCGACCCAGCCACCCCTCGGTGCCGATCTTGTCGGGCTCGCAGGTGTGCCAGATGTCCATGGACCGGAAATGGGAGTAGCTGGGGTTCTGGTAGCCGACGCCCAGGAAAATGGCTAGCTTCCCTTCGTCCCAGAACTTCTTCAACGGACCCATGGTGGGGTGGAATCCCAGGTCGTCATTGATGGGAATAATCTGCCCTTCGGGAATGCCCAAAGTGGGGCGATAGTCCCGATACAGGGGATTGCTATAGGGAATCACGGTATTCAGGCCATCGTTGCCGCCGGAAAGGGACAGAACGGCCAGTACCGGGTCTTTCTGTGTAGAAACCATATCCTTTTCTCCTTCTACTAAATTACTCGAACTGGAACTCTGCCGTAGCGGCAATCATCTGGAACATTTCGCCGGTGCGGCGGGAGAACTCGGCCTGGTCAAAAGTTCTGAGATCGCCTTCCTTGGAAGCGTGCGACCTGAGCTGCTGCAGAGTGTCGCCGGTGACCATCAACGGACCGGTCAGGTCCAGGCAGCCTGCCACGAACTGGTCGGGGGTCAGGGTGTCGCCCTGGGCCCGCAGGCGGTCCACCAGGGACTGGACGCCCGGAAGCTCTGTGTTCCCCATCAGGTCGGCAGCAAAGTTAATGCGCTCAACCAGCGTGCCGCTGTCAATCCACTCGCGGCCGGTGTGCCAGCCCTCCACGGTGGGGGGATTCATCAGGTCCATGCCCATGTACTTGGGCTCCTGGGAAAACTCGAACAGCCCGGGTTGGATGTCCCGGTGCTCGCCTACCAGGCGCATGGTGCCTACCACCATCTCGGCGGGGTTCTTGACCTTGGCGTATCGGACGTCCTCGGCCTTGAAGAAGTCGGACTTGAACAGGACTTCCAGCATGGCCTTGATTTCGTAGCCGGAGTCGAAGTAGGCCTTCTCCATGGCCTCGATGGCGCCCATGTCCCGCGGGGGAGTCAGACGCCAGGCCGGAACCTGCACGTCGTCGGCGACGAAGAAGTTGTAGAGATGACGGGCCAGGAATCGGGCGGTGGCGGGCTGCTTGCATATAATGTCCAGCACGTCGTCGCCGTTAAGGTTCCCGGTCTCGCCCAGGAAGGTCTTATCGCTGTCATCGTGGTCGGCCGGGTCGAAGCGGAACTCCCAAGGGCTGCGACCATAGGGGAAGGGCGGGTAAGAGGGAGCAATGTTCCAGCCGGTGAAAGCGCGGGCGCAGGCCTTTACGTCGTCCTCGGAGTAGTTGAACTCATCGTCCTTGCCAACACCCAGGGAGAACAACTCCAGCAGTTCCCGACCATAGTTCTCGTTGAGGTTAGTCTTGTGGCTTTCGCTGTTGTCCAGGTAGTACACCATGGCGGGACTGGTGGACAGCAGTTGAAGCATATTCCGGAAATTGCCCATGCCGTGGTCCCGGAACATCTGGATCATTCGACCCATTTCCTGGCCGCTGTCAATCTTGGAATGACCGGCGCAAAAAATCATGTGCCAGAAGAGGGCCATCTTCTCCTGCAACTGGCGAGGGGTGTTGATCATTCGCCAGACCCACGCCTGGATGTTGGTCTCAATGGCGGCCGCTTCGTGATAAGCCGGCATGTACCGCATCAGCAGGTCTTCCTCGACATTGGGCACCGAGTCGGGGTTCAGCAGTTCATCTACCACGCTGTCGTAGCCTTGGGCAGCCTTGGCCTCGATCTCATCGCGGCTGGCGCCAAAACCGGCGCGCCGCAAAAGGTGGGCCATCAAGGCAACATCTTGTTGGTCAGCCATACAGTCCTCCTTGCATTTTTTATTTTCAGTACGCTGATTCCACTGGCCCGGTCGTTAACCAAGCCCCACCGATACCGGCCAACCGCCTATCTGAAAAGTGCTGGACAGGCCGTTGTTTGGTACCGATTATAAGGTAGAAAAAAGATACCTTAACACCTATTGGCTGTCAATATTTTGCGGTGCGCAGTTGGTGCTGTCCTGACTTTAGGATGAACAGTCCAGAGCAGGTCCTTGAGCAAGAAATGCAGTCGTGAACCGCCGTAAAGATTGGTAGCCAAGAGCCTAAATCGGCAGCACCGCCTCTGTCCGTTGTTCCGGCAAATCTATCAGGAAGGTATTGGCATTGAAGGCCAGCAGGGCGTAGTAGCCGAAAAGGGTGCAGAGCTCGGTCAGGCCCTGGGCGCCGTACTGTTCGTGGGCCGCCTGGAATGTGGCATCGCTAACCTTGCGAGTGCTGAAGAATTCCAGACCCAGGTTGACCACTGCCTGCTCATCAGCAGCCAATTCGGGCAGAGGCTGTCCGTCCCGCAGGGCATCCACGAAGGCGTCAGGGATTCCCTCGCGGCGAGCGCCGGCAGCGTGGGCATTCCAAATGAACTGGCAGTCGTTGGCCCGGGCGGTGACGATCATGGCCAGTTCCTGGATGCGCTTGGGCAATGTGGACTCGTCGCGCAGGTAGTTTACCAGGCTGTTGGCCCGGCGGCGCATTTCGGGGCTGTTGATCATAGCGGAGCCGGGGCCGCTGGTAATAGTTCCTCCGCTGGCGGCGGTCTCGTGGTCAAAAGCCTCGCGCAGGTTTTCGGGCACCATGTCACGGGTGGTTGCAGGTGTTCGCACCGGTGGGCCTCCTCAATTCACGAAGATGTACAGGGTTTACAGGATGATAGCGTTTTTCGAGGTCAGTTGATAGTAGCTGGCGTCAGCGCCATGGTAATTGGACCTGGAATTCCGGGGATTTTAGGGGCGGTCAGGACTCGGGCGGCACGAATGTGACATCCAGAGTCTCTCGCAGGATTTCCCCGCCCATGCAGATGGCGACCACGTCGATAACATTCCGCTCCGGCTGCAGGCTGATCGTAGTCGAGAAGATACCCAGCTGGTCCACGGGAAGGGCAATGCCGTTGACCGACACCGTGGCATCCGACGCAGTGCGTCCCCAAAGTCGAACGGTAGGCTGGCCCACTGTCCTGTCCTGTTCATCGGGCTGGGTAATGGTCAAGAAGCAGGGCTCCAAAGGCAGATAGGTAACTGTGAGGGTCTTGCCCTGACGCTGACCGCCGGGATTGATGGCGAAGATGTCCAGGTTATTCACGCCGGGAGCCAGGGGAACGGAAAGCCGGAACCGTCCCTCCTCGCCGGCTGCTACGGCCCGTCCCCGCACACTGACCGACGCCCCCAGGCTGGTTATACCCTGGATGGTTACCGATTCTTCCCGGATAATGCTGCGATCCAGGGGCGACTCGATGATGAGTATGGGCGGTTCCGGAGTCGGCGTGGGTGATGGCCCGGGTGTAGGCGTAGGTTCCGGTACCGGCGTGACGGTGGGAGTTGGCGTAAGTGTGGGCGTGGGGGTAGGTTCCCGCGTGGGCGCGGGTGTGGAAGTTGGCTCCGGCGTCAGTGTCGATGTTGGCGTGAGCGTGGGTTCGGGCGTGGGCGCCGGCGTCGGTGAAGGTACCGGAGTAAGTGTAGGTTCCGCGGTTGGCGCGGGCGACGGGATGGGCGTTACCAGAGGAGGGGTTTCCGGCGGCGCAGCAGTAGGTGCGCCCGGCCGGTCTAACACCTGGACGCAACCCAGCAGCGCTATAAGGCACAGGCTGGCCACTTTCAGCAATCGAAAGAGAAGGGTATTAGTCCGGGTGGACCGGGGCCGGCCGCCGCTGGGATGGAAGGTCATGCCACAGGTTCCCCCGATTTCCGGCCCGGCCTGGTGTGGAGCGGCAGGGTTACCGTAAAGCAGGTGTGATGGTCCGGGTCCGGGTCGGTGATGCTCTCGACTGTCAGGTCGCCCCCATACCGGTTGGCGAGAGTATGAGCTATGAAAAGGCCCAGGCCGGAGGTGGTGCGCTCCTCGTGGCGCGCCACTTCCGGTGTCCATCCCCGGTCGAACAGGTAGGGCAGGTAACGGGCGGCGATGCCCGGACCGTCGTCCCAGACGCGGATGTGAAAGTTGTTATCATCCCTGGTCAACCCGATTTCGGCAAAGGACATGGCATACCGAACGGTGTTGTCCACCAGGTTGGTAACAATGTGCTCTATGGCTGAACTGTCGCTATAGACAATGCCAAAGTCGGTGGGTTCGGACCACCATACTATTTGCTTGCTGGCGTCGGCGGCCACGAGGCCGTAGCGGTCTACGATGCGGCGCACCACCTCCACAGGTTCTACGGCGTGCAGGCTGGCGCCGGTAATGGGCGTCTCCAGCTCAATCAGGACCTGCATATTGGACATCATCAGACGGAAACTGGGGGTTTGCTCCTCGATTTCGTCCAGCAGTTCCCGGACGGAGGGTGGAACTTCGGTCCCCATGGTCTGCAGCTGCTCGCGAATCTCTCGCTCCTTTCCAAGGATGCGGCGCAGGGGACGGCCCAGGTCGTGGTTGAAAAGGTCGAAATACTGCTGCGTAACCTGGGTCCAGCGCTCGGCGAAGCGGGTTTCCTCGTCGGCAGCCTGGCGCCGGGACCGAAGCAACTCGGAAACAAAGTAGGAAAGGGTGGTTACGGCAAGGCCCAGGATGACCAGGGACGCACCCACGTAGGTAAGCGGTTCTATCCCCCAAATACGTGCGAACATGGCCTCGCCAACGAAGGGGGCCAGTACCAGGCCAGCTGCACCCAGGACCAGAACCACACTTCCCAGCAATCGGAAGACGCCGCCGGGACCCACAGGGCGAAGCCAGGCACGGGGAAGGCTCCAAGACAGGGAGTTCCTCAGGTTAGGTAACAGCACGGTCTCACATTTGCGGGGGAGCCAGCCGGTAACCCCGGTCCCTTACGTTAACTATCAGGTCGTTGGCGCCCAGCTGTACCCCCAGAGCCTTGCCGACAGAAACCTTGATTTCGCGGATTCGCACTCGCAGGGAGGCGCGGGCTTCCTCGCCCTCCGAGTAGCGTTCCAGCCGGCTGAATGGCACAAGTTCGCCGGGGCTACGGTACCAGGCGGCGGCCAGTTCCCGAAAAATCTCGAACTTCATTCCGTGAATGTCGGTTACCGGGGACATGACGTCGTCCCTCTCCTTGCGGGCGGATACCGTTTCCGCTCCCACGTCCACCAGCAAGTGGGCGCCAATGGGAATAAGCTCGGGACTGGAACCCATCAGGCGCCGCAGCCGCAACACCACCTCTTCGGGGCTGGCCAGTTTATCTATGAAATCTACGGGAGCATTCCAGCGCAGCGCGCCCCGTACAGCCGTATCCCTCGCCGGTCCCTGGGCGTACTGGGTGAACATCAGCACCGGCAGGGTAGGGTAATGTTCCACAATCTGGCGCAGAATCTCCAGACCCTTGAACTGGTCGTCCCGGTGCTCCCCCAGACGCACATCCAGCAGGACGCCGTCAGGACGTTCATCTTCAATGGCGTAAATGGCGGCAGTCTCAAATTCGTCGCCCACCAGCCACTGGGACTGGGGCTGGACTATGATGGTCTGCCAGCCTTCGTCCTGCAGACGCCGCTGCACCGCCTTGACGATGGCGGATTCCCATTCGTCGTCGATTATCAGTATCTTGCTGTCCGGCATTTTCTTGCTTCCAGGTGAGTTGAATGCCCCGGCGACCAGTCTTAAGTAGTCGCCGCCCGGGCTTCACCGGGTAGATGTCCTGGATCAGGATTTCATCCTCAAAGGTGCGAAGGTCTGAATTCAACACTCCCTGTATGTCGCCACTGGCATCAACCCGTGCCTTGATGCGGGGATTGGGACTATCCACGCACTCCACGGCGTCGGGGCCCCGCTGCACGTCCCATAAATCAGTAGCTCGGTCGCATTTAACGGTGAGGGTATGGGAATGACGATCTTCAAAGGCAGACGTTTCTTTCACGTTGTCGCTATTATGTGTACCCAAGATGTGGGAACCTACTGTTCGGGCTTCGGAAATCGGATAGTGCCGAGCAGTTCCAACTGCAATGCGGCCATGTAACTGTGTTGGCCGCCAGGGTCTATGATATGCAGCCACCGCTCCCCAGGAGGCCTTATCAGCTGACCCTGAAAATCGTAGACCAACTAATCTCTTTCGTTAATGATACCACGCACCTTGATGGGAAAGAATGTGCAGAACTTTCCAGCCAATCGCTAGTCGCCGGTGGAGTAACGGAAAGGCCCCCTCTCTACAGGAAAGAGGGGGCCGCTTAAACCAACTTTGTGCTGGAGTTCTTGGTCAGGTCTCCTTGTTTAGGTTGTCCAGAAATTCCACGTTGTTGGCGTATTTGGAAAGCCGCTCCAGTACGCGCTCCGTGGCGTTGGTAGAGCCGTCGTTGGAGATGAGGGATATCATCCGGCGCAGCAGCCAGATCTGCTTCATGGTGTTCTCGTCGTACAGCAGTTCCTCCCGGCGGGTGCCGCTACGGACGATGTCGACAGCAGGGAAGAAGCGGCGGTCTGCCAGCTTCCGGTCCAGGTGCAGTTCCATGTTGCCGGTGCCCTTGAATTCCTCGTAAATCACCTCGTCCATGCGGCTGCCCGTATCCACCAGGCAGGTGCCGATGATGGTCAGGCTGCCGCCTTCCTCGATGTTACGGGCGGCGCCGAAGAACTTCTTGGGCGGGTAAAGGGCGGCGGGATCGATGCCGCCGGAAAGGGTGCGCCCGCTGGTTGGCACTGCCAGATTGTAGGCGCGGGTCAGGCGGGTAACGCTGTCCAGCAGTATGATGACGTTCTGGCCGTTTTCTACCAGTCGCTTGGACCGCTCCAGTGCCAGCTCGGCCACCCGGCACTGTTCCTCCACCGATTCGTCGAAGGTGGAGGCAAAGACATCGCCATCAACAGCTCGGCGCATGTCGGTAACCTCTTCAGGGCGTTCACCGATCAGCACCACCATCAAGACCGCTTCGGGCATATTCATGGAGACGCTATGGGCGATCTGTTTCAGGATGGTTGTCTTCCCAGCCTTGGGCGGCGAGACGATCAAACCTCGCTGGCCCAGGCCGATGGGAGCGAAGAGGTCAACCATCCGGGTGGAAAGGTTGACGCTATCGGTCTCCAGCACAACCTGGCGTTCCGGGAATATGGGGGTGAGGTATTCAAACTGAGCCCGGTACCGGGCGTGAACCTGGTCGGTTTCCAGCCCGTTGACCCTTTCAACCCGTACCAACCCGAAGTACCGCTCTCCTTCCTTGGGAGGGCGCACCTGGCCCGTTACGGTGTCGCCCGTGCGGAGGCCGAACCGGCGAATTTGCGACTGTGAAATATAGACGTCGCCCGTGGCCGGCAGGTAGTTGATCTGGCGGAGGAAGCCGTATCCTTCATCCATTATCTCCAGGATGCCGGAGGAAAGCAGGGCCTGCTGGGAAGATACAGCGTGCAGCATCCGGTTGAGGACGTCTTCCCGGCGCACCGCGGCCAGGGCGGCGCCGTCTTCCAGGCCGTAATCTTCGGCTAAGTCCAGCAATTGCTCCTTGGTCATAGCCCCCAGTTCGGCCACGTCCATCATCCTGGGCTTGAAAGTAGTTGTCATCATCACCTCGATTTACTCTTGGGACCGGCCGCTGTGCGCTGTGCCGGTGGGCCGTTACCGACCCGAATTGGAAATAAGGGGGTACAACCCCGAACAGGGAAGCCTTCCAACTGTTAATTGGTCATTGGGACTGAGGTAGCCGGTGGGGGGATTCTCCCGCCCAACCTGCCTGCTGTTACGGGTCAACCATTCCAGTGCTGGACCTGATCGGAGAGGGGGAATCGCTGAATATGTCGAAATTTATAGAGAGCTATGCTTCTTGAAGAAGGGCCTCGAAACTAAAGGTTAGGTAAACACATCAATTATCATTTGGCCATTGTGCATTCCATTATGTCAAGGCACCCGGCCACATTATTTCAGGCGTTGCCCGCTTTTTCCCAGTCCTGCAGGAAGCGGGCGAGCCCTGCGTCGGTCAGGGGGTGCTGCACCATCTGTTTCAGGACGGGGTAGGGCACGGTGGAAATATCCGCCCCTGCCTTCGCTGCCAGGGTACAGTGCAGGGCATGGCGGATGCTGGCTGCCATTACCATAGTGGGGATTTGGTACTCCCGGTAAATGGAAACGATGTCTTCCACCAGGGTCATACCTTCCTGGCCAATGTCGTCCAATCGGCCAATAAAGGGGCTGACCACGGTGGATCCGGCCTGAGCGCCCAGGATGGCCTGGTTCACCGAGAAGCACAGAGTCTGGTTAATCTTGATGCCGTCCCGCGCCAACGCAGATATTGCCTTGAATCCTTCGGCGGTACTGGGAATCTTCACCCAGGGATTTGCGATCCACTCGGCAATATCGCGGCCCTCGGCGATCATGCCTTTCGCGTCGGTGCTGACTACTTCTACCGAAATGGGCCCGTCGACGATGTCGGCAATCTCTTCCACCGCTGCCCGGTAACCGGCTTTGCCGCCGATACCTTCCTTGGCAGCCAGGGACGGGTTGGTGGTGACGCCGGTGACGATGCCCAGTTCGGCGCCCTCGCGTATTTCATCAATGTTCGCAGTATCCAGAAAAATCTTCACGGCAACCCCGTCTTGCCTGGTTTGTCGGCAGTTGTTTCTATTCGTTGATTAAGAATCTTGTCCGGCATCCTACAGGCCAAAACCACCTGAAATGCAGTCTATTTCCATCCGGCCCTACCTGGTCTCCAAGGGAAAGGCTTGCTGGCTGCCCTCCCGTATCGTGCCAAGCGCCCGACGGACGAATTCGCAGAACAGGGGGTGGGGCCGGTTGGGCCGGGACTGAAACTCCGGATGGAACTGTACTCCAACCATGAAGGGATGGTTAGCAACCTCGGCCGTCTCCACCAGCTTGCCGTCAGGTGAAAGGCCTCCCATGATCAAGCCGGATTCCTCCAGGCTTTCCCGGTAACGGTTGTTCACTTCAAACCGATGACGGTGCCGTTCCTGTATCTCTTCCTTTCCGTAGGCGAATGACGTCAGCGTATCCTTCTGGGGATGACAGGGATAGCCTCCCAGGCGCATGGTGCCGCCCATGTCAGTAACGGCTGCCTGCTCCGGCATGATGTGGATTACCGGGTAGGGCGTTTCCGGGTCCAGTTCCGACGAATTGGCTCCCTCGAATCCCAGGATGTGCCGGGCCCAGTCAATTACCATCACCTGCATGCCCAGGCAAAGGCCCAGGTAAGGAATGTTGTTCTTCCGGGCGTACTGCACCGTGTCGATCATACCCTCGACGCCTCTGGGCCCGAAGCCCCCGGGCACAACTATGCCTTGCACGCCTTCCAGATAGGCTTCCGGACCGTTTCGCTCAACATCCTCCGAGTGCACCCACTTGATATCCACTTCATGGTCGTGGGCCGTGCCGGCGTGGCGCAGGGCCTCCCGCACGGAAAGGTAAGAATCGGGATATTCCACGTATTTGCCGACGATGGCTATGGGGAGCCTTCCCTTGGGCCGGCTCATGCGCTCCACCATCTGGGACCATTCCGTAAGGTCTCGCTGCTGCCCTTCCAGGAGCAGCAGATCCAATATAAACTCGCCCAGCCCGGCCCGTTCCAGGATCAGGGGCACCTCGTAGACATTGTCCACCGTCTGCAGGGGTATGACCGCTTCCCCGTCCACGTCGCAGAAGAGGGACAGCTTCTCGCGGATGGAGTTGGAGATGGCCACGTCGCTGCGGCAGATCAGGGCGTCGGGCTGGATACCAATGCTGCGCAACTCCTTGACACTGTGCTGGGTGGGCTTGGTCTTCAACTCGTCGGCCCCCGTGATAAAGGGCAGCAAGGTCAGATGAACGTAGCAAACATTGTTTCGGCCCACGTCCTTGCGCATCTGCCGGATGGCCTCCAGGAAGGGCAGACCCTCAATGTCGCCCACCGTACCGCCTACCTCCACCACCAGCACATCCAACTCGGATTCCTCGGCCAGTTCGGTAAGGCGGGCCTTGATTTCGTTGGTAACGTGCGGCACCGTTTGTATTGTTCCGCCCAGGAAGTCACCCCGCCGTTCCTTGGCGATCAATGTCATGTAAACCTGGCCGGCGGTGAGGTTGGAGGAACGAGTAAGCTCCACATCAATGAACCGCTCGTAATGGCCCAGGTCCAGGTCTGTCTCCCCCCCGTCCTTGGTTACGAAGACCTCGCCATGCTGGTAGGGGGACATGGTACCCGGATCGACATTCAAATAGGGGTCCAACTTCACAACGGAAACGGAAAGCCCACGGCTCTTAAGGAGACGGCCTATGGAGGCAACGCAAATCCCCTTGCCGATGGAGCTTACGACTCCGCCTGTGACGAAAATATACTTGGTGGTCATGCCTCAGCCATCAACCAGTTGAGAGGCGGAAAATAGGTCTGGAGAAAGTGCTGTCCAGGATCGGTAAGGGAGACGGCCCATGCCGGGGAGCTTTGCTGGTGGACTGTAGCCAGCCTGATTATATTCAAGTAAATTTCGCTATGTCAAGTAATTTCGCTTATTTGTACGTTACGGAACGCCGGACTTCGGAAGCAAAAGCTGTCAGGTTTGGTGATTATCCGACACTTCCTCCTCTGTTTCCATGCCTGATTCCGCTGCCCTTTGCTGGGCGGCAGCCCAGTTCTGGAGCCAACGGCGATATTCGTCCAGGGCCGGCGGCGCCACGTAGAATACCTCGATGTCGGGGGAGAACTGGACCTGGTGCCGCTCGTTGATCAGCAGCAGGCCCGTTTCATCGGGCTGAAGGGTCTGGTCGATCCGGTTCCCTATGTGCTCGTAGCGGGCGCGAGTGCTTTCGGCCAGCCAGTCCTGGATGCGGGCGGCCACGCTGTCGTTGGTAAAGGGGATCATCAGGCAGCGTTGCAGGTCCAGGGTCTTGGTTATCAGGTCAATGTCTTCAGTGGCTTCCAGCGTGGCACCGGCATGGCACCGAACCTGAATCATCGAGTGGGCGTGGCGGTAGGCCATCTGCAGGTAGTTCAGGCCGGGTTCGCCGCCTTCTACCAGGCTTTCGTGGTAAATACGGTGCAGGCCGCCCAATCCCACGGCCAGGGCGTCTATCTGGGTCCGTACCTGGTCCCAAAACCGGTCGTAGATGGTCTGGCCGTCGGAAATTTCCCCATCTGCTCCGGCAGGAGGTACGAACATCAGGGGAACCAGCAACAATCGTCGCTTGCCCTGGAACCGATCGGCCGGCGGCCGCTCCACCCGGCCCAGTTCCTGGGCTGCCGGCTGCTCATCAGGCGTGTCCGCCGTCGATTCGCCGGCATTCTCGGGTTCGGCGATTTCTCCGCCGTTAACTTGCGCTTCTTCGTCCGGGGACATAGCTACATTCCGAAGGCCTTTTTGTAACTAAGGCTGATGCGACGCTTAACCGGGTCAATGTCCATGATCAACACGCGGACTTGCTGGTTGACGTACACGCACTCGCTGGGGTTCTTTACCTGGCGGGGAGACAGTTCGGAGATGTGGACCAGGCCCTCGACCCAGTCTTCCAGCCGCACAAATGCGCCGAAGTCGGCCAGGCGGGTAACGGTACCTTCGACAATGTCGCCCACGTTGTAGCGTTCCGGCAACGATTCCCAGGGTTCCGGCAACGTGCGCTTCAAGCTGAGGCTGATGCGCTTGGTCTCAGAGTCTACCTTCAGTATCTGGACCTCCAGTTCCTGCCCGACGCTGACCACCTCCTCTGGCCCCTTGATGCGGCTCCAGGACAGTTCGGAGATGTGGACCAGGCCCTCGGCCTTGCCCAAATTGACGAATGCGCCGAAGCCCCGCAAGGAGGTTACCCTGCCGCTGACCCTGCTTCCCTCCTCCAAAGAGGCCATGTACTGGTCTCGTTCCTCTTCCTGCAGCTTCTGCCAGATGGCGCGCTCGGACAGCACCAGGCGCTCCCTTGCCTGGTCCACCTCCAGGATGTGGAAGGGGTATTCCTGGCCCATACGATCCAGGATGGCCTGTTCGCGGGTGTCGCTGGGCATGGGCGCCAACTGGGAGAAGGGAACGAACCCGCGTATGCCCATGTAGTTGACCACCACCCCGCCCCGATTTTGTTCCACCACGCGGGCGGTAATAGTATCGCCACCTTTCGAGTGCTGGAGCAGGTCCAGCCAGCCCTGTTCCTCCTTGGCAGCGTCGAGCGAGAGCAGGGCCATGTCGCCGGGACCCCGTCCGCCTTTGACGGTGACCATAACGCTGTCTCCGGAATTCAGGCCCTCCTTGTCTTCCTGGGACAGGGTGCGCATTTCATGGGGAGGGACAATGCCCTCAGTCTTGAGGCCGATGCTTACGACTATGCCGTCGTCGTCTACCCTCACTACTTCGCCTTCTACAATTTCGCCCCGTTGATAACGACGGGGCGACAAGTCCTGCTCAGACAGATCTGCCATTGTGGTAACTTCTTCGTAATCGCTGCTTACCATTCCAGGGTAATCTCCTGCCACAGTTGGAAGGGGACACGGGGTCGCCCTCCACAAAATTTTTCCGATCTAAGTCCAACTGGGCCCAGCAGATTTTAGACGGGACGGGAAGGGTTTTCAATATGTTGGGGATTAGAGAAATGTGAATAACAATTCATTAATCTAATGCAGGAAGGAAACGCTGGGACCGTTGGCACATACGGAACAGGCAGGCTTACCCCGCTTTCAGGGACGAAAGAAGAAAACCCCAGAGGTTGTACGAAGACGTCATCAGCGCCAAGAAAAGGCGAGGGCAAATCCTTTCAGAGAAGGGAACCGGAATGCAAGCCGGCCTGACTAACCCTCCATTTCTTCCTCTACCAGGGGCCCAGGGGTATGCTCCAGCCGGCTGAGGTACCGAATTCCCTTGCGGGTGTCGCTGGCAACCCGGGCCGGGTCCCAGAGATTGAAGCGAAGCTTGGACAGCCAGTAGGTACATTCCTTGCAGTCGGCCAGTGACAGCGGGGCATGTTCGGAGATGCCAGCCTCTTTCCGGAAGTCTTTCAGCAACTCGGCGCGGGTTTTGCCGTAGAGGTGGGCGAACGCCTCTTCCACCATCTCCTCGTGGTCGGGATAGCAGCGGGCCTTTTCCCGCTTGCGCACGTCGTCCTCCGCCGCCTGCTGCAGTGCCTCTTCCACTATTACGCCGTACCAATAGTTCAGGTAGGCCCGGTGCTTGTTGCCGCCTATCCAGTCCTTAAACTCCTCGGGAGTAACGTCGTCGGGCAACAAGCCTTCAAAAAGCAGGCGTTCCAGGTCCGCAGGGGGAATGAAGTCCTCGATTTCAGGACACAGCCGCTCGGCCAAGGTGAGCCAATCCAGGGCCTCGCCGGCGATTAAGTAACGGTAGGTGCGGTCCTGCCAGGTCTCTTCCGGGCTAGTCCACAGAGCCATGGCCTCCAGCAAGACCTGGGGCCAGGCCGCCCCCGACCGCATCGCAGCCCGAAGATGCAGGACCGCGTCGGGAGCGGTAGCCGCCAGGACGCCGGCGGCAGATTCGCTGGAGTCTTCAGCTGCCTCACTATCAGTGGCAACCGGGCCCGGAACGTCGTTATGCCAGGACTGCCAGGTCACGGCGTGACCAACGGACTGGGGGGAATGGAAGTAGCGGCCGGCACGTCGTTGCGGGTGTCGAAAATTTCAAGGCGATGTGGCTTGGGGGCGTGGATGTAGGCCAGGAAACGGTCAATGGGCAGGGTGTTCAAGATGTGCCTCGACTCGCACCAGGCGCGCCGGGCGATGCCCACGCCGAAGCGCCGCTGGCCCAGGCTGGTGTAATGGTGCGAATCGGTATTGATCGCCAAAGGAACGCCCAGTTCCCGGGCACGATAGGCGTGCGTATCCTTCAGATCCATGCGTTCCGGCGCCGAGTTGATCTCCATGGCTGTGCCAGTTTCCCGTGCCGCCCGCAGCAGGGCCTCGATGTCGAACTCCACCGGTTGGCGCCGGCTCAGCAGGCGGGTGGAGGCGTGGCCGATAATGGTTACCGAGGGATGCCCCATGGCCCGGATGATGCGCTGGGTCATGGTGTCGCTGTCCTGGCCCATGGCCGAATGCACCGATGCCACCACCACGTCCAGTTCCGCCAGCAATTCATCGGGATAGTCCAGCGTGCCGTCGGCGCGAATATCCACTTCGGAGCCGCACAGGATGGTTATGGCGTACCGGGACTGCAGGTCCCTAAGGATGCCGATCTGCTCCACCAACCGCTCGTTGGAGAGGCCGTTGGCGATACCCCTGCCCGAAGAGTGGTCGGTCAGGGCCATGTACTGGTAGCCCTGCTCCGCCGCCGCTTCCACCATGCGCTCAATGGGGTCTCGGCCGTCGCTCCACTCGCTGTGCAGGTGCAGGTCGCCCTTCAGGTCGGCAACCGTCACCAGGTTGGGCAGGGCGTTGGCCTGGGCCGCTTCCAGTTCGTTAAAGCCAAGACGCAGTTCGGGCGCAATCCAGGGCAAGCCCAGGAATTCGTAGAAAGACTCTTCGTCTGGAAAGTGGCTCACATCGTCGGTGGACAAATTGGTAATGCCGTATTCGTTCAGGGAGTAGCCCTTGCGGTTGGCGAAATCGCGCAGGCGGATGTTGTGCTGCTGGCTTCCCGAAAAGTACTGGAGCATGGCGCCAAAGGACGCGGAGTCGCCCAACCGAAGGTCAACCTGGATACCCGCTTCCAGCACTACGCTGGTCTTTTTGGGGCCGTGCGCCAGCACTTCCTGAACTGTGGGCAACGCCGCCAAAACGTCCCCAACGCCAGCCTGGAGTTCCTCCGGCGCTACGCCCACCAAGTCAATGTCGCCGATGGTCTCCTCCCAGCGGCGCAAGCTGCCGGCGGGGTAAAGCTGCTCGACGTAGGGACATTCGGCGCGCAGGGCGGCTACGGCATCCTCCGCCACGGCCAGGGCCGGCCCGATGGGGGTACGCCCGTTCTTGGAGCCAACGGTCTGGATGTGCCGGAGAATGTTCTGCGCGGTGCGCCTGCCCATGCGGGGCAGGGCGGCCAGGGTGCCATCGTGGACGGCCTTTTCGATGCCCTCAATGGTGCTGATGCCCAGTTCCTTGGTAATCAGCATGGCCGACTTGGGGCCAATGCCGGGAATGGTCATCAGGGTTAGAACACCGTCGGGCAGTTCGCCCACCAGTTCGTCGTAGGCGCGGATGCGGCCGGTATCCAGGTATTCCTGGGTCTTTTCGCTGATGGCCTTGCCGATGCCGGGAATCTTCTTCAGATCTACGCCTTCTCCCACCGCCTGTTCCAGGGAAAAGGACAGGTGCCCGATGGTGCGGGCGGCGCGCTGGTAGGCGCGGATTTTAAACACGGTATCGCCCTTCATCTCCAGAAGGGTGGCCATATTCTCGAAAACTTCCGCTATGTCTTCGTTGCTTACGGGCATAACCAAGACGCTTTTCTTACCGAATTAAAAGAAATGACCGGGCTGTGGTCAGGAGTTCTCAGGCCCTGCCCTCTCCCCCGCTTCCCAGGCGTTTTTCCACCTGGTGGGCGGCCTGAAGCATGCGGTTGCACTTTCGCATAATCTGCCAGTTGCCGAACAGCGGCTCCCCAAAGGCTACGACCATGGTTACCAGGGTAAAGGCGATGCCGGTTGCCAGCACAATAAAGGGATAGCCAATGCCTACGAACTGGAAAACCGCGGCGGTGCTGCCGGTCACCAGGGAAAAAACCAGCCCCATGGGATAGAGAAACCAGCAAGCCTTCCATACCTTTCTACGAGCAGACTGCATGGAGGGGTTTCGACGCCCGAACCGGGGAAAGGTCTGTATGTCGGAATATCCGAAACGGGGGTCCCTCTCGGACAGCCGGATAATGTCGTCGACCTTCTTTTCGGTAAGGGAGACCGTGTTTTCCACCGTGTTCTGCTGTATCTCGTACACGGCGATGAACACCCGCGTCATTCCCAGCACAATTTCGATGGCCAGGCGGCCGCCCAGTGCGGAAATGATGAACAGTGCCAGGCCGACAGCCGTGGCCATTTCCGGCGACTCTTCCCAAAGCAGGTAACCGCCGAGGACGCCAACTACAATGCCCACCAGCAGCAGGGGCAGTGTTGTTAAGGCCAGCATTCGCCTGTGGTTATCGGACATCTGTTTCCCTGGGTACAGCCATTGGTCAGATTACGGTTTTCGGACAGTTTACCATATTCGTGCCGGCTCTCACCCACGGGCGTAGCGCAGTGCAGCGTTTCACATCCGGTGGTTCGGCAGGAAACCTGGCAGCGTCAGGCCAGCGTGGCCGCCCTGGTACCATGGCAACACCACATACACTGGACGCTCCCATAGAGCAGCTCGGGGTCTTTGCCTGCAGCCTGCCTACCACTCACAAAATAATAAAGGCGGGTCACAAACCCGCCCCACGCCAGGCATCTCGCGTACTTAAACTGTTTCCGCCTACTGCCCCCCGCTTGCTGCCCGACCGCCATACAGCTCCAGCACCAGGCTGCTCATCAGGGAGGACAGGTACCCCACACCACTAATGGCGCCGGCGTAGCTCATACGGGTCGGGCCAATGACGCAGATAGTGCCACTGGCCTGGTGGGGTATGCCATACTGGCACAGGATTACCCCGAAGGGCCGCAGCGGTTCTTCCATATTTTCCCCGCCGATGAATACGGCAATATCGCCGCTGTCCGGCTGTTCCGACAGGACACTGTCCAGCAACACCTGCTCCTCCAGCAGTTCCACCAGTTCCCTGGCCTGGCTGCCCTGGGCCATTTCCGGCTGGTTCAACAGCCAGCGCAGACCATCCACATAATGCTCGGGTATGGAGTAGGTATCGGCTTCCCGGAGCAAGGACAGGGTGCTCTGTCGTACCCGCTCCGCCAGCGGGCCATAGTCGCCAGACACGCTTTCAATCTCCGATAAAGTCAGGCCACTGAAGCGGTCGTTCAGGTAGTTGGCCGCCTGGCTCAGCGAGTCCTGGTCTGCGGGCTCGTCCACCGTCAACAAGCGCCTCAGGAGCCGGGCGTCCTGCAGGACCAGGATCACCAGAACCGAAAGTTCGTCCAGGTAGACCAGCTGGATGTGCCTGACGCGTGGAGAACGGGCCTGGGGCACGGTCACGATGGCCATGTTGGCGGTTATGCGAGACAGGACCAGGGCGCAACGCCGGCTAAACTCGGCCAAGTCTGCGTCGGCCCGATCGAAATGGCTGTGGATTTGTTGCTGTACGCTATCGGGCAGCGTAGGAACCTCTTCCAGGGTTTCCACGTGGTACCGGTATCCCCGGTCCAGAGGAACGGCGCCGGCTGAAACATGGGGCCTGGAAATGTAACCCTCCTCGGTAAGAAGGGACATGGCGTTGCGGACTGTGGCCGGACTGACCTTGGCAGGAGACAGTCGGGCAATTTCCTCCGACGCCACGGGGCTGGCGGAGTTAATGTATTCGGTGACCAGAATGTTTAATACGTTGCCAGCGCGTTGGGTAAGCATCGCATTCCCGAAAAGCTAACCGGGTATCACTAATTATATACGATTCTGCACGAGCAGGGGATTTTCAGGTCAAATTGAATCTGGCCGCAACGATGGCGACCCGCAAATGGAAAGTAGCACGGCCCCAAAAAGGCTGTCAAGCGTTGACCCCTTTGCGGTGGCATACTTATACTGCCCATTGGTTAGTGACTCACATACACCCGAATCCGGTCAGACCCTCCCCTGGCAGGGATGGAAGACAGAGGCAGACATATTAACTTATTGGTAGTGCAATGTTGGATGGTCCAGTCCCTCCAACCAAAACTGAATTTCAACCTGGTTGAAGAGGCACGGCAATGGCTCTAAGCACGGGCAACATTGTCCTGCTGGCTATTGGAGCGGTCCTGCTGGTGACGGGTGCGGCCCGCACGGCGGTGTATCTTGTTCCCCCGGGGCCTTCGGCACAAGCTGTCTACCAGTGGAGCCCTGGTCAACTTCAAGGGACGGTGGCGCAGCGGGCCGATTTCCAGAGCGCCTCAACCCGCGCGCCGTTTCAGGCATCCTCAGGCAACACCGTCGCGCCGATTCCAAACACACTCCACCCCCAGGTCATACCGGACGCTGCCACCCAAAGCTCAACTTCGTCCCCGTCCGGCCGGGGAGGAGATGCAGGGTCTCCCTACCAGGAAACGGGAATAGCTAGCGAGTCGGCCGCTATGCCTGTAACCGAGGCGATGGCGCCCCTGGGGAACAAATTTGTAAGGATCTGGCACTGGGTACAGGAAACCGGCGAGTTTATCTACTACGACCCGCTGGTGTCTGAAGAAAGCACCCTGAAGGCCCTAGCTTCGGGGCAGACCTATTTGATTCTGGTGAAGGAATCCGTTACCTTAATAGTCAACGGGCAGCAACTGGAACTGAATTGCGACGATGGCGACTGCTGGAACAAGGTGGTCTGGCCCTGATGGGGTACCCGAGCCAGCGCACCAGGGTAATGCCCATACTCTTGAATCAGGAAGAATCCTTTGAAAGCTAGAGTACAGCATTCCTGGCCGGTGCTGGCCGACGCCGTCATTCCGGTCAGCGATCGCACCCGCCGCATTGCCCGCGACGCAGCCCTGGTAGTCGGGGGCTGCCTGTTCGTGGCCCTCCTGGCCCAGGTCAAGATACCCCTGGGCTTCACGCCCGTGCCCATAACCGGGCAGACATTCGCGGTTCTGCTGGTGGGCGCCGCCCTGGGCAGCTGGCGCGGCGCGGCGGCTCTGCTTCTTTACCTGGTGGCCGGCGCCTGGCTGCCCATTTATGCCGGCGGGGCCTCGGGCTTCGTGGGGAGTATTGCCTCAGGCGGCTACATCGTTGGGTTCATTCCGGCGGCCTTCGCCGTGGGGTGGCTGGCGGAGAGGGGCTGGGACCGCAAGCCCCGGATTCTTCTGTCGATGCTGGCGGGCAACATCATCCTCTACATTCCCGGGCTGTTGTGGCTGGCCACCTTTGCGCCGGCTGAGAGCCGCTGGGCCACCACCATGGATTGGGGTTTGTATCCCTTCGTAGTGGGGGACCTTGTCAAGCTGGTTGCGGCTTCCCTGCTGCTGCCCGGGGCCTGGAAATTGGTGAATTTTGTTAAGGGAAGGGATCAATAGACTATGGAGATTACCTGGCTGGGCCACGCCTGCTTCCGACTGCGTTCCGACGATCTGGTGGTTGTTACCGACCCTTTCCCCTCCTCCCTTGGTCTCCGCCCCGAAAACCGGTCAGCCGCCGTGGTTACCATCAGCAACACCCATCCAAACCACAACAACCGCCTGGAAGTCGGCGGGGCGCCCAAGGTATTCGACGCCCCCGGGGAGTACGAATACTTGGGCGTGTCGGCCCGGGGCGTTATGACCACCCTCAAGGAAGGACAGCCCCAGAAGGAGCGCAACGTGGCCTTTTCCATCGTGATGGACAACGTCAACGTGTGCCACCTGGGAGACATCGCCACACCTTTGACCACCCGGCAAGTAGAGGAACTGCAGCCGGTGGACGTGTTGCTGGCGCCGGCCGGCGGCGGCTGCACCCTGGACCTGGAGCGAATTCTGCAGTTGATGCAGGACCTGGATCCGAAGATTGTCATTCCCATGCACTACCAGATTCCGGGCGCCACGGAGCCTCTGGGCAACCTGGACGCCTTCCTTCAGTTAATGGGCGTGAGCGAAGTCCAGCCGCGCCGCAGCCTGACGGTCACCACCGGCAATTTGCCGCCCAATATGCAGGTCACGGTGCTGGAACCCAGGGCGAGGGCAATTTAATCCACTAAAACCGGACTGCTAGAAAAGAGCCAAGCCGACGTTCCTGTCAATAAGGAAACGGCGGCTTGGTCATTTGTGGCTCCGACTACGTGGCTCCAGGGACAGGACTAGCGGCCCTAGCGCGCTACCACACTATCTGGTTCCAGCAGTTGTCCTTGTAGCAGGTCAGGTTCCGGGACTCTCCGTTCAGGATAGCCTGCGTCGTATTTTTGACCAGCACCAGGTACGTTTCACCTGTAACCATCAAGTCCAGGGTGCTTTCATTAGCCACGACCGGAGCATAGAAGGCCCAGACCTTGGTGTCGTTGTTGAAGTGAAACACCCGCAGGAGCCGGTCGCCCAGGCCTTCCAGGGCTTCGGCAACCGGCGTTGGCGCCCCGGGCACAACCCCGGGTGGCTTTATATCGAAAGTGGCGCTGGCGGAAACCCCGGCCACGACGGCCTGGACGGTCTGCTGTCCGACGTCCAGACCGGGAGCCATCAGTTCCACCACAAACTCGCCATTGGCGTCCGTGGACACCTGTTGGCCGGGGGAAACGTCGATATCGGCAAACATTACCGCGTACACCGGTATGTGATGCCTGAATCCGGTCCCCCTCATGGTGAAACGAGTTCCTGGTGGCCCGGCGTCGGGGTTGAGCTGGACCACGGCGCCGGGTACTTCGTGGGGCGCCGATGTAACCACAGTAATACCGTTGTCGTCATCAAATTCGACGCGGACAAAGTTGGAGGATGGTGTGGGCGTCTTGAGGGGAATCTGAATTGCCTGGGAGAAGTTACCGTTGGCGTCCGGCTCAGCGGAAATGACCGTGAAGCGGTCTCTGGCGTCATAGTAAACTCGGAGATTGACGCTGGACCCGTGGTCGTTGCGGCTGGGGAAACCCGTGCCGGTAACCTTGATCATCGTCCCCGGCCGGCCCCAGATAGGCGTTACCTGTAATTCCCTGGGCGGTACGGTGACCTCCACCGAACCGGTGCGGCCCTGGCTGTCTCTTACTTGCAGGGTATGAGTACCCTCCGAGGTGGTGGCCTCCACAATGGGCAGGTCCACGGATCCGTTCCAATTGCCGTCACCCGCCACATCGATTGTGCCAACACCCTCGTTGACCCGAGCAGGCTCTAGCATGTAGCCGCCGATCTGGACCTCGTCAATTGTCGTGCCGCGATCATCGTGGAAGCCCAGGCCCGACAGGGAAACCCGCTGGTTGGGGAGCACAGTTTGGGGGGAAATTCGGACAATCGCCTTTGGCTGGGAGATATCAACAATAACTTCGTCGTAGAAGTCGCATTCAGGCCTGGTCCCGTCGTTCTCCTTACAGCCATTATCGGTCTCGTACATCTCTACGCGCAGGTACTGCCGACCCAGGCGCGCTTCGTCGGGAACCGGAACACTGAAGTATAGCCTGCCGGAAGCGCCTATTCTCATCTGGCCCACATCCGCTGGCACCCCTCCGATGGAAACGCCGGTTATCACCCCCTGGGGAAAATCGATTACCTGCACTTGGATATCGCCGCCCGGCCCCTGGACTATATCGGCCTCAATCCGTCCCACCAGTTCCAACACCTGGTCGGCGTCCGTAATTTCGGGGTAACCCTTTTCCACCACAATTGATGAATTGCTCAGTCCGTCAACCGCGTTTATGAAATTGCAGTCCAGCTCTGGGTTCTCTTCATCGACCAGGCAGACCCCCGTCTGCGCCACGAAAGGCGGCGAATGAACGGTGAAGTCGCAGTAACCAATATCATTGCCGGCCACCTCCACCTGGCACAGGTCGCTCTCGCCGGTTTCCCGAATGCCATTGACATTCGCGTCCCGCCACACCGTCAGGGTATGCCCGTTCTTAAAGCCCCGGGCAATTACGGTAATTGTCTCGCCCCGGCTGATCTCCTCGTGGCTCAACTGGATTTCTCGGTCCACCAGCAGGCCGATGTGGGCGTCTTCGTCAGCGGCGGAGGCAGCCTTGAATGCCTCTCGGACAGCCATCTCAGGGTGTACGGCATCCACCAAGTTATCATCGTTGCCCACGCCTACTTTCCAGGAGAAAGCTCCACCCTCGGTTGGGTTGGAAATTCCGGCTCCTTTCTGGAAGGTAATTTTGACGTCCGCTCCTGAGGGTATGGCAATGAAGCCGCTGTTTTCCCCGGACTCCCGGAGCCCATGGGTAATGTTCACCTTCGTAGTGTGCCGTGGGTCATTTTGGTCAGCCAGGGAAACGTCGGTGGCAAAGCCAAAGGCCCTGGGCGGAGGGGTGTCAATTTCGCTTCCCTCAGTGGTGTACTCAACCCGCACCATGTTCGGGAAAATGCCCCTCGGCACCCGTATGTCCTCGTGCAACTCCATCACAATGCTGCCGGTAAAGGCCCGAATTTCCACAGGTGTCGTGAAGGTAATTTCGTAGCTCGTGTTGGCGGCGGGAGTGCGGGACGTGGCGAGTACCGTTGGTTCACAGACGGCAGGTCCATCACATAGCTCTTTCGCCTCCACCCTTTCGGGCCGGCCGCCGATGGCAAAAAGGGAAACAGTGAGGAAAAGCAGGAACAGGCCAGCGAGGGTCAGGGGGATGGCGGCGCCACGGAGAGATCTAGGCATTACAACACTGGAAATAAAGCTGGAATACACGTTCAAATGGCTGAAGCTTTCGGGTTACCCGCAGAACCCGTCTGTTTAGAGAAAAGTTCAACCTTGCAACCCTTTCTCGACCGCACGGCGTCCCGCGACCATAATATAGCGCAATTGTGGAGAAATTGTGCGGGCAGGCAGCGCCGTCCCTTTATTATACACCCACAGTTATAGCAGGCTGCCCGGAAATTAAAGGCATTTCTCGCTGCCGCAGGAGTAATTCACAAGTATTTAGTTAGCAAAGCCGTCATTGACCAGCGGGCAAGCTGGTAGCTTGAATCACATAGCGGAGCCTGTGGGGGAGGACGGGAGCAAATTGACTAAAGGACTTTAAGGAACCAAATCAATATAGCAATGGTAGGCATTGCCACAGGGCGTTCTTGCTACGTACCTGTCACTTTTGCGCCTTTCCTCTGCCGGAACGTCTGGCGGCAGCTCTCACTTCGTACCGTCAGGTTATGTGAAGGTATTTCAACATTGGCGCCGTTCCCCCAATAGACGCCCCCGCCGCCCAAATGGTATATTTTCGTTACCAAATTACGAAACAGGGCCAAACGGTAACGGATTCGTTTAACCCCACATTCAACCAGCAAGAACCAGGGAGAGTTTCTATGACCTCCAGCGCCCCCGCTGAAATCCCCAGGGCCTACGATCCCGCCTCCGTGGAGCAGCGAATCTACCAGGACTGGCAGGATGCCGGTTACTTCACCCCCCAAATTCGGGAAGGCCGCCAGCCCTTCGTCATCATCATGCCACCCCCCAACGTTACCGGCGAATTGCACCTGGGCCACGCCCTGACCGCAACCATCGAGGACGCCCTGACTCGCTGGCACCGAATGCTTGGGGACGATACCCTGTGGCTCCCGGGCAAAGACCACGCCGGCATCGCCACCCAGTGGGTGGTCGAGCGCCTGCTGGCCGAGGAGGGTACCAACCGGCACGAACTGGGTCGCGAGAAATTCCAGGAGCGCATCTGGGAGTGGGTGGCCCGCTACGGGAATACCATTGACGAGCAGCACAAGCGCCTGGGCACTTCCTGCGACTGGACCCGCCTGCGCTTCACCCTGGACCCGGGCCCGGCCAAAGCCGTCCGCACCACCTTTGTTAACCTGTACAACAAGGGCCTAATCTACCGCCACGAGCGCATCATCAACTGGTGCCCCCGCTGCGCCACGGCCCTCTCTGACCTGGAAGTGGAGTACCAGGAACAGGACGGCAAGCTCTACTACATCCGCTATCCCCTGGCCGACGGTAGCGGCCAGATAACCGTCGCTACCACCCGCCCTGAATCCATGCTCGGTGATACCGGCGTGGCGGTGCATCCCGAAGACCCCCGATATGCTGCCTTCGTCGGCAAGCAAGCCATGCTGCCCATCATGGACCGGCCCATACCCATTGTAGGTGACGAGGCCATCGAGATGGAGTTCGGCACCGGTGCCTTGAAGGTTACCCCGGGCCACGACGTCACCGACTTTGAGATTGGCGAGCGGCACAGCCTGGAAATCATCAACGTCATCGGCTTCGACGGCAACATGACCGACCTGGCCGGCAAGTACGAGGGCCGCGAGCGCTTCGATACCCGCCAGGCCGTGGCCGCGGAACTGGACGACCTGGGCCTGCTGGAGAAGGTGGAGGACTACCTCCACTCGGTGGGCCATTGCCAGCGCTGCGACTCGGTTGTGGAACCCCTCATCAGCCTGCAATGGTTCCTCAAGGTGGGCAACCACCAGGAACCGGACAGCATTGCCGGCCGTGCCCACGCCGCGGTGGAAAACGGCGACATTACCATCGTCCCCGACCGGTTCGGGCGAGTCTATCTCAACTGGCTGGAGAATATTCGCGATTGGTGTATCAGCCGCCAGCTATGGTGGGGCCACCGCATCCCCGTCTGGTACTGCGACGAGTGCGGCGAGATTGTCGTTTCCACCGAAGACCCCAACGCCTGTCCCACCTGCAACTCGGAAGGACTGCGGCAGGACGAGGACGTGCTGGATACCTGGTTCAGCTCCGGCCTGTGGCCCCATTCCACCCTTGGCTGGCCCGAAGACACCGACGACTTCAACTATTTCTACCCCACCGCCGTCATGGAAACGGGCTACGATATCCTGTTTTTCTGGGTGGCCCGCATGATCATGATGGGCATCGAGAATACCGGGGATATCCCCTTCCGCACCGTATACCTCCACGGCCTTATTCGCGACGCCAACGGCGACAAAATGAGCAAGACCCGGGGCAATACTATGGACCCACTGGACCTCATCGACCGCTACGGCACCGATGCCCTGCGCTTCGCCCTGTCCACCGGCACCGCCCCGGGCAACGACCTGCGCATCACCGAAGGCAAGCTGGAGGCCGCCCGCAACTTCGCCAACAAGGTCTGGAACGCCGCCCGATTCGTTATTACTTCCCTGGAGGGTCAGTACGACCTGTCTGGCTGGCGGGACCTGCCAGACCTGGAACACCGGGAAGACCGCTGGATTGTCAGCCTGCTGGACCGGGTTACCGCTGACGTGAACAGCTCCCTGGCGGCCTTCGAACTGGGTGAGGCGCAACAAAAGCTCTACGATTTCATCTGGGACGACTTCTGTGACTGGTACATCGAGATGGCCAAGGTGCGCATGCGTTCTGGCGAAGGTCCGTCGCCCCGGCCGGTGCTAGCCCATGTACTGGAGCGGACCCTGCGTCTGCTGCACCCCTTCATGCCCTTCATCACCGAGGAAATCTGGCTGAACCTGACCTCCCGCCTGCCCGCCGAAGGCGAGATTAAGTCTTCGATCATGATTGCCATCTACCCCGTCGCCGAAACCCCTCGCCATGACCGCCAGGCCGAAGATGAAATCTCCCTGGTGATGCAGACCATCCGTGCCGTGCGGAACACCCGCGCCCAGCTTCGCATACCTGCCAACCAGCGCCTTGAAGCCCAAGTGGAGGCCAATGGACTACGCGGCGCAATGGAAGAGGAAGCCGAAGTAATCCGCACTCTGTCCCGGGTGGAACCCCTGAGCATCACCGCCGGCGCTCCTGAGGGTTCGGAGCAGACCCGGGGCGTCACCCTGGTGGTCAATCCTCTGGTGGTGCGCCTGCCCCTGGAGGGCGTGGTGGACCTGGCCGCCGAGCAGGAAAGGCTGCGTGAGGAACTGGCCAGCACCGAGCGGGAGTTGGAGCGCAAGGAAAAGCTGGTCAACAACCCCAACTTCCGCGCCAAGGCCCGCCCCGACGTGGTGGAAACCGAGGAAGACCGCCTCCGCAACCTCCAGGAACAGCAACAGCGCCTGGGCGAGATTCTTGCCCAGTTGAGGGGATAGATCATCCACCATTATGCACTAGCGCTCATCTATGGCTTCAGACCCCTCTCTCTGTGCCAGGTTAGCCTGAGTAGTCATGACCACTCATTTTTATTGGTGGATGAATAAGAAAACCATGGACACAGCCCTTGGCATCATTGGATACCCCATCGGCCATTCCATGTCGCCCGTCTTCCAGCAGGCGGCGCTGGATGCCTGTGGCGTGGACGCCAAGTACGTGGCCTACCAGGTGTCTCCCGACGACGTGGGCGAGTTCGTTAACGGCCTGCGCCAGTCCGGCATCCTTGGCATTAATGTAACCGTACCCCACAAGCTGGCGGTGATGCCCTTCCTGGACGAGATTGACGACTGGGCTACCGAGGCCGGCGCCGTCAACACCATCGTCAACCGCCAGGGCCGGCTCACCGGACACAACACCGACGGTTACGGCTTCCTGCGGGCGTTGCGGGACGGTGCCGACTTCGATCCTCGAGGCCGTCGCATCCTTATTTTGGGGGCTGGCGGCGCGGCCCGGGGCGTGGTCCTGGCCCTGGCCAGGGATGGCATCGGCGACTTGACCATCGCCAACCGCACCCGGAACGGGCCGAAGACCTGGCCCAACTGGCCCGGGGCAGGAACGTTGTCGCCCAGGCCGTTCCCCTTTCCGGTGATGTCCTGGAATCGGCTGCATCAACTGCCGAACTGATCGTCAACTGCACCACCATCGGCATGACCCACGGGCCCGGCGAAAACGAGACGCCCCTTTCCGGTGATGCCATCCCGCCCACCGCCCTGGTCTATGACCTGGTGTATAATCCCCTCGAAACCCGGCTGCTGCGTGAAGCGGCCCAGGCCGGCGCCAAAACCCTGGGTGGCATCCAGATGCTGGTCTACCAGGGCGCGGCATCCTTCGAAGTGTGGCTGGAACGCCCCGCGCCGGTGCCGGTAATGTTGGAAGCGGCCATCCAGGCCATGCAGTCCCGTGGGTGAGTATTCTTTTAGCAACCTCTGAAATGTTCCTTCCCCCTCGATGGGTAAAGGTTAGGATGGCGCCGCCGGCGCCCACACGGTCAACAAACTCCAGCGAAATCCTGCGCCTCTGTGGTGAATGCTTGCCCCAGGGGCGTAACTTTCGCGGACGCCATTGGCGATATGCACTATAAACTTGCGAGGTAGTTGACAATGATTCGGTGGTTTACGGCAGGCGAGTCCCACGGCCAGGGCCTGATGATAATCATGGAGGGCGTTCCCGCGGCCCTGCCCATCAGCGAGGAGTACATCGGAACGCAACTGGCCCGCCGCCAGCGTGGCTACGGTCGGGGCGGCCGCCAGCTCATCGAGCAGGACTGGGCCCACATCATGACCGGCGTCCGCCACGGTCTTACCCTGGGCAGTCCCATCGGCATGACGGTGGAAAACAAGGACTGGGCCAACTGGACCGAGGCCATGGCCGTTGAGTACATCGAGAATCCCTCCCAGGAGGGCCGCAACCGCCGCGTCACCCGCATCCGCCCCGGCCACGCCGACCTGCCCGGCGCCATGAAGTACGGCTTCTCCGACGTGCGCAACGTCCTGGAGCGGGCCAGCGCCCGGGAGACCGCCGGCCGCGTCGCCGCCGGTGCCATCGCCATGCGCCTGCTGGAGGAGTTCGGCATCAGGCTACACAGCCACGTCATCTCCATCGGCGGTGTGTGGGCCAACACTCCCGACACCCACGACGCCATTGACTGGGACGCCGTCGAGGAATCGCCGGTGCGCTGCGCCGACCCCGAAGCCACCCCGAAGATGATCGCCGAGGTTGACGCCGCCCGGGACGCCGGAGACACCGTAGGCGGCACCGTGGAGGTCATCGCAGACCACGTGCCCATCGGCTTGGGTTCCCATATCCAATGGGACAAGAAGATAGACGGCCGCATCGCCCAGGCCCTCATGTCCATCAACGCC
>DAOUHR010000086.1:0-46963 GCA_034428635.1 Dehalococcoidia bacterium
CAAGTTGACAACAAAGTGCTGCCGTGCTGGAATGGCCCTATCTTATAACGTCGGCAAATTTCCCCGGCAGATTTCGCCGATAGAAGGGGGGAGTATGACTACCGAAAAGTCCAGCAACGGCAAGAGCTTCGTCTACGTGGGCCTGGCAGGAGAGACCGCCCCCGGAAGAGCAATAGCCAGCGGGCTGTACCGCATGGCCAAGGGAGATGACGGGTGGGAGATGCTTGCCGGAGGCCTTCCAGAATCGCCGGCCATCCGGGCCATTGCAATTCACCCCGAGCAGTCCAACACCGTGTTCGTCGGCACCCAGGACGGTCCGTACCGGAGCGAGGACCACGGCGACCACTGGGAAAAGGTCAACGTGCCGGACCACGGTCTGCCGGTATGGTCGCTGCTTTTCCACCCCCGGGACCCTAACGTTATGTTCGCCGGTTACGAGTCTTCGGAGATCTACCGGAGCGACGATGGCGGCGAACGGTGGCAGCAGCTTCCCGTAAGCGTCCGATTCCCCGAAGTGACGGTGGGACCCGGCGCCAACCTGGCCAAGCGGGTGCTGCAGATTGCGGGAGTGCCCGCCAACACTGACGAATTGTACGGCGCTATAGAGGTTGGCGGGATCATTCGTACCCAGGATGGCGGCGAACACTGGGAGCAGCTGAGCCACGGGCAGTACGTCAACGACGATCCGGTGGACATGCACGGGGTGCTGGCCAGCACCTTCCGGCCCGGCACTGTGCTGGGAATAGGCCGTGCCGGCATGTTCCGGAGCACCGACAAGGGCAACTATTGGTCCAGGGTCCAGCTGGATCCCCTGAACGAAAAGGGGCAGACCTACTGCCGCCAGATCCGCGAGGTGCCCGGTGATCCCAAGACCATCTGGGTAGCCGCCGGCGCCAATTTCATGAGCGACCTGGGCGTGCTGTTCCGGAGTCGGGACGGCGGCACGAGCTGGGACAAGGTCGAAACCGGCTTCGAGCCTAACAGCACCTTGTTCGGCCTTGCCTTCAACGAGCGTCACCCCAGCGAAATGTACTGCGCTTCCAGCAACGGCCAGGTCTGGGGCAGCAGCGACGGCGGCGACAGCTGGACCGACCATCCCCTGCCCGAAGGGGCACGGCAGGTCTACTCCATGGCCTGCGGTTAGATCCAGGGCTTGCGGTTAGAGGAGCCAACTGGGGCGGCGCTACCAGCCAAGGTAGCGCCGCCCTCTTTACAGCCGTGGGCTGCTACAATACTGTGTATCGCAACTATGTATCGCACGAAGGGCTTGCGCTGGACTCGCGGGTTTGTTTATGCGCACATCCTCTTCAACCGCTTGCGCAGGCTGAGAACTCAGCAAGCACCGAAGCTGCCAAAGCCAGGGAGGTGACCCCAAATGGATTCGAGATTGGGTCAAGCCACTCTATTGGCGCCCGCAATCATCATCGCCCTCATATTGATTGGCGCCTTGCTCTTAACGACTGGCCGTTCGAGTGAAGCGACTCAACCGATAATAGGCTTGACAGCGGGGGCCGTGCTGGAATCGCCTTCAGGCGATCCCATGGGAACGGTTAAGTTCCGGCAAGGAGCAGCCGGAGTGTTGGTCATGGCCGAAGTGACGGGATTACCCCCCGGCGGTCACGCCTTTGTCGTCCACGAGACCGGAGCTTGTACGCCTGATTTTGACGCCGCCGGTGACCACTTCAACCCGGCTGAAACGGAACATGGGCTGGTGCATCCGGCATGGAAGCGCGAGGAATCCAGCGGAGCGCACGGCGGCGACCTCCCCAATATCTACGCCGCCTCCGACGGTTCTGCACGTGCCGACTTTTTTACTACCGGAGTAACGCTGGACAATAACCGGATTCATTCCATATTTGACGCTGATGGTTCCGCCATCATTGTTTACGAACACCCTGATACTTATGGAGAAGGGGATTCGAACACCGGCCTGCGGGTAGCCTGCGGGGTAATCAACCGGAGCTAAATCAAAGCCAGGGTGAAATGTACTCTGGAATAACCATATCTGAGTGGAGCAGACAACCTAAAGTCCTTGCTTGAGAAAGCTCTTCAAGCCTTTAGAAATTTAGATTCTTCACTCCGTTCAATATGACAGCCTGGCGGTCAGGCACCCTGATCTATTCCCTGCTTACCCGACGTGAAAATGCACTTCCCACTTTGGCTCAGGTTCAGAAAGCCGGTGGGGAACTGCCCTGCTGTACATCTTCCCGCCTTCCTGGGAACGATCCTAAACCAATGCCAGGGTGAAATACGCATTTGGTGCAGTGGCGCGGGTCCTTCGTCGCCAGCGTAGGGGCGATTCGCGAATCGCCCCTACGCTGGCAGACTGGGTTGCCAAGAGCCGACGGGTTCAAGCAAAAATGCACATCCACCTTGGCTTTGGTTTAGTCCCTATGGCTGACAGGCTATTGCCCTACCTCCCAACCCTGGCCTCCTCCCCGCCGCCGACTCGGTTGTAGTAACTCTCGATTGGCCGCTTGACCAGGGGTGTCAATATCATTACTGGCAGCATCAGCAGCAGGCCTATGCCGGCGTTGATGCCTATGGCTACGGAGATGGTGAAGGCCGAGGCGATGGCGCCGATTTCCACGCCGCCGATGAGGTGGCCCAGCCCGTTGACCAGTCCTTGGGACCCCATGATCCGGCCACGCATTTCCGCGGGGGACGACAGCAGCAGGATGGTGCTCTGCATGGTGCTGAAGCCCGACTGGCCCACTCCCGCGCTGAAGAGCAGCAAGAAGGAGACCAGGAACCAGGGCGACCAGGCCACCGCAGCCACGCCTACTCCCACGATCATGGCGCCGATGGCGAAGTAGCGTCCGTGGAAAGTGTAGTTGCGCCGCGAGCCGATGATTACCGCCCCCACCAGCGTGCCGATGCCCTCGGCCGCGCCGATGACGCCCCCCAGGGCCGGGCCCACCTCAAGAACCTCGGTGGCGATGACGGGGATGAAGTATTGCAGGGGCAGCACCATGCCGTTCATCACCAGCGAAATGGACAGCACACCCAGCACGAACTTGTTGGAGAAGGAATGGCCAATGCCCGACCTGATGCCCTGCCAGAAGGCGCGGTCTCGGCCCACCACTACCGCCGCCTGGGGCAGGCGCAGCTTGAACATCAGCACGGCGGCCACCAGATCCAGCGCTACCAGCACCATGTAGGCGCCGGTGAACCCGTAGAAGGCGATGAGCAGTCCGCCGGCGATGGGGCCAAGAATTTTGCCCACATTGTTGGTGATGGTCTCCAGGGACATGGCGTGGGCGATGCGGTCCTGGCCGGCCAGGTCGAACAGCGCCGCCCGCCGGGTGGGGTCGTCCAGTACCTTGGCCGTCCCCTGCAGCAGGATGGCAAAGAACACAAACCAGGGGTGAATCAGGTCCAGGAGCAGCAGGGTCAGCAGGGCCGAGGCCACCAGCAGGTAGAAGGTGTGGATGCCCGCCAGGATGCGCCAACGGTCCAGGCGGTCGGCCAGCATCCCGGCCACCAGGGACAGGGGCGGACGGGGCCCGTTGAGAAAAGCGGAGATCAGCCCCACCTGGAAGGCCGAGTCGGTGAGTTCGTAGATGAGATAGCCCAGGACCAGCAATTCCATGCGTCGGGAGATTTCGTGGACCCAGCGCGCCATCCACAACAGGCGGAAGTCGGGATTCTGCAGGACCGCCAGGGCGGGTATACCGGAAAGTAAAGGCAATGGGGTATTTCCTCAGGGGACCAGTACAGCGCCCACGGCGGGGGGAGAGAAACTCTTCCCGCGGTCTGCGCCGGAAGTCCCAAACAGCAGGTTTACTCAGGTCGCCAACATACGCCGGAAGGGCGGGGCAAGTCAACCGGGGCGGGCGCCGGGGCAATCGCATTCTCCCACTAGACCGGGATTTCCAGGCTAAGACGAGGGCTATTTCGATACTCTTAAGGTTCGAGGTTCCCGCCTACGCGGGAACGACGGGCTTTCCAAATTAGAATGCGTTTGCCCTGAGCCGGAATCCAGAAAGGCTGCGAGAGGTCCAGAGGATAGTATATGAAAGGCCCTGGATTCCGGCCTGCGCCGGAATGACGGTTTGGCCCCAGCCCGTCGTTGCAATGCTGTTGAACTACCAGTTCAGCATGACTTTGACTTGAGGCGCGGTTGCCCCGGGTTACCTTCCAAATGTACTGCGGGAAGCTAAAATATCGTGGTAGACAAGAACCATTAGCTTCAAGGAGCGGCCATGTTTTCCGACATACACCACATCAGCTACCTGGTCCCCGACCTGGATGCGGCTATAGAGGACTACGGGGAGAAGTTCGGGGCCATCGTTACCGGACGGGGAGCGGTTCCCAACCTGGGCGAGGTGGCTTTCCTGCAGGTTGGCGACGTGGAGGTGGAGTTTATTTGCCCCGAAAACCAGTCTGCCCTGGACGGGGCCGGCGGAAACTGGGTGGTCCATCACATAGCCTACGCCGTGGAGGACCTGGACCGGGTGGTGGCGGAATACCGGCAGCGGGGCTATGGGTTCGTGACCGAGGAACCCTTCAGCAACTTCATGGGCTACCGCCTGATTTACTTTGACCCGGCGGATACGGGCGGGTGCCTGGTGCATCTGACGGATGCGGCGAGTATGGGCGGCGGGGACAAGAAATAGGGGCGAGCTTTCACTCGCCCCCGCAGTTGAACCCAAAGTCCAGAAAGTTTAGGCGGTGATGAGGTCCTTGGCGATGGCGTCGGCCCTGAGGTCGCCCTGGGACTCCAGGTGAGCCATGACGGCGTCGGCAGCGGCGCCAACCATTTCCGGGTCCAGGTTGGCCGCGGCTTCGGCATAACCGGCCTCGGTCAAGTAGTTGGCAGTCTGCTGGCGAAACTCATTCAGCGCCCACTCCAACTGGGCTTCGCTTTCCATCACGCCCTCGGGGAAGTCAACGTGGGAACCGCCGGCGCCCAGCTTGTCGTAGCCGCCCTTGTGCCAGTGGCCGCGGGAGCCATGAGGGTCGAAGCGGATAATCTCCACGCCCTTGACGTCCACGCCAAAGGTAGGACCACCGAACTTGCCCCGCAGGCAGCGCAGGGGCCACACGTACATGGTAACGTCGCCCTCCTTGCTGAGCGGCCGCACCATAACGCGTCCCAGATAAGCCTCACCGTCAATCATTGTTGCCATTCGAAATTCCTCCCTGTTCCGCCGGTGGCGGATAGTTGTGAGGGTATATTAGCACAAACGGTGGGGTGGGGGGTGGGGGAGTGAGGAACGAACGGAGTTCATTCCTCACTCCCGAGACGTGGGTGGGCGGACAGGGCTTCGCTAAACTCTTGGCGGACCTGCGAAGGACAAGGTCCTCTTAACAAAGCCGAGAAGCTCCGTAGCGTTGATATCCTCCATTATCCAAGCAGGGTTAGTGTCGTGATGGAAACGGTTGCCGTATTCTACGAGATCCTTAAGTTCTCCTATCGCTATTTCATTCAGAACCTCGTCTGGTTTACCTAGCTTAGCGCAACATTCCCCAATGAATGGGCCTAGTAATTTTCCTGGAGGAAAGCTGGCAGGGCATACTACCCGCAGAAACCCTTCCAAATGCGGTCGGATTGATTGGGCTATTTCCTTTTTTTCTCCGACTTGGTTGCCAACAAACTGTTGCAATTGGAAATGGCGGCGGTCATGTTCTGTAATAGCGTCTTGTGATACATCCCAAGCACGAATAGTCGATTCCTCCCCGCTTTGGGCGATTTCCAAAGACCGGCACTCCTTTTGGTTCAAGCCGCTCCAAATCTCGCAAAGAAAACGTTTACTGTGCGATAACACGACCAACTGACCTACGCGGCCAGCCAGCTTTCGAACCTCTTGAACTGTAGTAAGTGAACGGTGTTCGTCTAAACTCGACATGGGATCGTCTATTACAACTATTGAATTAGCGAGAGAAGGGTCTTGGTCCAGCGACGAAAAGAAGAGAGCCAAGGCCAGCGTATTACGGTCCCCCGAACTCAACGAATTGCGAAAGGAAGGCTCTCCAATTGGGTTGTTGGTTGTGCTAACGGTTATTGGTGTGTTGTTGACAATTACGTTATATGTACATGTAGAACCAGACCCACCACCTATGTTTGATGGTTTTAGGCTTTCGATTCTAAAACCTGCGTTGAATCGTTGAAGATAATAGTTAACGGTGGTCTGCAAAGTCGGAAATATGTTGGCTCTGTATTGCTCCAGCGATTCTCTCGCATCAGCTCTTTCTATTTCAGCCTGGGCTTTGGCCTCCTTCTCTTGCAGGTAGTCTTCACATAAAGGAGCAACTTCATTTGAGAATCGGGCTTTAGTCGCTTTTAATTTAGCTAATTCAGTTTGAAGTTGCTGCAAGTCTGCTGAACTTGCTCGTTGCAGAACTTCCTGGATGTCATTGTTGGCATAGACTAAAGCTTCACTGAGAATCTGCATTTGTAGCGTGAATACATTGTATGCGTCAATGATACATTGTTGCTCTGGACTCAACTCAAAAGACTCCAATGGAGCGGCTTGCTTCGCCTTAAGCAACTGGACCAACGTCTCGCGTGCAGCAGTCCAACTGTTGGTAACGGTTTCCGTGTCAACTTCAATCGGCGGTACATCGCAGTATGTAGACCAGAACTGTGACAATTCCTTAGCTCTACCCATAGAGCGCTCAAATGTTGCCTGAACTCCGCCAGTGTGACGGCTTTCAACTTCCGCGACCATGTCAGTCACGTTCTGCTTCAAGTTAGCGTAACCTTCGCTAAAGTATGTGCTGTAGTGAGCAATCAAGTCCAAGCCTGTAATTTCTTGGCCGCAAAACGGGCACGTCCCCCTGTCGCCATCGCCTACTCGGCTCACTCCCTCCGCTACCCATGACTCTCCGCCCTCACCCAATGTATTTAAGTGTTCTTGGACCCGGGCTTCCGCAGCTCTGTCAAGTTCTGGAAGACCAGTCGATAGGATTTCTTTGACTTTGATGCTATCAAGGTCCGGTAATACGACTGCTCCAAACTTGGATCCCGTCGCTACTGTAGCTTGGTCGCTCGCGACCTTCACTTCCCGTTCGGCTTCTTTAATTTTCTCGTCTATATCTTGTATTTTGACAAGGTTACAAAAATCGTCCGCGCTGAGCCCTCCAAGCAGGTGAACAGGAATAGCTTTAGACTTTTGCTCTAGGTTTGCATTATGTTTGCTGATGCGTGATACAACGTCAGCGAGAAGGTGGTTGAGGGCGAGTCCTTGTTCGCCAAGTATAAGCTGATGCAAGTTCTGCCGATGTTGTGCGTCAACATCAAGCCCAGAATACACGTTCCCATCTACAAAGAAATCGTCATACACTTTCAAGTTGGGAAGTGTCTGATTCCAATTACCTTCCTGAAAAATTACTGTCTGCGGTTCAGTTTCACACTCCAGCACGACTTTAGGAGAATGCTGACTTCCAAGCCTATGCCGTTCGGATATTGGAACTGAGTTCCCCGTTGCCAAAGAACGCAATATGGCAGCAAGGGTAGTTTTTCCACGGGCATTGTCCGCATAAATGAGGTTTGCCTGTTTAAGTGGGAGAGCAGAGGCGGCATCATCTGAGTTAAAAGTCCCGATATTTTGGAGTAACCTTATTGAATTAATCACTAATCGTTCCTATAAGTACAGTTGTTGGTTCACCCTAAAGTACCTAAGTTGCTTTCTTAGAGCTTTAGGACTCTCCTCAAGTGCTTTGGTAAAACACAAGCTAATTAAGGAAATTGCCGCAGTCGATTGTAATGGGTTTATCAACCTTTCTTAGTGCGAACCTGTACCAATCTAACTGTATTTGAATGTACACTTGCAAAAGAAAAGGCGCCTGCATTTTAGAAGTTCAGGCTAAAGATACTGTCGGCGGCAGCCGTAAGGGGAACCGAATCATTTACGAACGCCAATACGATAATAGTAAGCCTTGCTATCGTGCCGGGATTATTCCCCCATTTCCGGTCCAATAATCAGTGTTACCCTCCCCACAAATACTAATGCAACAAAGGGTCCTAAGGAAAGTGACGACAGCCTTATTCTGATCCCCACCCCCCACCCCCCACATGCCCCCCCGCCACCGTCCGGGTATACCGGCCTGACCGTTACCAAGTCATAAGAAAGCGTGGTATTTGCTATGGAGCCGCTTAGCGATATTCGGGTGCTGGCCGTGACGGTGTTTCTGGCGGGGCCTTACCTGAGCATGAACCTGGCGCGCCTGGGCGCCGAGGTTATCAAGGTGGAGATTCCGGGGCGCGGCGATCCTGTCCGGGGCAACGGGCCCTTTGCCGGGCCGGAGGGCGTCCACAACACTCCGCAGACAGAGCAGGACATTGCCACCCGATTCCTGAAGCGCACCCAGGGGGTGAAGAGCGTTACCCTGAACTTGAGAGACCCCAGGGGACGGGAGATGTTCCTCGACATGGCCCGCCAGGCCGACATTGTCCTGGAGAACCTGGCCCCGGGGTCGATGCGCCGGTTGGGGCTGGGCTATGACGACGTAGCCGCGGTCAACCCGGGCATCATCTACTGCTCCATCGCCGGCTACGGCCAGACTGGCCCCTATGCCGAACTCCCGGCCCACGACCCGCAGATCCAGGGCATGAGCGGTTTGATGGACATTAACGGCGACGCCGACGGGCCTCCCACCAAGGTGGGGTTTTATATCGGGGACCTGGTAACGCCCCTGTTCGCCGCCTACTCCATCATGGGGGCGCTACGGGAGAAGGAGCGGACGGGCAACGGGCAACATCTGGACGTTTCCATGATGGATACCCTGGCGGCCCTGATGTTCATGGAAAACCTGGAGGAGGACGTGGAACTGGGCAATCCCCTGCGTACCGGCAACACCAGCCGCAGCGGTCCCACCGGCCTGTACCACGCCTCCGACGCCGACCTGATCATCACCGCCGCCAGCGACGACCAGTGGCGGCGGCTGTGCGAAGCGCTGGCCGCCCCGGAACTCCTGGAAGACCAGCGCTTCACCGACTACACCTCCCGCTCCATCAATGTTGTCGATGCCCGGGACGAAGTCCAGAAGCGCGTCGGCAATATGACGCAGGCCGAAAGCCTGGCGCGACTGGAAGAGTCCGACGTCCCCTGCGGCCCGGTCCGCACCGTGCCGGATATCATGGCCGACGCTCACTTCTACGACAGGGGAACGCTCCAGTCCATGCGCCACGGGACCATGGATGCCCCGGTGCCCGGCGGGATAGCGTCCGGGTTCCCGGTAGTGTTCTCGGGCGGGCCCCTGCCAACATTGCCCGGCGCGCCCACGCTGGGCATGCACAACGAAGAGATTTACGGCAAGCTGCTGGACCTGGGCGAGTCCGATTTGGAAGGGTTGCGCTCCGGCGGGGTGATATAGGGCCAACATGGAAGATGCGACAGCAACCCGTCCTAACAACCAATCTGCGAGGCACACATGAGGTTCAAAGCCAAACCCCTGCGGTCGGTGATGTTCGTTCCCGGCAACCTGGAAGACTGGATGCGCAAAGCCCACCAGTACGGCCCCGACGCCCTGATCCTGGACCTGGAAGACTCGGTGCCGGAGGCTGAAAAGGAGAAGGCCCGCACCCTGGTGGCCGCTATGGTCGACGAACTGGGCTCGGCCGGACAGACCCTTTTCGTCCGCGTCAACCGGCTGGAAACCGGGCTGACCGGGTTTGACCTGGAAGCGGTGACCAGCCCCCACCTTTACGGCGTCCTGCTTCCCAAGGTGGAGCGTCCCGAGGACGTGGTCGAGGTGGACACGCTCCTCAGGTTTTTCGAACGCAAGGCGGGGATGGCCATAGGGTCTATCTGCATTGATCCGGGCCTGGAAACGGCCGACGGTATCCGGCAGGCTTACGACATTGCCATGGCGTCGGATAGGGTGGCCCACATGGGCGGCAGCGGCGGCAAGGGCGGCGACACGGCGCGGTCCATAGGATTTCAGTGGACGCCGGAAGGAATGGAGACCCTGTTCATCAAGTCCAAGGTGCTGGTGGATTCCCGCGCCGCCGGAATTGAATTTCCCATCAGCGGGGGCTGGTTCGATATCCACGACCTGGACGGCCTGCGCGAGCTGGCCAACCAGTTGAAACAGCTGGGGTATACCGGCATGAACCTCATCCACCCGTCCCACGTTCCGGTGGTCAACGAAGTGTTCACGCCCAGTCCCGAGCAGATCGCCCACTGGAAGGGGCTACTGAAGGCCATGGAGGAACAGCGGCAGGCCGGCAGCGCGGTGGTAACCTACGCCGGCGACATGGTGGACATAGCCCACGAGGAAACCGCCCGCACCATGCTGGAAATGGTGCGCCAGTGGGGGATTGATGCCGGGGATGGGTTAGTGATTGAGCCAGGCAATGGTCTCACGAGCAAATAACGGTCCCATTCTTATAGTTCCCCTCTTGGTGGCGGACCGTAACTATGGCAAACGGCACAGCAATTGGTCACCGATACTCAACGGTCTCCCGCCCGCGTGAACTGCTATGACTCCCCCGATTAAAGGCGGAACTGCCCCCATCGCTGTCCACCACAATGTCGGTAAAGGTGCCGCACACGTCGGTGCTAATTTTGAGCAAAGGAGGATCTCCTGGGGTTATGGAGGAGGTATGATGCTTGGGGAAGGGGTTGGAATAGGTGAAAGGGAAATCCCAAGGTATCAAATACCAAGACGATAATGCCAATTATCAATGAGTATCCCTTCTGGCACTCGACGCTCTAGAAATCACACACCCTGAGCTAGCTCAACGATTCCATTCAAGTCTGTTATGACAATTGCTTGTTTTCATCCTGAATGTAGTTGGGATATTCTATTTTCTAGAGACAGTATTGGCCAACATAAATGAGCACTAAAGTATTTCACGAAATTCGTGACCCTGTTCATGACTTTATCACAGTAGATACTCCAGAAAGAATTGTCATTGATTCTCGTCCCGTTCAACGTTTAAGGCATATTCACCAACTAGCCCTAGAGTATCTTGTATATCCGGGTGCAGTTCACAAACGGTTTGAACACGCCTTGGGCGTAATGGAATTGGCGGGAAGGGTTTACGACGTAATTACCAGAAATGACCTTGTAACTGACTCGGTCCGCAACTCCTTTCCTGAACTAAGCAATGATTCGCAAAAGGATTATTGGCGCAGAGTCGTTAGGATGGCCGCCCTCTGCCATGACATAGGACACCTCCCTTTCTCTCATGCAGCCGAAGAGGAACTTTTACCCCAAAATACTACTCATGAACATATGACCGCAGCACTGATCTTAAGCGATGATATGAAACAGATTTGGCAATCTGTCGTACCACCGCTGTTACCGGACCATATACTGAAACTTTCGGTAGGAAAACGATACTTACCTGGTATTACTTTTAGTCCTTGGGAAGAACTCTTATCTGAGGTTATAGTCGGAAACGCTTTCGGTGTAGACCGAATGGATTACTTGCTTCGCGATTCTCTTCATATTGGAGTTCAATATGGCAGATTCGACCACTCGAGATTAGTTGATTCTTTGCGGATTCTACCAACTACAGATTACTCGGAGGACTCAGATTCTATTCCTCCTGTAACGTTAGGGTTAGAACTAGGCGGAATACAGTCGGCAGAAGCCTTACTTTTGGCGCGCTACCAGATGTTTTCACAAGTGTATCTACACCCGGTGAGGAGGGCCTACGACCTCCACCTTAAGGACTTCTTGCGTGAATGGCTACCAACAGGTAAATTTGATACGGATCTAGAAAAATATCTTGAACTTTCGGATATCGAAGTCCTGGCGGCCATACGTGAGAGAGCAAGAGACGGGTCGGATATTGCCAAGAGAATTGCAAATAGGCAACACTTCAAGGTTGCTTATTCCAGGAATCCTGGAGATCAACAAAAAAATATAGAAGCCAGTGAGTTTGTTAGTCGAGCTCTTACCACCGAATTTGGCGAAGGCAATGTCAAGCTTGATAGTTACGAGCCGCGCGGTAGTGTCATAGATTTTCCAGTGCTGCAGTCAGATAAACGGATTGTATCCTCTACTGGGTTATCAAACCTTCTTCAACACATACCAACGGCGGTTCTTGGTTTTGTATTTGTAGAGCCTTCACTCAGAACCAAAGCACAGCAATTTGTCGTCGAGCATCTTGATTCGATTCTAAGTGGTACCAAAGATTAGAGGGAGTCTTCCAGCATGTTAAGCAACATTGAAAAGTGGGTCGTAATTGGTGAATTAGTCAGGGGCCTCAGAGAGCACCAAGGATGGGCTGGAGAGACTCAGCTACAAAAGACTTTGTTCTTTTTGCAAGAACTTCTTCAGGTTCCAATGGGCTATGATTTTATGCTTTACAAGCATGGTCCCTACGACTTCGACTTGCACGATGAATTGGGTGGAATGCTTACAAACTCCGTTCTGGCTCTTGAACACAGGCCGCCGTACGGACCACGTTTTAAAGTCGGGGATATTGGTGAAAGACTAATTCACCAAAGAAAGGACGACATTATCAGCTACATTCAACACATTGAATTCATCGCTGAGACACTTAGCAATAAAGACATAAGAGACTTGGAACGTCTTGGGACGGCCCTTCTTCTCAAAAAAGAATTTCCTGATCTCGATCAAACAACTCTTGCAAGTAAAATCGTTGAACTGAAGCCACACGTTCCTCAGAATATGGCACTAAGTGCCGTCCAGGAGGTTGCAGAGATCGAGGACAAGGCGAAATCTATCAATCTCATTCCAGCATAGTTCGAGCAAATGAATCTCGTTTTTTGAAATGCCATCCTTTTAGATGTCACAAAAGGTAATGCTTGGGCAGGCTTATGGGCTCGAATTTCCGCCAGATATGAGTAATTCACTCTACACCTCTACCCCATAGCTTTGGCACCATGCCCTGTGTAACCAACCCTGCACTCGCAACCCTCCGCCAGCAGCGCGAACCCTCGCCGACGTTAATGCCGTTGGCTGTGGAGATTGTGAAAGCTGAGGCGATTGGGCCGACTTCCACGCCGCCGCCGAGGTAGCCCCGCTCGCTGATCAGTCCCTGAAGACCAACAATCCGGCCGCGCATTTTCGCCGGAACATCCTGCTAGATACCTTGCGAACCGGCGGGCAGGAGTTGCCTTGCTACCCCCGCTGCCTGGGGTGTTTGGCCAGGAAATCGTCCGCAATCTCCTCCATAGTCACAAAGCGGACGCCGTCGTGGGAGCGGATGTATTCCGCGATGCGCTCCAGCATCAGCAGGACCTGGGGCCGGCCGCTTACGTCGGGGTGGATGGTTATGGGGAAGACGGCCTCGTCGTATTCGCGGTACACCCAGTCGAACTGGTCCCGCCACATGGATTCAATGTCCCGGGGATTCACGAAGCCGTGGCTGTTGGGCGACGCCTTGATGAACATCATCGGCGGCAGGTCGTCCAGGTACCAGTTGGCCGGTATCTCCACAAGGCCGGTCTCCTCGCCGCGCTCCAGGGCGTGCATCCAGTGGTCCGCCGGCATGCCGTAGTCAATCTTCGTCCAGCGGTCGCCCACGCGGACGTAGTAGCACTCAAAATCGCGGTGCATCAGGCTGTGGTCGTACTTGATGCCGTGCTTCAGCAGCAGTTCGTTGGTAACGTGGCTGAACTCCCACCAGGGCGCGACGTAGCCCCGGGGCCGCTTCCCCGAAACCTCGGTAATCAGGTCGATGCAGCGCAGCAGTACCGTTTCTTCCTGTTCCGGCGACATGGCGATGGGATTCTCGTGGGAGTAGCCGTGCATTCCCACCTCGTGCCCCTGCTCCACTATCATCCGGCATTCGTCGGGAAAGGTCTCGATGGAGTGGCCGGGGATGAACCAGCTGGTTTTGATGTCCAGCCGCTCAAAGAGTTTCAGGAGCCGGGGTGTTCCCACTTCCCCGGCGAAGATGCCTCGGGAAATATCGTCAGGCGAGTCCTCCCCGCCGTAGGAACCCAGCCAACCGCCAACGGCGTCCAGGTCAACCCCGAATGCGCACAAAATCTGTTTGTCGGGCATCTCAAATCTCCTCGCGGCGTCCCGCTGCCAAGGTTCGCCCCATCATACACCCGCCTCATTCCACGCTACAATTGCGCCGCCTTTTAAGAACAACGTTCCGCCACCCCTGGCGCTTCAACTTATGGAAACTCTGAACAATTGATTTGTCTGCCAGCGAAAAGAGACAATCTCACTAAATACCAGATACACATTGGCAGTCTTCACCCCCAATCCCAACCTTCCAGATCATGGAGGGGAAGCAACTTGTTCAAGGGTTCATTAGCGGACCGTTTTCGCAGGTTTATGCCTTGATACTCGCAGTTTCCGATGCAACGTAGCTTTCGACATGCGCTTTCCTTAACAGCGGACACTATAGCCGACACGGAATTGACAAGGCTGACTGGGTCTGCTGAAATTGGGCCATCACCAAACGGAATGGCAGATAAGGAGGGGAGCGCTATGGCAGGCAAGACATTGATATACGTCGGAGCCGAGGCAGACGGGCTTTATCGCAAGGAGGCGGGCGATTCCCGCTGGGAGAAGTTGGCCAAGGGCATGCCTCCCTCCCCGCAGGTGCGCGCCATCGTCGTGCACCCGGACGACGCCAGCACCATCTTCGTCGGCACCCAGCGCGGCGTATACCGTTCCAAAGACGGCGGCGACAGCTTCGAGCGGATGAACATGACCGAGGGACGCATCGTCTGGTCCATCAAGTTCCATCCCCATGACTCCAGCATCATGTTCCTGGGGACCGAGGGCTCCGAGGTGTTCAAGAGCACCGATGGCGGCGAGAACTGGGAGTACCTGTCCACCGTATCCAACCCCGACTCGGTCCAGATGGCCTTCGCCACCCGCATCCTGGGCATCGGCATCGAGGCAGGCGACACTAACCAGATGTTTGCGGCCCTGGAAGTCGGCGGCGCGGCGCACAGTTCCGACGGCGGCAAGACCTGGACCATCGTCAACAGCAAGTTCGAAGGCGACGTCGACCTCCTGGACCTGCACGGCGTTACCGTTGGCGTCAATGAGTCCGTCTTCATCTCCAACCGCACCGGCGTGTGGCGCACCCGCGACCGCGGCCAGACCTGGGATGACCTCCGATTCGACAACTTCTCCAACATACGCTACTCCCGGGGGGTAGAGGTCGCACCCAACGACCCCAGCACTCTTTACGCCTGCGTCGGACTGAACTTCGGCAGCGAAGAGGGTGGGATACTTCGCTCCACGGACGGCGGCGACAGCTGGAGCAGGTTTGACCAGGGCATTGAGCCCACCAGCACCACCTTCGGCCTCGCGGTAAACGACCGTGCGCCGGAGCAGGTGTACTTCTGCACCCGCAAGGGCCAGGTGTTCGGCACCCACGACGGTGGTTCCACCTGGCAGGGCCACGACCTTCCTGAGATGGCAGCCAACGTCAAGGCCATCGCCTGTACGTCGGCATAGCTGGCTGGGGGCTGTCGTCAAATTGTAGGTAGAACTCTCCAAGCGTCCCTTTTCGTCGTTCCCGCGTCGGCGGGAACCTCGATGGGCTGAGGTCGAGATTCCTGCCTTCGTAGCAATGACAGTGAATATGACGACACTCCCTAAACCAATGCCAGGGTGGGAAGTGCAATTTTGGTGGAACCCGTCAACATTTGGCGGCCCAGTCTGCCAGCGTAGGGGCGATTCGCGAATCGCCCCTACGCTGGTGGCGAAGGACCGGCGCCACTGTACCAACTGAATATTTGACTCTGGCATTGGTTTAGGGTTCATCAACCGGAGAGGAAGGAGGCTGGATGCGGAAGGGCACCAGGCACTCGTACCTGATCAAAGCCAGGGATGACACCGAGTTTGTCTTCTTCATAACTCTTTGCGGTCAGCACGTACCCGCCGATTCAGAGTCGGCCCTTTGGATTGAGGAGTTCGGAGCCAGGTGGGAGGAACAGAGGAGCTCTGATCTCTGCCTGAGTTGCGCCAGGGAAATGCGGCTGGAGGGTGCGGTCACGGGCAGTGAAATTGACGCTTGAGCAACCAGTAATCAGGGCCAGAACCCCAGTCGCTCAAGCGGGGCGCAGCGGGCTGCGATCCTATAAAGCGATGGTTTGTTGCCCGTTGCCCGCTGAACCAGACGGGATTCGGGGTTCGGGACATGGTGGACGCGGAGCGTTTGCAAAAATGCCGGACGTAACGCAGTATGTAGTTGGCTTTTGCCGGCAGGAGGTATCGCAGCATGAAACTGGGAACGCGGGGGCTTTCCAAGTCCTCTTCGAAAGAGAAGGCAACCCAGGACAGTCGCGTTACGGCCGCCGAAATGTACCAGGTGCAGGACTCATACGTCCGGTTTAATCAGAAAGACCATATGGGCTCGCAGATGGTCTGGGATGCCTATTACAAAGCTGAAAGAGACAAACTGAAGGACAAACAGCGCCTGCTAATGGACAAGGGACGCGTCGGGTATGAGTCCACAGCCTGGGGGTTGGACTCCGCGGCAGATTCTTTGCTCTCGCTGATGGACTTCTCCAAGAACCAGCCGGATACGCGGGCTACCGCATGGCAATCGGAATTGGAGCCGTCGCCGGTGGGCCGCCCGGAAACTTCCCCCGAGGAAGCCTCCCAGATCGTGCGAAAGGCTGCTGAACTCCTGGGAGCGGACCAGGTAGGCTTTGCGGAACTTGACCGTCGCTGGGTGTATTCCCATTACTTTGACGCTGCGACGAAAGAAGCTTTCCCAATCAAGTTCTCTGATGAACCCGGGTACGAGCAGCATGACCAACCCGTCCGCCTGGATGATGGCACCCGGGTCATCCCCAAGGAGATGAAGTACGTGGTGGTGATGCTCCACGAGTGGGGCAAGGATCTGGACGGCACGGAGCATGCGCCCACCCTGCTTACCGAGGGACTCAGCACGCTGGCCTACGCCCGCATGGCGCCTACCCTTTGGATGGTGGCTGAATTCATCAGGGGACTGGGCTACAACGCCATTCCGGCAGCCAATGACACCGCCCTCAGCATTCCGCTGGCTATCGATGCAGGACTTGGCCAGGTGGGGAGACACGGAATGTTGATCAACCCCAGGATTGGGGCACGCTGCCGCATATCCAAGATTTTCACCGACCTTCCGCTGGAGCCCGCCGGCGCTGTGGATTCCGGCATCACCGAATTCTGCAACGCATGCCTGAAGTGCGTACCGAAGTGCGGCACGAAAGCCATTACGACAGGCGAACGAAGCTTCGATCCCATTGACGAAAGTAATTCAACCGGAGTGCTTACCTGGAAACTGGACGCAAAGAAGTGCATGACTTTCCAGAACCGAGTGGGGAGCACATGCAGCACCTGCGTGCGTCGGTGCGCCTGGACCAAGCCGCCCAGTAAGAAGTATGCCATCCCGCGTTTCTTTATCAGGAACTTCCGGTGGAGATGGTTGAACAAGACCTGGATTTGGCTGGACGACCTGGCGGGACATGGAAAGTTTGACAAGAAGTCAAACGACTTCTGGGTGAGCAGCCGTTAACCGGTCCACGGTCACTGGTTGGCAAAATCAGGCATCTTCCAGCAGTTGCCTTGCAGATTGTTGTTGTAACTCGGTAGAGACCTGCCAGACCCCCCAGCGAAATGCCCCATACTGGAGACGTTAAGGAGGACAAGGCAGCCTCCATCGTTCTTTGCCTCCTTTGCGCCACGGAAATGCGCCTGGCGGGTGCGGTCTAATACAGGGAAATAGAGGCTTGAGCGGCCCCTAGCTCAAGTCCTGAATCCGTGGTGCGGAAACAGTAGCCCTTCGTGGTTCGCGTGAGCGGAGGGACATCGCATAACTGCTTAGATTTAAGGGGATTACGTTACCAGCCCAACCCGTCATACCGGCTTTCGCCGGTATCCAGGAGCCTTGCCACTTTTGGTCTGCATCCCGCCATAACCTTACTGGATTCCGGCCTGCGCCGGAATGACGCACTGCAGGGAGCGGCGACTAACCAACTCTTAATAGTTACACATCGGCTCTTTCGTTGACATCCGATTTGGCCAAACCTAATATGTTGTGAACAGGCCCCTCCCTTGATGTTTCAGGCTCGAAAAACGGCGAGGTGGTAATGTCCCACCAGGAAGACATTCAATTGATGGCCCACTTGATGAGACGCGCGGGCTTCGGTGATCCCCGTGAGGCACTGGAGGAGCGTGTCTCCAAAGGCTACGAGGCCGTGGTCGAGGAGCTTCTGTTTCCGGAGCGGCAGCCAGCCATAGACGACGAATTGCTTTACCGGTATTTCCCGGGTTATGAGGGGGCGGGGGCGCCGCCGATCAATCAGGCCAATTGGGTTTACCGGATGATCAACACCAAACGGCCCCTGGAAGAGAAGATGGCCCTCTTCTGGCACCAGTTGTTCGCAACCGGCAACTCCAAGGTGGACAACCCGCCGGAGATGACCCGCCAGATTGCCACCTTCCGTGAGCACGGCCTGGGTACTTTTCGCAACCTGCTGGTAGAGGTTGCCAGGTCACCGGCCATGATCTTCTGGCTGGACAACCACGGAAATCGCGACGGCGCCATAAATGAAAACTGGGGGCGAGAGCTGCTGGAGCTTTTCTCCCTCGGAGTCGGAAACTACTCCGAGGATGATATCAGGGAAGCAGCCAGGGCCTTTACCGGATGGACGATTGCCCCCAAGATTCCCCGAAATCCTTACGGTCGTTTCCACTGGCAGTTCGAGTACAAACCCGAGACCCACGACGATCGGGAGAAGACGTTCCTGGGGCATACCGGAAACTTCAATGGCGAAGACATCGTGGACATCATTGTGGACCAGCCCGCTACGGCCCGGTTCCTGGCCCGACACCTCTACAGATTCTTCGTCGCCGACGAGCCCCATGTTGCCAGCTGGAACTTTACGCCGCCCGTTGATCCGGAAGCCATCCAGTTCCTGGTGGATGCCTACAATGAGTCCCGTGGCGACATCCGGTCTATTCTGCGGGCATTGTTCAACTCGGAGTTCTTCAAGAGCGCCCGCTTCGCCCGGGTGAAATGCCCGGCTGAATTGATCGTTGGCACAGTGCGGATGACGGGCAACTACGACGGCTTCAAGCCGGGATTCAATAATCTGGCATTGGAGTGCGGCTGGCAGGGACAGGAGCTCCTCAACCCTCCCAGCGTGGAAGGCTGGCACACGGGCTCCGAATGGATCGACCCCGGCGTTTTGATGCGCCGCGTGAATTTTGCCGCGAGGATATTCGGAGACATTTCCTTGCCCGGCGTGCAGGCTATCATCAAACGGGTTTTGGTGAATGTGCATGTGCATGGGGATCATTCCCCCCAGGCGATAGTGGCAGCTTGTCTTGATGAAATGGGACCCCTGGAAGTCGGTGAGGCGACCCATGCCGAGTTGCTTGTCCATGCCGAAAAATGTGGTGATCTGGCCTGGAACACCAGGGAAGAACTCATTGCAGCCTTGCGGAATGTGAGCAAGATACTGACCTTGATTGCCTCTTCGCGGGAATACCAGTTTGCCTAGCCAATTGCATACAACTGATGCAGAGGGATATGAAAATGGCATCAACCCATAAAGACCCCGTGCTGGTCGTACTGGAACTGACCGGGGCCAACGATTACCTCAATACGATCGTTCCCTATAGCAATCCACTGTATTGGGATAACCGACCCAAAGTTCATATCCCTGAAGACCAGTTGCTGCCCATAGATGACCAACTGGCATTCCGGTCTGACATAGAGCCGTTGAAAGACATCTACGATCAGGGCAACATGGCGATCATCCACGGGATCGGATTTGAGAATTCACCGCGTTCTCACTTTCGCGCCATGGACATCTGGCATACCTGCGAGCCGGATTCCATCGGGATTAACGGCTGGCTAGCCAAGGTGATCCGTGACCTGGACCCGGTCGGCGAGAACGTGCTGAAGGGCGTGAGCCTGGGCCAGGGCTTGCCCCGGGCGCTAACTATGAAGGGCGTTCCGGTTACCTCGGTCAACCACCTTCCTTCATACGGTGTGCTCTCATCGAATCCGGGCATCGCGTCCGATCAGGAACGAACCCAGATACTGGAAAGCTTTGCCCGCATGTACGCTCCCGCCATCGGCACGGGGCCGACCATGGAATACCTGGGACAGGCAGGACGGGATGCGTTGAAGGGAGCCGACATCATCCGGGTTGCTCCCGAATCTTATTCATCCAACGTGGAGTACGCCAATAACCCCATCGCGCGCCGTCTCAGGGATGTGGCCCAGGTGCATCTGGCCGGCCTGGGCACCCAGGTCTTTTACACGGCCTACGGGTCCTTCGACACCCACTATGACCAGATGGGGTCACATGCCAAGCTCTGGATGGACGTTTCCGTGGCCATCCGCGACTTCTTCGCCGACCTGCGTGAGCACGACGCCTCCGACGAGGTGGTTGTCATGTTGTTCAGCGAGTTCGGACGCCGCGTCCGCGATAATGGCACCGGTACCGACCACGGAGCGGCCGGGGCAGCGTTCGCCATCGGCGACCGGGTGAACGGTGGAATGTACGGGACCTACCCGTCGTTGAAACCAGAGGACCTAACCCAGGGAGACCTGGCGCCCAGCTACGATTTCCGTGGCTTCTACTCCACTCTGGCGGAAAGGTGGCTGGGACTCGATCCGGTACCTATCGTCGGTGGGCACTTCGAGCAAATGTCCTTCGTGTAGCTTCAGGAAACCCAAGTTCGTTCACGGGAGAGCGGTTATGCTAACCACCGTCGCCGCCGGCCGGGTGTATGACTATAGCTATTGCATAGGCATGTACAGTCAGTCCGGGCGGGGTTTTTGGGCTCCCCAGGATTTCGTCCTGGGATCGAACGGTCGAATCTATGTGTTGAGCCGCGGCGTGGAGCAATTGGGGCAGCGCGTCAGCAAACTCAACTTCGACCATGAGTTTCAAGGCCAGTTCGGCTCCGTTGGCGCGGAAGATGGGCGCTTTGTCTGGCCCCGGTCAATTGATCTGGACCCTCGAGGACGAGTGTTCGTTTCGGACGAGCATCTCAACCGGATAACCATTTACGATGACGAGGGCGCTTACCGGTATCACTGGGGCCGGTCCGGCAGCGAAGATGGGAAACTGAATGGACCGTCCGGAATTGCTTTCGATTCCAGGGGGACCATCTGGGTGGTGGACAGCCTGAATCACCGGGTACAGAATTTCAGCCAGATCGGTGAGTTTCACTCCACATTCGGAAAGCAAGGTGACGGTGACGGTGAACTGGAGATGCCGTGGGGCATCTGCATCGACCGTCAAGACAACATCTACGTCGCGGACTGGGGAAATAACAGGGTGCAGAAGTTCGCCCCTAACGGAGAGCTGCTGGTTAAGTTCGAAGGCTCCAGCGCCGGAGTGGGCTCTCTCAAGGGGCCGTCCGGCGTGGCCGTCGACTCAGACGGGGATGTATATGTAACCGACTGGGGGAACCACCGCGTCCAGATCTACGCCGCCGACGGTCAATATATTACTGCGCTGGTCGGCGACGCCCAGGAGCTTTCGGCGTGGGCCCAGACCTACATCGAGGCCAATCCGGATCTCATCAAAGCCAGGCGGCGGACGGATCTGGAGCCTGAATGGCGGTTCCGGCGGCCCGTGGCTGTCAACGTTGACGCCGAGGACCGAATTATAGTTCTGGAGTCCTACCATCACCGGCTTCAAATCTACAACAAGCTGAAGGACTACGTGGAACCCTCAATAAACTTGTAGGGTCCCTGGCGCTTCCACAGCTGCGCGCGTTCCCGGGCGCTTTCCCACAATGTTGTGTGCCAGGCTGTCAGAAACGCCAGCGAAGTGCTCCAACTCCAAGCCGCATCCCTGCGCTGGCAAGCAAGGTATCCAGGCCAACCCTCAGCTTGAGCCGGCCCTTATTGGTTGCACCACTCCCCCATTTCAGCCTGACCAGCCAGGCTGACTTATTGACTCGACCTTGAATGCTGTCAGTGCGCTCCTTCGGTTTTCCCGCATTCTCTCCCACACGGTGTATCAGTTGTTTTCGGAAGGCGCAGGACGGCACAAGACGGCAAACGGGTCAATACAATGACGAAGAGGGGATCTTGAGTGTTCCGTTGGACGCAGCAAAACTATGCGGTGGTGGAGGTGAGGGGATTCGAACCCCTGACCCCCTGCTTGCAAAGCAGGTGCTCTCCCGACTGAGCTACACCCCCATTTGTGGACTTCCATTCTATCACGCCCTGTCCCTTCTGTTCGACTACTCCCGTACTTTCGGCCCAGGAAATTCATTCGACATCCCACCCGCGAGCGGGTATTATATTGCCCAGCAAATCGGGCCTTTTCCCATGCTCTTTTTTAGGGCCCGCTTCAACCTGTTTTGATAAGGAGATTCACATGCGTGGAGTCGCAATTGTAGCGCCGGTACGCACGGCCGTGGCCACCTTTGGCGGAGGCCTGCGCGACGTATCTGCCGCCGACCTGGCATCCCTGGTAATCAAGGAATCCGTCGAGCGCAGCGGCATCGACCCCGCCAGGCTGGACGACGTCATCCTGGGCTGCGGGTATCCCAGCGGCGAGAACCCCGCCATCGGCCGCCTGGCCGGACTCAAGGCCGACCTGCCCATCGAGGTGCCCGGATACCAGCTTGACCGCCGCTGCTCATCGGGCCTGCAGGCCATACTCAACGCCGCGATGCTGGTGCAGACCGAAAATGCCGACGCGGTAGTGGCCGGCGGCGTCGAGAGCATGAGCAACGCCGAATATTACGTCAACGAAGCCCGATGGGGCGGCCGATTCGGCTCCCAGACTTTCCACGACCGCCTGGTGAGGGCGCGGGAGACCATCTCCCCGGAGGAGCGGTTCGGCTACATCTCCGGCATGGTGGAGACCGCCGAGAACCTGGCCAAGCAGTACGAGATCGCCCGCCAGGAGCAGGACGAGTACTCCCTGCGCAGCCACCAGCGCGCCGTGGCCGCTCAGGAGGCCGGCAAGTTCGACCAGGAAATCGTCGGTGTGCCCATTCCCCAGCGGCGGGGCGACCCCGTGGACTTTGCCAAGGACGAGAATCCCCGGGCCGACACCAGCATGGAAGCGCTGGGACGGCTGCGGCCGGTGACGCCTGACGGCACCGTCACCGCCGGCAATGCCAGCAGCCAGAACGATGCCGCCTCGGTGTGCCTGGTGGTGGCCGAGGACAAGGTGGAAGAGCTGGGCGTGACTCCCATGGCCTACCTGCGGGGCTGGGCCGTAACCGGCTGCCACCCCGCCTACATGGGCATTGGACCCGTCCCCTCGGTCAACAAGGTAATGGCCAAGATTGGCATGGCCCTTGAGGACATGGACCTGATCGAGTTGAACGAAGCCTTCGCCGCCCAGGTGCTGTCGGTGCTGCGGGAGTGGAAGCTGCCCAACGAGGACAACCTGAACGTCAACGGTTCGGGCATCTCCCTCGGCCACCCCATCGCCGCCACCGGCGCGCGCATCCTGACCACCCTGCTGCACGAAATGGAGCGTCGCAACGCCCAGTTCGGCCTGGAAACCATGTGCGTGGGCGGCGGCCAGGGCGTAGCCGCAGTGTTTGAACGGCGGTAAAAAGGTTAATTGTTTGGTTCCATCTGGTCCCTATTAAAAAGAAAACCTATTCGATCCATATTCCGCAATTTCAAGGAAGGATAGGACATGACCATGGCTACCGACGATAGCCGGCTAAGTAACCTAGAAGGACGCATCGAAGAGCAGTCTCTGGGTATTCAGGACCTGCGGGAAGGGCAGCGACAGACCAATGTTGAGATGGCAACCGGGTTTCGAGAAGTTAACACCCGGATTGACCAGGTAAATGCCAGAATCGAACGGCTTTTCTTGGCAATACTTGGCATCGGAGCCATGCTCATAGGTTTGCAGATTACCCAGATTATCGTCCTGCTGGTTCGCGGTTAAGGCTTGTCCTTTCGGATATAGATGGTTCTTCGTGCCCCTTCGTGGATGAAACTGACAACTGGAGGGAAGTATGGCTAATCGACACGATGAAGCCGATGTGCTGGTAATCGGCGCGGGCGCTTCCGGCGCCGCCTTCACCTGGAGCCTCACGCAGGCCGGCATTAAGGTAGTCTGCCTGGAACAGGGCGGCTGGGTGCCCCTGGACGTCTTTTCCACCAGCGAACCTGACGCCCAGATTCACTGGCAGACCGACTTCCACTCCAACCCCAATGTCCGCGGCCTGCCCGAGGACTATCCGGTCAACGAGGCGGATACGCCGATCTCTCCGTTGATGTACAACGCCGTGGGCGGCAGCACCATCCACTGGGGCTCCCACTTTCCCCGCTTCCATCCCTCCGATTTTGTCCTCAAGTCCCAGGACGGCGTGGCCGACGACTGGCCCATGACCTACGAGGAACTGGAACCATACTACGACCTGAACGACCGCTTGAACGGCGTCTCCGGCCTGCGGGGCGACCCGGCCTACCCCCCAAAGCCCGACCGGCCCACGCCACCACTGTCCATCGGCAAGGGCGGTGAACTGCTGGCCAACGCCTTCAACAAGCTGGGCTGGCACTGGTGGTCTTCCGACAGCGCCATCGCCTCGGTGGAGTACGACGGCCGCCAGCCCGATACGGGCGGCACCCTGCGCTCCCTGGCCAGCGCCGACATCATCTACTGGCCCCGGGCAATCCGCCGGGGCGCCCGCCTGAAGACCTTCTGCCGGGTGCGGGAAATCCTGGTCGATCAGTCGGGACGGGCCACCGGCGCCCTCTACTACGACGCCAACGGCAACCTGCAGGAACAGCGGGCCCGGGTTGTTGTGGTGGCCGGTAACGGCGTGGGCACTGCCCGCCTGCTGCTCAACTCCAGGTCGGCCCTGTTCCCCGAAGGCCTGGCCAACAGCAGCGGCCTGGTGGGCAAGAACCTGATGCACCACCCCTGCGGCGGCGCCATGGGCATCTTCGAGGAATGGCTGGGCGGCGAGGCCGGGCCTCGCGGCAGTTCCATGCTGAGCCAGGAGTTCTACGAGACCGACCTGAACCGTGGCTTCGTCCGTGGCTATGACCTCCAGATTACCGGCGTAACCAGTTCGCCGCTGCCTACCGCCCTGGGCGGCATCCAGCAGGAGACGGTGCCCTGGGGCGCGGACCATCACCGCATCTTCGGCGAGCGGTTCGGCCACACCATCGGCATCACCGTAATGACCGAGGACCTGCCCGAGGAGAGCAACCAGGTAACCCTGGACCCGGTGCTGACCGACTCCCACGGCATTCCCGCGCCCAAGATTGAGTACAAGGTCAGCGAGAACACCGACAAGATCCTGGACCATGGCGTGGCGCGGGCGAAAGAAGTACTGGAGGCCGCAGGCGCCAAGGAAGTCTACACTTCCCACATCCGCCGAAACGCGGGCTGGCACCTGCTGGGAACAGCGCGGATGGGCGACGATCCCGCCAACTCGGTGGTGGACCGCTGGGGCCGGGCCCACGACGTGCCCAACCTGCTCATCATCGACGGCAGCATCTTCACCACCGGCGCCTGCATCAACCCCACCACGACGATTCAGGCCCTGGCATTGAGGACGGCCGACTTTGTTAAGGGCGAGGGGAGTAGCCTGCTGGGGTAGGGCGCCGGAGTTACAGTTTTGTCCTGCGTGGCTTACAGGCGTTTCATATCACTTAAGCTTTGATAGTTTCGTACGATAGAGAGAGTGATATCCTTTACGTCGCCATTGGAGAGCGCTATCACGTCCAGGAGTTAGAGTACGATAGCAGCGTGCTCGTGCTTCTGGTGGGGGACGACCCGGAGTTTCCGTGCAACCTGGCCGGCATAGAGATCTCCGGATCCTCCCACGTTTGGCCCATCGGAGACAAGGGCTACGACGCTGAAACCGACGTCCTCACCCTGGGCACAACTGCCGACGCGCCGGAGTTAGTCACCGAGAACGGAGACATAATAGGGCACTGGGGGGAAGACCCATACGATCCCAAGGATTGCGTTCCTATTGGCGTTTCCCTCCGCAGGGCATCCCGACATTTGGCGCCCTTGGGTTTGGCTAATTCCGTCTCACCGGAGGAGCGCGCCTTTGTGCTTAACTATTATGATGACTTGCCTAAGGAAGAGTACTACTCAACCCAGCTAGGCCGTTACGTATCCAGGCATCTGTATCACAATGTGTTTAGCCCAGGCAACGAGGAGGATTTCGGTACCCGCTAACGTACTCTCGCTGGCACCTTCCACCTGTCATCTTCCAACCACCCATGGAACGACACTGATTAAATTCCATCTATGCCGCGGTTCTGTATCCTTTTAGACTGCACAACCGCCACCACTGACACTCGCCCCTTGCACCTCCACTTCCCCCTCTGTTAGCCTACCCCGGCTTTCATTCAATAACTGCATATTGGAGGGTGAATTATGCCCAGAGTAGTGCACTTCGAGGTTTACGCCGATGACATGGACCGGGCCAGCAAGTTCTACGGCGACGTTTTCGGCTGGACGGTGACCAAGATTGACCTGGACGGTGGGGCGGCCTACTGGCTGATCGATACCGGTGAGGAACCAAAAGAGGGAATCAACGGCGGCATGATGCCCCGCCCAACCCCTGAGGCGATTAACACCGTAGTTCTCGACGTCCCCTCAGTGGATGAATACGTCGAGAAGATTACCGGCGGCGGCGGTACCGTCATTGTTCCCAAGTTCGCCGTGCCCGGGGTTGGCTATGCCGCCTACTTCAATGACACCGAGGGCAACCCCTTTGGCATATTTGAAGATAACAACGAGGCTGCCTGACCTTGGCCAGATACCGTTTCCGTGACCGCCTGAATCTGGCGACTTAAAGGAGGGCTCACATGCCCAGGGTAGTCCATTTCCAGATGTACGTTGACAATCCCTCCCGGGCCGAAAGGTTCTATGCCGACGTTTTTGACTGGACCCTTAACCAGTGGGAAGGAGACGACTCCTTCTGGCTGATCAACACCGGGGATGAGTCGGAGCCGGGCATCAACGGCGGCATGCTGGTGCGGCCCGAACCATCCGCAACCACCACCATCGTCATGCAGGTGCCGTCGGTAGAGGAATACACTGACCGAATTCAACGGGGTGGCGGAACCATTACCGTACCCAAATTCGCCATCCCGGGTGTGGGCTATGCCGCCTATTTCCTGGACACCGAGGGCAACCACATCGGTGTCTTCCAGGACGACGAGGGAGCGGCGTAGGCGCAGGATTTCGCTGCAGGTTCGGGCGACTGGCGGTTGTCAGCAGCGCCTACACAATCCCTTCGTCTTCCCCATCGTGGGGTTCCGTTCCCGAATCGGCGGACCGACCTTGCCTTTGACTGAAAAGTAAGGGAACCAGCGCCAGCAGGGCCGCCACCGCGGCAATTCGGAAGAACCTGTGGAACAGGGCCAGCCCCGCATTTTGCACCTCGGCGGCGTAGGCGGCCACTCGGGCTGCCGACTCGGCGGGAGATTCACCGGCCACCGGCAGAGGCAGCGCCAGCCCGCCGGTCTGGGACTGGAAGTGCTCGATGCCGTAGGCAGCCAGGGCCGCCAGCCCCAGGGTCATGCCCAGGAGCCGGGCTACCACCACCATTGACGATGCGGTGGCGTGGTACTCGGGCGGCGCGGCGTTCAATGCCTGGGCCATGATGGGCGCAATCACCAGGCCAAAGCCCAGTCCGGCCACAACCAGGTGCAGCGTCAATTGCGGCTCTGCTACGTCCAGGGGCCAGCCGCTAACCAGGAACAGGCCGGACGCAATCAGCAACAGGCCGGCGGCAATGACCGGTCTGTTTCCCGCGCGGGACAGCAGCAACCCCCCGACCACCGCGCCCACGGGAATGGCGCAAGTCATTCGTAGCAGCCACAGCGCCCCCGTAAACGGGTCCTTGCCCATTACCGTGTTGGCCATCAGCGGCACCGTAACCAGGGCAATTACCAGCGACACACCCACCAGCAACTGGGTCAGGTTGGCTGTAACGAAATTCAGGGTGCGGAACAACAGGGGCAATAAGAGGGGCTGGGCTGCACGCCGCTCCCACAGAGCCAGCGCCACCGCCAGCAGAAGTCCCGCCCCCAGCAGGCCGAAGGGCAAGCCCGAGTCCAGGGTAAACAGCTGTTTCTGGGAAAGTCCCAGGGACAGGGCCACCAGCATTGCCAGGACCAGCGCTCCGCCCAGGTAGTCCACCCGTACTCCGGGCTGCCGCCGGTTGGGCAAGAGCAGCAGCAGAGGCGCCACCAGCAAGACCTGGGGAAGGTTCAACCAGAAGAGCCACCGCCAGTTGGCCAGTTCCACGATGGCCCCACCGTAGGCCGGCCCCAGCATGGACCCCGCCTCGGCGGCGCCTCCCACAATGCCCAGGGCCAGTCCCTGGCGTTCCCGGGGCACCGCGCTGACGGCCAGGGCAAACCCGATGGGCACCGCCGCCGACCCGCCGATGGCCTGGATAACCCGCGCCCCGATAACTTCTTCCAGGCTGCGGGAAAGGGCCACCAGCACACTGCCAACAGCGAATATGACGAGGCCCGCGATGTACAGCCGGGGAAGACCGTAAACGTCGGCCAGTCGTCCAAACAGGGGCATGAAGGCCGTGTACCCCAGCAGGTATGCGGTTACCACCCAGGAAACCCGGTCCAGTTCGCCAATGGGTATGCGCAGGTCCAGCATCACCGCCGGCAGCACGGTGACCACCACCGTCTGGTCCAGGGCGGTAAAGAAAGCCCCCAAGCCAATAACGGTCAGCACCAGCCAGGTGGGGGCAACGCGAGGACGGGAGTTTGGAGAGGCAAAACTATGCATGGATGATTGGACAACTTTACAGGCCTGTTCACGGATGTGCGAACACAATACTGGATTGCCTCATAGCATTCCAAGTATTGAAACGGCGACTACTATCTAATATCATTCGTGGAACTTGGGGAGTGCCATGCTGACCGACGTATTGATTCAAGAGCTTATTGCAGAGCCTAAACGGATAATAGGCAAGACTCCTGCGGTCGGGTACCGGGAAGAGAATCGGCACAAGCGATGCGACCTTGACTTGGAGTCGGAATCAGTCAGTAGCCGAAGATTTGCCATGTTCGTCCGCCAGAATCTGGACTTTATTGAGAATTTTTCCATTGGAATCAGGTACCTGACCGGAGACCCTAGCATGGGTTCTGTTGTCCTTGCCCGGTACAACGGTCCGCATGGTGAATACAGCCGCTCGCCGGATGGCCATTATGCTCTGGCTCACATACATCTAATCACAGAGCACGAGTTGCTGTTGGGAAGCATTCAACCGCGAGAGAATCTGAGGGAAATAACAGACCGATATGGCACCCTTGCTGAGGGCTTAAGGGTTTTCGTAAACGATGCTGGAATATCCAACTCGGAGGACTATTTTCCGGAACTCTTGCAAGGGAGGCTATTCGATGGAGATTGACAGCCTCAAGGGCATTCTTCAGCAACGTGTCGCTACTCCCGTGGATTTTTACGAGAGGCGTTCCGGCAGCTTCCAATTGATTTTTCCTGTATTCCATGAAGACGGGGATATGGTAGATATTTACCTCCAGGATAGTCCGATCGGTGGGGGTCGCATTCGAATTTGTGACTTCGGGATGACTCTGATGAGGCTTTCGTATTCTTTTGAAGTAAACACTGACACGAAGCGACGCATTTACGAAAGCATTCTAACAAACAACGGTATTGGTAACGACAATGGTAATTTGTACCTAGATGCGAGCGCAGAAGTACTCTATGAGAGCATTTTACAGTTTTCTGGATGTGTCCAGAAGATTTGCAACATGCGCTACTGGCAAAGAGAGACCATCCGAAATGCTTTTTATGATGACTTGGAAAAGTGGATTGGTGAAAATATGAGCCAGTTTGAACCTGAGGCCGATTTGTTTCCTCTCTCCGACTACCCAAACAGTGTGGATTGGTCAATGAAATACAATAATCGCCAATTCTATGTGTTCGGTGTCCTAGGCAACGATAAGGCCAAGAACGTAGCGATATCCCTTCTTGAATTTAAGGCAGCTCAACTGCCGTTTATGAGCTTGGTAGTCCATGAGAACATGGAAAATCTTGGTCGCCGAGAACAACTATACCTAACAAGAAATGCTGATACTCAATACCCCGTGCTTAACGATTTTTGCGAAAAGGGCAGCGAGGACATAATCAGATTTGCGGGTGTAACCGCCTAGCCAGACTCGTCAGGAACAGCCTTTACTAGACTTCATCCCCCTGCTGGTTCCACACCCGCGGGCATCACTTCCGGCGCTTCAATCTCCGGCGCCTCTTCCAGGGCTTCCAGGCGCACCAGCCTTACCGTGTCCGCCAGGTCTCCGGAAACCAGGGGGCCAGTCATCTGCACCTGCCGTAATTGGCCGTCGGCCTTATCCACCAAGAGTTCCACCGGAATAGTGGAGTCGGGCAACGCGCCCGGGATGATCTGGCTCAACGCCTCCGTCGGACCGACCCCACGAATAACGTAGGCGGGCAACCCGTCCAGTTCCCCGTCTCCCATCAGGGTCAGGTCATCCATGCCGGACAGCAGGGCGGTAACTGACTCCGTTACGAAGTCGAAGCGGAAGGGAATCTGCTCCTTGGGTACCGGTTCCCAGGTCCCGCTGAACAGGTTGGTCATAAAGGCCTGCTCCCCCACTACAATCACGTCCAGCTTAAGCGCGGTGCCCGACGCTTCCATATCCAGCGCCAGCCGGAATCGGTCTGGCAGGTTGGCCACCCCCTCGGACCCGACAAGATTCAAACCTGTTGCCAGCGGAGTGCTGCCCACGGGGTGCTCCAGTACAAATCCCAGGTATTGCTCTGCGGTCAATTGGTCGGCAGCGCGAGCCAGAATGGCCCGCGGGTCGGGCGGCGGCGTGGGTGTAGGGGTCGGCGTGGACGTAGGTACGGGGGTGCCCCTGGGGTCGGCCAATTGGCCCGACCCTGCGCAAGAGAGGACCAGGGCTGCCAGTACAGCCAACAACCAGAAGGGAAAAACGGGCGCCAGTTGTCTTAATCTATCCTTCATTGGTTGGAATTTGGCGGTTTCCTAGTTCCACGACCAGAAGGCTACGCTGCCCTGGGCAATTTCGGAGGGAGGCGCGTCCCCCACTGCGTCCAGCACGTACACCCGCGCGCCGGTGGGACTGTGGCCGTTCCGGCGTTCCGCGACGGGACCCTCGGAACCGGCCACCACCAGGCGGGTGCTGTCGGGCGACCAGGGTGAATGGGAATAGGCATACTGGTCGAAGAAGCTGAACATAGTAAAGGTTTCCCCACTGGGGCGAAAACGGAACAACTCCCGAGCATCTGGTGACTGGTCGTCGACCGAGGGGCCCGCCTCAGCCACCGCAGAAACCTTCATCTCAAACACCTGTTCTTCGGGGTCCACGCCCACCCAGGCCATGCGCGCGCTGTCTGGCGACCAGTAAAAGGCCAGCAGCGGTTCTTCCACCAGGGTGCGCAGGCCACTTCCGTCGGAAGACACCAGGCGGAGGCGCTGATAGATGCGTCCCTGTGGGTCGGGATTGTCGGCCACGGCCAGGGTGCGGCCGTCCGGCGACCACATAAAGGCTACCAGGGGCCCGGTATCCATGATTTGCAGGGCAGCAGGGCCGCCAATGCCGCCCACGTAGATGACGCTGCTGGCAGAATCCCCGCCGGACCAGGCCCAGCTTTCACCGTCTGCAGCCAGGGCCGGCGTACGGAAGCCAACAGCGCTGGCCAGGTGCTGGGGGTCGTCCACCAGCAACGGGCGGCGCAGCAATTTAACCTCATCCCGGGAATGCACAATAAGGTTCTGACCGTTGCCGCTCCAGCTGAAGTAAAGGGGTGCGCCCCGTTCCAAGGCAATGGCGCCGTCGGATGTGTCGGGATTTACGGCGAACAGGGTCATACCCTGGCGGGTGGTGGCCAGGAAGGACAGCAACTCCCCGTCGGGTGACCAATATAGGTAGTGGGGAGATCCGTCGGCGATCAGTCCGGGCACGTCGTTCTCATACACTATGCGGCTGATGCCCGTGATGGCGTCAATGACCTGCACCGACACTTCCAGGGAGCGGTTGGGGGCAATCTGCACCCGGGAAACCGCCAGCCTGGTCCCGTCCGGCGACCAGGTGGGCCAGGCGTAAGATTCGTTGAAGTCCAGGTCCTGCACCTGGTAGAAAGCGGCGGTGTCCGACGGGCTGGCCGGACCAGCCGGGTCCGAGGGACGAGAACGGACTCGGCTGACCCCGGTCAACCGTCGTTCGTCGCTGCCGTCGGGATTGACCGTGAACAGGTCTCCGTAGGGACCTATGTAGGCGATTCGGTCAACAGCCAAAGAGGGTAATGCTCCTGTTTGGGGGTCTTCTTCCTGAAGTAGCGGGGCGCCACCGATGGAAGCATTCCTGATCGGGATGGACGTTGGGTCGGGATTCAGGGATGGCAGGTTACCGCAACCGACCAGCGCGAACAAAGCTACTGTGGCAACCAGCAACCGCAGTCCACCGGCCGGTCCCGCCGAAATACGCGCCCAAAGTCTCAACAAGTGTGCCACTAACTCCGCCGTTTCCGGTTTTCCCAGAATAACATCACCACCCAGCGGTAGCAACGGCATTATCGACTGCCCAGATGTGCACCCACAGCCAAGGGGCCGACCTCATTTCGCGGAGCCTGGGGAGCGGAGAGATGGTGCAAACGTCTACCGCGCCAGGAGTGTTGGAGACGGCGAGGCTATTGCGCCCGCCAATTCGGCTTGAAATAATGGTGACAGACTTGGGAATCACGGTACAAGAGCTTGATACGAAACGCCCACTCATCCATACCGCCAACCCCTCTCTCCCGCTGCATTGCCGCCGGCAAGTCGGGGCCAGTTGGCCCACTGAAGCGGTTGAAAGTAGACGACGGGTCCATCCAATACCGTATCCGGCGCAGTCGGCAGCGGAAGAAAACCTACCAGGTCTCCATAGTTTCGGGCGAAGTGGTGCTGGCCGTGCCCTACAATACCACCAACGGCCAGGCCGAAGAGATGGTACGCCAGAAGGCCCGGTGGATTCTGTCAAAGCTGGACCTCTCCCCGGCCACGCCGGAGGCGCCCACCTTCCTCTCCGGCGAGAAACTGCCCTACAAAGGCAGCGACCTGACCCTGTGGGTACAGGGCGTGGTTTCCACCCCCACCGGCCTGCCTGAAATATCGCTGGAGCGGCGCCGGTTGAAGGTTGACGTGCCCCTCGGCCTGGACGACCCAACCCGAGGCCAGCAGATAGAGGCGGCCCTGATGGCCTGGTACGCCCACCGCGCCGCTGAGCAGGTGGACGAACACCTGGACCGCTGGCTGCATACCCTGGGCAACGGGACTGTCCCCACGGTACGTATCCGCAACCAAAAACGCCGCTGGGGCAGTTGCTCCCATACCGGAAACCTGCGCTTCAACTGGCGGCTGGCCATGCTGGAACCGTCACTGACCGAGTACGTTGTCGTCCACGAACTCTGCCACCTGACCCACATGAACCACTCCCCCGACTTCTGGGCGCTGGTGGCCCAACATCTGCCCGACGTAAAGGAACGTCGCCAGCGACTAAGAGAACTGGAAGCTACTTTGCCATCCTTTTGAAGTCCCATCCGTGGAGAAGATACTGCGCGGCAAGGTCCCGTTGTCCGAGAGCCACGGTACTCTCCCCGTATGGTAAACTCTGGTCAAATCGCCCATTCCTCCACACTCCACCAGAAGAAGGAGCGGATGCCATGACCACCACCAGCAAAGACCCGGTTCTGGTTGTCCTTCAGCTTACCGGCGGCAACGACTACATGAACACCGTCGTGCCCTACGGCGATCCCCTCTACTACGATAATCGTTCAACGGTGAACATATCCCCCGAACGAGTTTTGCCCCTGGATGACAGGGTGGGGTTCAATCCGACCCTGGCTCCAGTCAAGGAACTATACGACCGGGGCGACGTGGCGGTGGTCCACGGGGTGGGGTACGCCAACCCCAACCGTTCCCATTTCCGCTCCATGGACATCTGGCACACCTGCGAACCCGACAAGATTGGCACCGAGGGCTGGCTGGGCAAGGTTATCCGCGACCTCGATCCCCGCGGCGATAACGTGCTGACGGGCGTTAACTTCGGCCGGGGCCTGCCCCGGGCCATGGCCCTGCCCGGCGTGCCCGTGGCGTCGGTGGCGGTGCTGGAAAACTACGGGCTGCTGACCTCCATCCCCCAGGAGGAGGCCCGGGCCCGCGCCCTGGACGCCTTCGCCCGCATGTACTCGCCGGCTATGGGTACCGGCCCAACCATGGACTATCTGGGTCAGACGGGCCTGGACGCCCTGAAGGGGGCCGACATTCTCCGCACGGCGCCGGAAAAGTACCAGTCGACAGTGGGGTACGGTGACAACGCCATAGGCCGAAACCTGCGCGCCATATCCCAGGTGCTACTGGCCGACCTGGGGACGCGGGTCTTCTACACCCAGCACGGCGGCTACGACACCCACGCCGCCGAAATGGCGGTCCATACCCAGCTTTGGACCGAACTGTCCGACGCCATCTCATGTTTCTTCGCCGACCTCCGCGAGCACAGCGTGGAGGACCGGGTGGTGATGCTGGTCTTCACCGAGTTCGGCCGCCGCGTGAAAGACAATGGTTCCGGCTCGGACCACGGCTCCGGCGGCCTGTCCATGGTCATGGGCGCCCCGGTCAAGGGCGGCCAGTACAACGAATTCCCTTCCATGCGCGAACCCGACCTGCTGGAAGGCGACCTCCACTTCAACTACGACTACCGCGGCCTCTACGCCACCCTGGTAGAACGCTGGCTGGGCCTGGATGGAAAGGCAGTGGTGGGGGGAAGTTATGAAATGCTGGGGGTGGTGTAGGTAGGATTGCGTGGGCAGCGCAGCAATTTAGTCATCGTCCTGAAGGCTCCTGAAGCCCACTATTATACTTTTAGCGTGTTTGGTATAATACTAAGGAGCTTTATCATACCAAAGTATTTTAGCGAAGGAATCTCCATTGCGACCCGAGGATTTTGGAGAGCGTTGCCCCGGGCAGTAAATCCTGGTGCGGGAAGTTCTTGCGGGAGAGTACTGGGCATTCTTGCCCGATCCCCTTCCACCCTGCCTTCATTTTGATATTGGGACGATAAATCGACTATCGGCGGCGGAACGCGCTCTGGGTGAGTTGAACGGGATTGGACAGATGCTGCCCAATCCCTATCTTTTGTTGGCCCCCTTCATAAGACGCGAGGCGGTATCATCCAGCCGTATTGAAGGCACGGTGACGGGTTTCGGGCAGTTGGCATTGTTCGAAGCGTCCCCTACAGGGAGGTTTGCGACTCCAGACGCCCCGGAAGTAATGAACTATGTTACTGCCCTGGAGTACGGACTGGATTATCTGCAATCAGCTGCGGTTTCCCTGGGGCTATTGCGACAAGTCCACGAAATCCTGCTGGGAGGCGTCCGGGAAGAAGAAACCCGCCCGGGGCAATTTCGCGACGTACAAAACTACATAGGGAGAGCCGACCAGCGACTGGCCGATGCCAGGTACGTCCCGCCACCCGTGACAGCGCTACAGCCCGCCCTGGCCGATTTCGAGGCATTCATCCAGGCTTCAGATGAAGTACCGTTCCTCGTAAGGCTGGCCCTTTCCCACTACCAGTTCGAAGCGATTCACCCTTTCCTAGACGGCAATGGCAGGGTCGGCCGCCTTCTGATTGCGTTGCTGCTCTGTGAGCGCAAATATCTTGCTCACCCATTGCTGTATCTCAGCGCGTTTTTTGAGAGAAATCGCCGTCATTACGTAGATCTCCTGCTTGGGGTCAGCCAACAGCGAGACTGGACAAGTTGGATAGATTTCTTCCTGGATGGGATAGCCGTGCAATCGCGGGACGCCATTGACCGGTCTCAAAGGCTGCTCCAACTCAGGCAACATTACCGAGAGGAAATGCAGAGCACACGCTCGTCTCCTCTGGTCCTGCAGTTGGTTGACCGGCTTTTTGCAAGCCCCGCGGTCACTGCCGCTCAAGTAGGTGAAATACTGGGTGTTACCACGGTGAGCGCCCAAAGAACCATAGAACGGCTCGAAACCGCCGAAGTACTGATCGAAGTAACCGGCCAAAGAAGAAACCGAGTTTACATGGCGCCAGAGATCATTGAAGTTCTTGAGAAAGACTAGACCTGGTGGGCCCGTTCCCTTTCCCTTTCCACACCCCCGCTAACCGCCACCCCTTCCCCTGACTCCATCCCCTTTCTAAATCGCACATTAGCACCTGGGCGACGCTGTTCTGAATAGTAGGGCAAAAGTCTTACGAAATACGTTTGATAACTACGCACTACTTGGTACGAATAAGTCTGCTATCTGTCAGTATTATTGACTTATATATTGACAATTTTGGCTTCTTTGGAATATATTCCCTCGCATATTCCTCAAAGATTGTCTTTTATAGTGCATAGCACTTGAACGACTACTTTATTCAAGGAGGTGGCCTATCTGAAGGTTTCGGATATATTATTCTGATTTACAATCAGGGAAACCGTTCCTTTATCAAGAAGTCTGAATTTGGAGGATGGTACCCATGTCCTACCACTGGCGGAAACAAAAGCTAAAGGAACCCAGGAAGCTAGTTCTAGGGCCGCTACTGGCGATTCTGGCGCTGGCAATCGTAGCTTGCGGCGCGGCCTCGCCCGAGCCCGCAGCACCCGCAGCAGAACCGGCGGCCCCGGCAGCGGCCCCGGCACAAGAGCCGGCCCCTGAACCCACGGCGGCCCCGGCGCCCATGGAGGAGCCAGCCGAGGAAATGATGGCCAAGCCCGAAAGCGGCGCCATGGCCTTCGCCGACTACTGGAATCCCCCCACCGATTACTATGGCGAACCCGTCTATGGGGGCGTTCTTCGCGTTAACTACGAAGACCCCCTTGAACACGCCAACGACTGGGGTGCGGCAACTGGCGCTTCGTCCAGGTACCGCGGTCCCACCGGCGCCGTGCTGGTGATGGAAAATCCCTACGATGCTGGCGCTCCGTTGATTCCCGACCTGGCCAGTCACTGGGATGTCCACGAAGGGCTGGACGGCGTAACCTTCTACTTCCGGGACGGCACTAACTGGCACAACGGAGAGCCCTTCGTTTGTGAAGATGCACGCTTTTCCTTCGAGACAATGGCCACTGGAAACGGCCTTACCGCCAGCTACATGAAGAGCCGCCTGGCCCACGTCATAGTGGAGGAAATGGAATGCATTGACGATATGACCCTGAAAATGAACTTCACGGGTCCCACGGGCATCCCGCTGCTCAATATATCCAATCGCAGGGGCATCGTCTTCAACAAGGCCTGGTTTGAGGCCGGAGGCGAAGAGGCCATGTTCCAGGATGTAACTATGGGCATTGGCCCCTACAAATGGATGGAAGGTCAGACAGTCGGGAATGATGAGCAGCACTTCGAGAGGAATGACGACTACTTCATTCCCGAACTGCCCTACGTGGACGAACTGGTCATCTTCGGAATCCTGGACGAGTCCGCCCAGCAGGCCACCCAGTTGGCTCACCAGACCGACTGGCACTGGGTCCGCAACTGGGGTCAGTACCAGGCCTACGTGGACCACGACCAGATCATCACCGTCATCCGGGCCACCAGGGGCAACTTCCGACTGTGGATCAACAACCGCAACGAGCCCTTCGACAACGTGCGAGTCCGCCAGGCCATCATCATGGGCATTGACCGGAATGCCGCCATTACGGTTCTCCAGGACGGCCACGGCGCCTGGGGAGGCTTTGGCTACGCTCCCGGCAGTCCCTGGGAACTTCCCATGGACCAGCTTTGCTCCGTCCCGGGCTGGTGCGTCTCCGATGACATGGAAGCCGTCCGCGCCGAAGCCAAGCAAATCCTGGAAGAGGAAGGCTTCGACTTTGACAAGACTTACACCTTCACCGTGGAGTCGGACGCCCAGGTAACGGCTCGCGCCACCTTCCTCCAGGAGCAGTTGCGGCTGATCGGTATCAAGACCGACTTTGACTCGGTCGAAACCATCGCCTACCGGGAGCAGGAAAACTCCGGCACTTGGGGCGACCTCAAACCCGGCAACAGCACTGTAAACGCCGACGACCCCAACGCCGGCGTGTCGTCTTTCCTGCGCTGCGACTCCACCGGCAACGACTGGACCCCGCCGGAGGACAACTGCGACCTGGACATCGTAGCCCTGCTGGACCAGGCCCAGGTTGAGCTGGACCAGGATAAGCGGCGGGCCATTGCTCACGAGATCGAACTGGCTGCCATGAAGCAGTACAGCTCTTACCCTGTCTATTGGGAACAGGAAGCGGCAGCTTTCTGGCCAGAGGTCAGGGGCTATGCCCACTTCCCGGCGCCCTTCGGCTCCTACCGCAAGTTCATGCACATGTGGATTGACCCCTCCCACAAGGACGACACCGGCAACGCCGGTCAGACCATGGGCGTACCCGGCGGGATCTAATATCCACGGCCAGAGACTATAAGCTAAGGCACACTTTTCGGGCCACTCCCCCTCCCCGGGGAGTGGCCCAAATCCTTCTACCAGCCACAATTTTCCGACGGCCCGCCCCCGACCTGTCCACATTGTGCTCCACCCGGGTAAGACACGATTGTATCCAGAAAACGGGTTAACTTTGTGGGACACCTGATCCCGTTTTTCTTCATTTTCGTAGCTACGGAAAAAGCTGCAACGATTAGCAGACCAGCGATCTACATTGACATATTGGCCACTGAATGTATATATTCCGTCGGTGCTTTTTTGTAAGTCCATAGCATTACTGTATAGCGACAAATTCCGAATCTGCTACAAGGAGGTGCATACACTGTAGAACATCCACTCCATATCTGGGACTCACATGAGGGACTCTCGTTCCTTTATTAAAAAAGTCTAGACCCGGAGGATAAACCATGCCCTACCACTGGCGGAACCAATCCCTGAACGGACCCAGAAAGCTCATTTTAGGGCCCTTACTGGCAATATTGGCCCTGTTGATCGTGGCTTGTGGCGCGGCGTCGCCAGAGCCAGCAGCGCCGGCCAGCGAACCTGCTGCAGCTGCCCCGGCCGCGGAAGCTCCCGCCGCCGCAGCCCCGGCTGCAGAAGCACCGGCCCCCACGGCAGAGCCGGAGGCAATGGCCAAACCGGCAGAGGAGACGATGGACAAGCCCGATACCATGGCCATGACGGAAATGTCCGACGTCGTGCCCATTCCCGACCACGTTGCCGACTTCTATGGCGAGGTTACTTACGGCGGGACCCTTCGCATCAATTACGAAGACCCCCTTGAACACGCCAACGCCTGGGGCGCGGGTTCCGGCGTAACCGACCGGTACCGCATGCCCACCGGCGCCCTCCTGGTTATGGAGAACCCCTACGATTCCGGCGGACCCATTATTCCCGACCTGGCCGAGAGCTGGGACTTGGCCGACGGCCTCGATGGAATTACTTTTAATCTTCGTCACGGCGTAACCTGGCACAACGGCGAGCCCTTCACCTGTGAAGATGCCCGGTTCTCCTTCGATACCATGAAGACCGGCGAAGGTATCACCGCCAGCTACATGAAGAGCCGTCTTGCCAACGTGCAGGAGGGTGCTGCCGGTTTCAGTTGCGTGGATGACAATACCTTCCAGATGGACTTTACCGGCCCCAGCGGCGAGTCCGTCCTGCTCCTTCCCATTGCCAACCGCCGCGCCCAGATCTTCAACAAGGCCTGGTTTGAGGCGGGCGGTGAAGATGTCATGTTCCAGGACGTATCCGTCGGCCTCGGCCCCTTCATGTGGAGGGAAGGCCAGGAAGTCGGTATCGACACCCAGTACTTTGACAAGAACCCCAATTACTACTTCCCCGGTCTGCCCTACGTGGACGAACTGGTAATCAACGGGATCCTGGACGAGTCCACCCAGCAGGCCACCCAGTTGGCCCACCAGACCGACTGGCACTGGGTCCGCAACTGGGGCCAGTATCAGTCCTACGTGGACCACGACCAGATCGTGACCGTAATCCGAGCCACCCGCGGTAACTTCCGCCTGTGGATCAACAACCGCAGCGCCCCCTTCGACAATGTCAAGGTTCGCCAGGCCATCGTGATGGGAATTGACCGTAACGCTGCCATTCAGGTGTTGCAGGACGGCCACGGCGCCGCTGGCGGCTTCGGCTACGCTCCTGGCAGCCCCTGGGAACTTTCCATGGAGCAGCGCTGCTCGGTGCCGGGCTGGTGCGTGTCTGATGACATGGAAGCCACTCGGGCCGAAGCCAAGGCCATTCTTGAAGGCGAGGGCTTCGACTTTGAAAAGACTTACCTTTTCACAGTAGAGTCAGACGCTCAGGTGCAAGCGCGCGCTACTTTCCTTCAGGAGCAACTGAGGTTGATCGGCGTAAAGACCGATTTTGACCTGGTGGAGACCATCGCCTACCGGACCCTGGAATCCCAGGGCACCTGGGGCGAATTCAAGCCTGGCAACAGCACGGTAACCGCAGACGACCCCAATGCAGGCGTTGCAGGCTTCCTGCGCTGCGACTCTTCGGGTAATCACTGGACCCCTCCCGCCACCAACTGCGACGAAAGCATCGTTGCCTTGCTGGACGAGGCCCAGACAGAACTGGACCCCGCCAAGAGGCTCGACCTGGCTCACCAGATTGACCTGGCAGCCATGAAGGCGTACAGCTCCTTCCCCGTTTACTGGGAGCAGGAAGCCGTCTCCTTCTGGCCTGAGGTCAACGGTTATTCCCACTTCCCCGCGCCCAACGGTTCCTTCCTCAAGTTCATGCACCTGTGGATCGACCCGGCGGACAAGGACAACACCGGCAATTCCGGCCAGATCTCCGGAGTACCCGGCGGAGCCTAATCTCTGCCGCCCAGGGTCAACTACACTGGTGGAATTGGGCCTCCCCCGAGAAAGGGGAGGCCCCGTTCTTTTGCCCTTCAAAATCTTCCTCGACCTGTGGCATCGTTCCGATGCAGATGGTATTGGCAGGGGAGAACATCTGGACGCCAGGCAAAGCGGGTTCGAAACACGCCGCTGCACGGCTCCAACCACCTGAAGCGGAACGGTACCTGGACCTGCGCCGCTCTATGGACAACCGGGGTATACTGGCGGATGATATGTCCATCCGACCCGCCACCCGATTACCCGGAGGTTTCCCATGCGCACCGTTGACCTGATTGCTGACATTCTGAAGCGGGAAGGTGTCCAGAACCTGAGCTGCTTCCCCACTACGCCGGTGCTGGAGGCCACCGCAGTGGCCGGCATCCGGCCCATCATCAGCCGCCAGGAACGGGTGGGCGTGGGCATTGCTGACGGCTACAGCCGCGTTACCTGTGGCAACCCCATGGGCGTTTTTGCCATGCAGTACGGCCCCGGCGCGGAGAACGCCTTCTCCGGCATCGCCACTGCCTATTCCGACTCCACTCCCCTGCTCATCCTGGCCCAGGGGCACCCCATGGACCGGCAGGGCATTCTGCCCCTGTTCAGTTCCATGACCAGCTACGCCGCCATCACCAAGTACATTGAGCAGCTGAACAGCCCGGACCGCACCGCCGAGACCATGCGCCGCGCCTTCGCCGCCCTGCGCCAGGGCCGACCCGGGCCGGTGCTGGTCGAAATACCCACCGACGTGGCCCTGGGCGAGGTGGACGAGTCGGCGGCAGCTTACTCTCCCCTGAAGGCGCTGCCCTTCCCGGGCAACCCGTCAGACATTGATGCGGCCGCCCGTGCCCTGTGTTCGGCCACCGCGCCGGTCATCCACGCCGGCCAGGGCGTGCTTTACGCCGGGGCGTCAGACGATCTGCTGGAACTGGCCGAGTTACTCCAGGTTCCGGTGATGAGCAGCCTGGCCGGAAAGGGCGTCTTTCCGGAAGTTCATCCCCTGGCTTTGGGCAGCGCCAGCGGTGTCATGTCAGGCCCCGTACATAACTTCATGCGGCGGGCCGACCTGGTCCTTGGCGTGGGGTGCAGCTTCACCAAGCACGTCCGCTACATCAACATCCCCGCCGGCAAGACCATCATCCAGATAACCAACGACCCCCGCGACCTGAACAAGGACTATCATGTGGACATCCCCATCATGGCCGACGCGAAACTGGCCCTGCGCCAGTTGATCGACGCCTGTCGCGACATCGTGGGGGACTCCCGCAAGGATAATCAGGCCACGGCGGCCGCCATCCAGGCGGAGAGGGAGGCCTGGCTGGGGCAGTGGACCCACAAGCTGACCACCGACCAGCGGCCCATCAATCCCTACCGCATCATCCATGACTTCATGCAGGCCATCCCGCCTGAAGACGCCATTGTTACCCACGACTCAGGCAGTCCCCGCGACGAAATTCTGCCCTTCTACCGCTCCAACGGCCCGGGCAGCTACCTTGGGTGGGGCAAGTCCCACGGCCTGGGCACCGGCCTGGGCCTGATCATCGGCGCCAAGCTGGCCCATCCCGATAAAGTTTGCGTCAACTTCATGGGCGACGCCGCCTTCGGCATGACCGGCCTGGACTTTGAGACTGCCGTCCGCAGCAACCTGCCCATCATCACCGTGGTGTTCAACAACTCCAGCATGGGCGCCGAAGTAACGGCCATGGCCGCTTCCCACGAGCTTTACAACACCCGCGACCTGGGCGGCAACTATGCCGGCATGGGCCGGGAAATGGGCGGCTACAGCGAACGCATCGAGGACCCGGCGGAAATCATCCCCGCCTTTCAGCGCGCCCGCCGCAAGACCGAGGAGGGCGAGGCCGTGCTGCTGGAGTTCATAACCGCAGTGGAAACCGAGGTCTCCTACCGCCGGCCCTTTTAGATTTCATTCTTCGTGACCCTTCGTGTTCCTTCGTGGATTAAGCAAACGAGGTGCAACCATGGAATTTGAAGATATCCGTTCCTTCCTGGAAACCAACCACCGGGCCATTGTCCAGACCATCCGCCCCAGCGGAGCGGTCCACGCCAGCGCGGTGGTATGCGGCGCCTACGAGGGCTACATGGCCCTGGCGTCGGTCTATCCCCGGTCGCAGAAAGTCCGCAACCTGCGCCGCAACCCCCAGTGCACGGTCCTGTGCATCACCCCCGACTGGCGTACCTACGTGGTAGTGGAAGGCAAGGCGGAACTGAAGGGCGCCTTCAACACCGACGCCGAGGAACTGCGCCTGCTCCTGCGCGACATCTTCCGCGCCTGCAGCGGCAGCGAACACCCCGACTGGGACGAGTACGACGAGGCCATGGTCCGCCAGGACTCGGTGGCCATCCTGGTAACCCCGGAAACGGTATACGGGAAGTTGACGTAGGGGGCCTTAGAAGGGGAGGTCTTCTGCTTGGTAACGGTTGGCGTAGGCTAAGTGGTCATTAAGGAACAAGCGAACAGTGTAATCAAGAGGATTACGCGAACTCGAAAGCGAAAGGTGCAACGTCCTGTTGCACTGATACTCATCATCGCTCCAATAGTCTTGGGGCCCTGAGATTGATTCCTCAAGTATAACGTTAGCCTTGAAGGGACCAGGAGTCTGAGAACTTCTATTGAACCGAAAGACTACCTGCTCGGAGCTCATTTCGACTTGTTCGACAAAGGTCCATTTGCGGTTAAAAAGACGTCGAGCGAGGCCGATTTTCTCAATCCACCGGGAGCGAGCATTTGGCGGTAGCAGGTGTAGAAGCATTTCGTATTCTGCAGAACTCCGGCAACCGATGTACCGCAGGCTGTCGAGACTGATTCGCTGTGGCACTAATACTTCCGCATTACGATGATGGACTATGTTATCTGGGTCGGAGCGGTCAAACCAGCCTACGTGATAGACCAATTCAAATGGGATTTGCTTTAGGAAGGCAATGTCACTTGCGACGTTGACGTATGTTGAGCTCAGGTTCCCATCAGAGAAGCGGCAGTCGGAACGTGACAATAGTGTAACAGAGTCGAAAATCAGGTATACCGGAACAGGGCAGTGGGAGTTCCAAGCCCATTGTCCAATTGGGCGAAAACCTTCATTACGGTATTGAGTTGGAGTGCATGGGCGGAAATAAAGGCGCACATAGTCTTGAAGGTTCAGGTCAGTATGCTCAATAACTTCTGGGCTGGCAATGTCTAACTGTAAGAGTCCCGCCTCCTCCACTTTTGTCCGGCTGAGCATTTCTCCCTGTCGGAGAATACTCAAAACGTTCAGAATATCAGTGCAATGAAACAAGTAGCCAGGCCACGACTGACGAGGACGATCCATCCAAGGAGCGCTTCGGAGGTCATCCAAATGTTGGAGAAGGTCTCGAATCTCAGAGTCTGATCTGGTCATCATTAGGGTTCGGACATCATGGTGGTAGTTAGCATTGATAAAGTGGGCTGGCGAGCCTCAGACCCAATTGGCACCACGCGTAAACCAACCAATAGGGATTGGTCCCGATGCGACTGTTCTGCAACTTCCACGGGCTGAATATAGGGCAATTTGGCCAACAATGGTATTATCCATTCGGAGTAGGAATTAAGCCCACTGGGCAAATACTCACCAATAATGAACCCTGACCCGCGCAACTGTTGCCACAGATCGAGAAACGTCTCCTCAGGAAAGGCAACTTGCCCTTGCGGAACATCCATGACTATTGATGCCTCGTCAGAACCTATCGTCGCTGTGCACTGGGCTGCGTCGGAGATCCTGACCACATTCGGATCGTGGCAAATACACGAAATGAGGTCAGCCCAAACCTCGGAGAAGGCTAGCGACTCGGGCTCTGCTCGCAACCATTTCTTCGTTTGCCTAATGTTTCTGTGCTCGGGTGTGAATTGGTCCTGCCGATCCAACAAATGAATATATACTTCGATTGGTAATGGACCCAAGTATTGTTCCATTAAAGGGCGCACCTGACTCTCCCAGTCCAGTTCTCCATTTCCGCAACCAAGCATTGGAAAAGAAATAGACGTAATTCCGTTGACGTGATAGTTAGCAGCAAAAGCTCTCAGCCCCGCCTCAATATAGTCGGGATGAGAGGGGTTGCGCCAATGCTTCTTGGTGGGGAAGTTCAAGACCCACTTGTTGGGGGTCCGATAGAGCCACAACTGCCCTATGTCGAACTGTTCCTTCTCACAAAGCTCCTGGTACCTGGCAAACATTTCCGGGTAGATAGTCTTGAAGTCCTTAGCTATTCCCTTACCCATCACTCCCACGGTGTTTACCGTGTTCACCAATACCCTGGCTGGACTTGTGAACAAATCACACACCACGTAAGTAATCATTATTCCCCCAGTCTCCTGAAGCAGTGTACTATCGTTGTTGAGAATCGAACTGCTGACTGCTCCAAACATAGAACACACGTTCTAGTTTGGTCAATGGGTTGATGTCAGTTTAACGCTTCGCAGTTTTGATGTCGATGGAAAAACAGGCGAGGGAGATCAGGTCCCCGAATATCAAAGGGACTTGCTGTCTCAAGGCTCCTCTTTATGCCAAGCGGAACAGTGTGCCTTGTTTTTATTTTACCCACAGAGTAGATTAGGGTTCAAAATACCTTTGTAGTTCCCGATGCTAATATTTGGTGAAGATGATTAGGGTCTCCGATGTTTGACGAATCCCCCACCCTGAAACTCCCCCGCCTGCTGCTGGGCCTGTCCGGCAGCCTTTTCGTGGCCGCCCTGGTACTGGGATGCGGGGCCCTCATCATTTTCGGTACCCGCAGCGATACCTATCTTAGTCTGGAACGGTCCCTGGAGAGGTTCATTGGCAACTAATGCAGCTAGCGGCTTGGGGGAGAGCCAACCGCGTTACAGGCGCGGCGGTCCCTTCGTCCTTACCAACCTTTCTATCGGCCACGGGTTCACCCACTGGTACGGCCAGAGCATCGTCGTCCTGTTGCCGGTAATCCAGACCGCTCTCGGATTTACCAATTTCCAGTTCGGCGCCCTCATCGCCATTCTTAGCATCAGCGGCGGCATCGCCAATATACCCACCGGCTTTATCGTGGACATTTTCCGCCGGCGTTGGGGTCTCATTCTTACCCTGTGCATGGCCATAGCCGCCATAGGCTACGGCCTGGTGGCTGCGTCTCCCGGATTTGTCATGCTGGCCCTGGTGTTCATTCTGCTGCCCCTGCCCGGTACGGTTTGGCACATGCCGGCCATTGCCGCCATATCCCAGCGCTTCCCCACAAGGCGGGGCTTCAGCCTGTCCATGCACGGCGTGGGCGGCCAGGTTGGCGACAGCATCGGCCCGCTGATAATCGGGGCATTGCTTACCCTCTTTGCCGGGGCTTGGCGGCCCGTTGCCCTGGTCTACGTGTTCCCCGCGGTTGTCATGACCGCCGTCGTGTTCTGGGCCCTGTTCCACCTGGGCGGCGAGGGCGACGACGGAGGCCAGCGAATGGAGGTGGGGCAGCGCTTCCGGGATGCCGGTCGCCTGCTGCGCAGTCCGGCAATCCTGGCCCTGGTGCTGGTCAGCAGCCTGCGGGACATGGGTTCCGTCGTCTTGATGTTCTGGCTGGCCAAGTACCTGCACGACCCGGTTGCCGACGGCGGGTTAGGTTTTTCCGCCTTCATGGTGGGACTCCACCTGACGCTGTTGCTGATTCTGGGCGTCGTCTCTTCCCCTATTGCGGGCCTCCTGTCCGACCGTTTTGGACGGAAGCTGATCCTGATTCCCTGCCTTACTGCCGTGGGTGCACTGTCGCTGGCCATTGAACCGGCGGGGCCCGGAATCCTCCTCATGGCGATAGTACTGGCTATCGGGCTGTTCAGTTCGTCCATGAACCAGATCCTCCAGGCCACGGTGCTAGACCAGGTTGGGCGAGGCACCGAGGGTGTGACCATGGGCATAGTCATGGGCGTAAACAGCGTACTCAGCGGCATCGCTCCGCTGGTCGCTGCCGTGGTGGTCAACAGCTTCGGCATCGGATCCGTATTCACCTATGCTGCCATCCTTTGGGTGGCCGGTGCGGTGGTACTGGCATTCACCCCCCTGCGTCCCCCGCCGGGGGTGCCGGCGGCCTAGATTCCCAGGTTCTTGTCTTCGGCGGGAACCATTTAAGCCCTCTTTGCGTCTACATTATTGAAGGAAATCCAATAAATTCCATCAATTTGAGGCGCAGGCATGAACACCAAACTGGCCGTGGGCATTGTCCTCGTTCTTACCACACTTGTTCTCGCGCTGGCGGCCTGCCAGGGCGACTCCGTTTCCCCCAATGCCACCACCACGGTATCCTCCGGCAAGCAACCCAATTC
>DAOUHR010000087.1:0-17581 GCA_034428635.1 Dehalococcoidia bacterium
AGTGCAAACAGTCCCACTGCCAGGACCAGCGCCAGGGTCAGAAGGCCCCCGTAGAGGCCCAATCTGGCCATCTGCCGTGCAAACGACCATCGCCAGAGGTAATAGCCCCCGCCTTTTACAACCAGCAGGAACGCCAGGGTTATGGCTGCTAACCAGTAAACGCCGCGGACCAGGCCCTTAACATCGCGCATGTGGTGGACCTCGCGTTCGTTGTAGAGTTCCCGCTCCACTCCATAGATCGAGACGACAACCCTTAGCGGCTCCTCTGTCGAGTTAAAGTACCGGCGCAAATCCGCACCCACTCGGATAAGGTCTTCGTCGGTGATGCCCGAATACACGGAGATGTTGTACTTTTCGAATCCCCTCCGGTACAGCCCGGGATCGTTAACCGCCCAGGTAACGCTGGCCGCGATGAGGAACAGTGGAACTGAAACGACGACCAGCGCAGCCAGTACCCGGCGAACACCTTCGGGGATTTGGACATTGGGAGCTTTCAAATTGGCAAATCCTTTTGGCCTGGAACCATAGCACATCAAATGCGAATCTGCCTTTACACTAGCACCGCGTCCCAGGTTGAGCAATCAAGGGCAGCCCTCTATAATTCCCGCCATGATTGACAAGCAACCTTCTCAGCTATTGCCGGACAAGGACTTGGGTGATTTTCAGACACTGGTGGACGTAGTCGCCAGGCTGCGCGCTCCCGGTGGTTGCCCCTGGGACCGGGAACAGACCCACGAGTCCCTTAAACGCCACCTGCTTGAAGAGTGCTATGAAGCCCTGGAGGCAATAGACCAGGGCACGCCTTCACTGCTGGCTGAGGAACTGGGCGACATCCTCGTACAGGTCGCCTTTCATGCTGATATCGCCAGGGAGGCGGGCGACTTTACCCTTGCCGACGTGCTGACCGCTATCAACAGCAAGTTGGTGCGCCGCCATCCCCATGTCTTTGGGGATACGAGCGTCTCTGACGCCCGGGAGGTAGAGCTAAACTGGGAGCAGTTGAAGGCGGCCGAGCGCGCCCAACAGGGTGTCCGCAAGTCGCCGGTGGATGGCATTCCCAGCGCCCTGCCGGCCCTTAGCTACGCCCAGCTTATGCAAGACCGGGTGGCAAGATCAGGCTTTGAGTGGGAAAGTGTTTCCGGTATTCTCGACAAAGTGGTTGAAGAGGTGCAAGAGTTCAGGGAGGCTGCTACTGACGCCGAGAAGGCCCACGAGTTGGGCGACCTTTTCCTGGTGATGGTTAACCTCTGCCGGTGGATGGACGTGCAGGCCGAGGATGCCCTGCGCCAGGCTAATGGCCGCTTTCGGTCCAGGTACCTGAAAATGGAGGAACTGGCCGAGCAGCGGGGGCTGGAGTTTGAGCAGTTGCCCCTGGACGACAAGGAAGCCCTCTGGCAGGAATCCAAGAAGATTGTAGGTTAACCCGACAGTTGATTCAGGGATGAGCTTCCGGCGGCCCCATGCTGAAGAAACGGTGGACGGTCAGAAAATGGTGGCATTGAAAAGGGCCTTGTCGGTTTATCTCCTGGGAATTGCCCTGATCGTAAGCGTTAACTGGGTTGCCACTCCCTTATAACACGATGGTACCGAAAACTATTGGACCTGGGAAATCCTTAACTGGTTCATGGCCGTTGCGGTAATCCTGGTCCTTGTGGTTAACACCATCCGGAAACACCGCTTTTGCCGCCGGGAAGAGGGAGACAAGACCATTACCAGGGACTACCTGGAAGTCAACCTTGCTTCGCCGCCTCCATAGTGTTGGCCCTGTGGTACTTCTGGAACTGGTTCGCTAGTCTCAACCCCGGCAGTGAACCCGATATGGTGAGGCTGATTCACCTGGAGTGGTGGGCATTCATAAATCCAATAGGTTTACTGGTCTACTCTTACACCGGCGCCCACCTGTGGCGGACCGCCGCAGAGGGCCAGGGTTAGAGGGATACCGGAAGAAAGCGGCGAGAGAGGATTCGCTGGCGAGTCGCCAACCGAACCAAATTAGGCAAAACCTGCAACCTACGTCGGTCAAAGATTTATGCAGATTAAAGAAAGCCATGCCGGATCATTCGTCAAAGCGGCCCGAGATCTGGCGCCTCACATTCAGGCGGCGCAGGAAGAAATGGACCGGGAACGCCGGGTACCGGACAGCCTCGCCCGGCTGGTGGACAAGGCCGGGATTTATCAACTGTTCCTGCCCGCCAGTATGGGCGGCCCGCAGTTGCATCCCGTTGTTGCTTACCAGGCCATAGAGGAAGTGTCGCGGATCGAGGCCTCGGTGGGCTGGTGCGGGCTGCTGTCTAACGGAGGGGCCTTATTCACCGGTAACTTCACTCCCGAGGCTGCCCAGCGCATGTTCGGTAGTCCGCCAGACTTTCGGTGTGCCGGTTCCTTCCGTCCCGTCGGGGAATCCCGTCCGGTGGACGGAGGATATCGCGTAAGTGGCCGTTGGGATTACGCCAGCGGTATCGCCAACGCCAACTGGCTCTTCGTAAACTCACGGGTAGTGGACAACAGCGGCCCCCGCCTCAACGAGGCTGGGAGGCCGGACACGGTCATGCTCTTTACCCCGGTGGAAACGGCGACGATACACGACACATGGCACGTGGTCGGACTGTGCGGAACGGGTAGCAATGACTTTGTGCTGGACGACGTTTTCGTCCCAACCGAACGGTCCTTCCGCCTCTATGATCCGCCACTGGAGCCGGGGTACCTCTACCACCCCAGGACAATGCTCACCGCCATCTGGGTACTGGTGTCCGCGGTTGCCCTGGGCACTGCCAGGGGGGCGATGGACGCCTTCAAGGAACTGGCGTCCGAGTCAGGGACCACCATCTCCACCACCCTGCTGCGCGACCGGCCTCACGTCCAGTCCGGGGTGGGCGAGGCAGAGGCAATCATCAACGGCGCCCGCGCCTACTTGCTGGATGCCATGAACCGGGCGTGGGACTCGTTCTCCGAGGAGATGCCCTTGCCCAGTCCCGAGATCGCGCAGGCCAGGCTGGCCATCACGCACTCTATCCACCAGGCAGCTCAAGCGGTGGACCTTCTATTCCATGCTGCGGGGACCAATGCCATCCACCGCCGCAACGGTTTGGAACGTCGCTGGAGGGACGTACATGTTGTAGTGCAGCACGGGGCCGGCCTGCTGTCTAACTACGAATTTGGTGGCCAGGCGCTAATGGGCCTGCGCCCCAATGATGCGGGCTGGTAGGAGCCAGGCCTGGCAACGTGGGCTAATCGTACGGGTTGCCCAGCAGGGCGGAGGGGTCGAGGTAGAAGACGCCACCGGTCAATAACCGAGGCAAATCGGGGCCGAGAATACCGACTGCCGGCGCCTGGCCGGCGGGGCGTCCGGTCAGCTTTTCAGAAAAGGTGCGCCTGGGCCGAAGCCAGTGGGGTTTCGACTTTCCCCCTTCGATGCCGGCTAACTGACCAGCCAGTTGGAGCGACTGGTCGAAGTCCATCAATTCATCCACCAGGCCCATATCCTTGCCCCGGCGTGCGGTAAACACCTCCCCGGTCGCCAGGTCCCGTGCCTGTTCCTCGCTCATGGCCCTGCCGGCCATAACCACGGCCAGGAAGCTCTCGTATATTTCGGAAATGAGGCCTTGAAGCTTTTCCGATTCCTCCTCGGTGGGGCCGCGCCAGAAGCCTCCCATGTCCTTCAACCTGCCTCCCTTAATTACCGAGACCTCGATTCCTGCCCGGCCCAGCAGTTGTTCCAGGATGGGTCGCATGTAAATGACGCCTATGGAACCGACCAGGGCAGAAGGCAGCGCCGTGACTTTGCTGGCCCCGCAGGCGATGTAATAGCCCCCCGATGCGCCCATGTTGCGGATGTAGGCGACTACCGGCTTTTGGGCCGCCACCCTCGCCACGCTGAGGTACAACGCCTCCGATGCCGACGCCGAACCGCCAGGCGATTGGATGTCCAGCAGCAAAGCCCGGTAACGCCTGTTGGTCGCCACATCTGAGAGTAGTTTGGCATAAATAGTTTCCCGCACCCGTGTACCAATGCTGCCATGCATTTCAATCACGGCAACGGCGTTGCCTCGTCGGAGCCAGGGGAGGAGGGGCATGATTCGACCTCTGCAATTCATGAATTGTCACAGATATGTTAGCACAGCAAACACCGGCAAACTCTGAGGGCAAAGTAATCGCTCTGGCATAGGGCGCGTGAAGTAACAGTTCAGACTTGATGGGATGGCCCGCAACACTGAACAGTTACCGCCCATACAGCAGAACTGGCGTGGCTTTAAGACGTGATATGATGGAGCGACCCTTAGGAGAGGATTGTCTTGCTATGGGAATGCCCCCCTTGCTGCCTCACGACCCGAAGTTTTAGGAAACTGAAGCCAAGTACAAACTGGAACAAGCTAAGCGGGGCAGAATACTGTCCGACTTCCTGGTTTCCCTGGTCGAACTGGTCAGGTTAACCATTCGCATAGCCATCGCCCCGCCCCGCCTCGTCGCCAGGTTCTGGCTCAGGCGCAGGCAACGCAATGCTGGTCGTTAAGTGAATCCACCAGCAGGGACCGGCCTGAAGGCGAATGACTGCTCCCTATGCAAGCTACTTACTCAGACCTCTTATCAGTTCGCCGCTAACTATTCCCCCCGCAAATCCGAAACCCTGGGACCCACTTCCTCCATCAGAAGCTGGAGACACTCGTGCTCCCATTCCGCTTCGTCCGGGTCCTGGGTGATTGCCAACAGGTGGCCAAAGCCGCCGGTCTGCTCGTAAAGATTTCGGATGCGGTCGGCGCACTCCTGGGGGTCGCCCACAATCCAGATATTCTCCATCATGTAGTCCACGTCCACCGCCGCATCGGGCATTTCGGGATCTATCTTGGTGGCTTGAAGCTGACCCGACCCCTGGCGGTTGGGCAACTGGTGCTGAATGTAGTTGCGGCCGAGAACTGCCCTGGCCCGCTCCCTCGCCAGTTCCGGTGTACGGGCCACGAAGACGTCGCGACCCACGCGCCATTCCTGGCGGCTGCATTCTTTGCCGGCGCTGGCCGCGCCCTCTTCCACCACGGTCCAGTGGTCCCGCAGGTGCTGGGGAGCCAGGTTTGAGCTGCTCATGGGAATCCAGCCCCGCTCGCCGGCCACCCGGATGGAACCGGAGGCCAGGGAAGTTGCCGCCACCCCAATGGGCGGATGCGGTTGCTGGTAGGGCTTCATGTGCAGACCCCGTTCCATAACCGGATCCAGTTCCGGGGCATCCACCTGGAAGAACTTGCCGTTGTAGGTGAACTTGCCTTCGGCCTCCCAGATCTTGAGAATGATGTCCAGAGCCTCGGCCGAGCGGTCGCGGGGATCAACCCCCGTATCTGCGCCCACGCCAAATAGCGACAGGTCGGTGGGAATGGCACGGTGGCCGATGCCCCAGTAGATGCGGCCCCGGGACAGGTGGTCCAACATTGCGATGCGGTGGGCCACTTCCACGGGGTTATGGATCGCCAGCAGGGTAACGCCCGTTGCCAGCTTGATCTGATTGGTCATAGCCAGGGCCTTGGCAATCAACAGGTCCGGGCAGGGAGCATTTTCCCAGCGCTCGGTGATGTGCTCGCCGATCCAGGCCTCGTGGTAGCCCAACCGGTCCGCCTCCACAATCAGCGCCAGATCCCGATCATAGGAGTCTGCATAGGTCCGGTGCGGCGGGTGCAGGGGCATCATGAATAAACCAAATTCCATTACAAATCTCCCTCTGTGCCGTAAGTTTCGACGGCTCCGGCTCTCATTGGGTCAGTATCATTGGCGCAATTGTAATTGGCCTTTCTAAAGCGGGCAAGCTAAAGCGCGGGCAACTGGATCGTTGCGGTGAAGCATTTGCTAATTGGGGTAAACGCGTGTTCAATGACCCTGAAAGCAATGGACTAGCCAACCTCTGCTCCAGTGTCCGCTGCATCTGATACCATGCTCCAGTCAGGTGCAGCGAAGCGATTGACCTGCCTGGCCTAAGTGTTCGGGTAGGATTCCCTGAAGGTCTGTCGGCCATAGATTCGTGAGACACCTGTGAATTAATTCGGCAAATACCACCTGCGGCACCCTGCATTGGGCTCCGCTTAGGGAGGGCTGAAGCTTATGCGGCTCGAGAACAAAGTTGCCTTGATCACCGGCGCCGGGAGGGGGATTGGCCGGGCCATTGCGCTGGCCTATGCCGGTGAAGGCGCGAAGCTGGCCCTGGCGGCACGTAGTGTGCGGCAACTGGAGGAGACCGCGGAACAGGCCAGTTCCAAGGGTGCAGAGACCTGCGTAATCGAAACGGATGTGACCGACCAGCACTCGGTGGAAGGCATGGCTCGGCGGGCGGTGGAGCGGTTTGGACGGATTGACGTACTGGTCAACAATGCCGGTATTGTCGGGCCCATTGGCGCGCTGGAGGATAACGACTTGGAGGCCTGGGTAAATACTATCCAGGTGAACCTGGTAGGGACTTACCTCTGCTGCCGTTCGGTAATTCCGGCAATGGCTGCCGGAGGGGGCGGCCGGATCATAAACCTGTCGGGGTCGGGTGCAACATCGGCTCCCTACCACCTGTCAGCCTACGGCTCATCTAAAGCGGCAATTATCCGCCTGACGGAAATTCTGTCGCTGGAACTGGTGGACAAGAACATCCAGGTAAACGCTCTGGGGCCCGGTTCGATACACACCGGGATGTGGGAGGAGATCACCGACGGCGCCCAGGCGGTGGGCGATACCGAGCTCTACGAATTCGGGCTCCAGGTAACTGGCGGCGGCGGTGCCTCCATCGAGAGGGCCGCCGAGTTGGCTGTGTGGCTGGCCAGTGATGCCGCTGACGGTCTGAGCGGGCGGCTGATTCATGCCGTTATGGACGATTTTCCCAGCCTGACGCCGCTGATACCAAAAATAATGGCTTCAGACTTGTACACCTTGCGGCGCGATGAGCCGTAGGGATGATTTCCCTGAAGCGTGATTGTCACTAGACCGCCACCGCCACCTCGACTGAGTTGATGGGCGGCAGGTTTTCCACCATCAGTTCCCAGTGCTCCCCCTCGTCCCTGCTGTAGAAAATCTGGCCGTTCACGGTGCCCACGTAAACCCCCACCGGGTCAAGAGTGTCGGTAGCCATTCCCTCCCGCAGTACGTGAAGGTAGGCGTGTTCCTGGGGCAGACCGTTGGTCAACGCCTCCCATTCGTCGCCACCGGTGCGACTGCGGAAGATGCGGAACCTGGCCCCGGAGGCGTAGCGGATTCCACCGCCCACGTCGGTCCCCAGCGCCTCGTCCTCGGGCAGTACGAAGAGGGTTTGCGGATCCCGGGGATGCAGACCCAGCACGAACCCGAACCGGGAAGGCAGCCCCTCGGTGATGTCAGTCCACTCTTCACCGTAGCTGTCGGTACGGTAAACTCCGCAGTGGTTCTGCTGGTACAGCAGGCCAGGCGTGGCGGGCTGCGGCAGCAGCTTGTGGGGACACTGACCCCATTCCGGCAAGGGATCACCGGGGTTGAAGTCGGCGCGAACACCCCTGTTCGCGGGGCGCCAGCTTTCGCCGCCATCGTCGGTGCGGAAGACGCCGGCTGCCGATATGCCCACCCACATGCGTTCGGGGTTTTCTCGGTCCAATGCGATGCTGTGGAGGCACAGACCCCCAAAGCCTGGCATCCACTCTGACCGGGTGGGGTGTTTGCCCAAGCCCGCTACTTCGCGCCAGGTGGTGCCCCCATCGGTTGACTTGAAGATGGCTGCGGGCTGGACTCCTGCGTAAAGGGTATCGGGTTCACTGCTTCTGCCGGGCTCGATGTGCCAGATGTTGGCGACGGTGGGGCCGTCGTGTTCGGCGTACCCGGGTTTGTCGGCGAACCGGGGCTGTTCCCTGGACTGAGCCCACGTCCCGCCCAGGTCGTCGCTGTATTCCACCTGTGGCCCAAACCACATGCTGTTGCTGGCCGAGTATATTCGGCCTCCGGCGCGTGGGTCATAAACCAGGTGAAAAATATCGGTGCCCGGGTTGTAGGGACCGGAAAGCTGCCACCGACGGCGGGACTGGTCGCCGGTCAGTATGAAGGCGCCCTTGCGGGTGCCTGCCAGCACCAGCAGGTCGCCGGGGCGTGTGGCGGCTCCGTCTGTCATCACTCCTGCTCCTCAAGCCTGGCTTGCCTTGGCGGCAGCCATTCTAGCACTTAAGGAGTGAGAATTACCTTGCCGTGGGTGCCCCGGTTTGACAGATGTTGGTGAGCCTGGGCTACTTCGGACATGGGCAGCACCCGGTCCACCACCAGGCGGACCCTGCCGTCGGCCAGCATGGGAAAAAGTTCGGCCATGGCCGCCGGGTGGTCCAGGCGACCGGCCGGAGAGCGGCCCATGCTGAACCCGATGACGGTGCGGTTGGCGCCAAATATGTCGCCGCTGGCCAGGTCGGCGGGAGTGCCGGAAGCATTGCCATAGGAAATAAGCTTTCCATAGGAGGCAACGCAGCGGACGCTCTTCTCCAGGACCTGTCCGCCTACGCATTCCAGGACCAGTTCCACACCGTTGCCGCCGGTCATCTGCCGGACCTCTTCCTCAAAGTCCTGCGCTACGTAGTTGATGGTCTCATCGGCGCCCAGGGAACGGGCAAGGTCCAGCTTTTCGGTAGATGAGGCGGTGGTGATGACCCGGGCGCCGAAGGCCTTGGCCAACTGAATGGCGACGGTTCCCACGCCCGAGGCCCCCGCCTGGATAAGTACCGTATCGCCCGGTTGCACCTGGCCGCGGCTCTTAAGCAGGTGGTAAGCAGTGAGAAAGACTATGGGCATCCCGCCGGCGTGGACCGGGTCAAGTGACTCCGGGTAGGGGAAGACGTAATTGCCGTTAATGGAAACGTACTCGGCATTGCCCTGGGGGCCCATCCCCATGACCTTCTGCCCGACGCTGAGACCCGCTACACCCTCGCCAATTTCCACAATGGTGCCCGCCGCTTCCAACCCGAGGGTGGAAGGCAGATCGGGGCCCGGGTAGTTGCCCTGCCGCCGCATGATGTCGGCGTAATTCACTCCCGATGAATCGACTTTAATGATTACCTGGCCGGGCCGGATCGTGGGTTCAGGCACCTCGGCCCATTGCAGCACTTCCAGGCCGCCAAATTCTTCGATTCGTACCGCTTTCATTCCGTCTCTCCAGCTAAACATGGATGGTCAGGATGTACAGGATGGGTTGGCAAAGAGAGTATTGCTTTACCCGGATTACCCGTTCCCGTGTTAGTCCAGTCTATCCATGCTTGAATCTCTTCAGGTTTGCGGGCGCAGCTGGGCCGCTGACAGGACCTCAGGATTGATTACCCTTACCGGCTCCCCGGCGGCGTAGGCCCGTACGTCCTCTATGGCCCCGGCATAAAAGGCCCGGTAACCTTCCTCGGTGACATAGCCCAGATGGGGGGCAATGATTGTGTTGTCCAGTCTCAGGAAAGGGTGGTCCGAAGGCAGGGGCTCAACGTCGAAAGTGTCCAGGGCCGCCCCGGTAATGGCCCTGCGCTCCAGGGCATCCACCAGCGCCGCCTCGTCCACGATGGGGCCACGGGAGATGTTGACCAGGTAGGAGGTGGATTTCATCAGGCCAATTTCACGGGCTCCTACCAGCCCCAGAGTACGGTCGCTGAGGCGCAGATGCACCGAGGCGATGTCCGATTCGCGGAAGAGCGTATCCTTGTCCACCAGGGTGGCCTGGCATTCGGCGGCGCGCTCGGCGGTAAGGTTCTGGCTCCAGGCGATGACGTTCATCTGGAAGGCGTTGCCCACCCGGGCCATGAGTCCCCCAATGTGGCCCAGGCCGATCAGGCCCAGAGTCTTGTCCTTCAGTCCCACCCCAATGGTCGTCTGCCAGTGGCCCTCCCGGGTAAGGCGGTCCTCCTGGGGAATCTTGCGCAGTATTCCGAGAATCAAGCCCCAGGTAAGTTCGGTGGGGCCCTCCCCGGCGCCTCCGGTGCCGCAGACTACGATGCCCAGCTCGGTGGCGGCTTCCACGTCATAGGAAGCATTGCGGCCGCCGGTGGTAATCAACAGGCGCAGGTCGGGGAGGTTGTTAAGCACCCTGCGGGGGAATGCGGTTCGTTCCCGCATTCCAATGACAGCGTCGAAACCCTGCAGTCGTTGCGCCAATGCGTCTTCGTCGGCAAGGTGGTCTCGAAAGACCACTGGTTCCCAACCCTCCGGCAGTGCTGACCAGTCGGCCATTTGCAGGGCAACTTCCTGGTAATCGTCCAATACTGCTACTTTCAAGGGAAAAGCTCCTGAAGGAGGCTACCTGAACTTTTGTGGGCCATGGGTGGTAGAGAGTGGTTGGACACTTCTCTCCACATGCCGATCCCTTCTACAGGCGCCAACTTTCCCCCGTCAAGGGGAAATTAACACTCTGGCCTATTTGAAGTGGGTGGCAACGTCCTTCGCCAGAATTTCCATGCTGCGCATTACCCGGTCGGGCGGAATCAGGCCGCCGGGGTTCAGTTCGGCGATGACGCTCTTCAGTCCCAGATCTTCCTGAAGGTTGGTGAGGCGGCCGACAAGCCCCTCGGCCGAACCGAAGGCCACCTTGGTTTCCAGCATCTTGTCGAAACTCATCTGGGCCAGCCGGTCGCCCCGTCCCTGCCTCAACTCCGTGGCCTCAGTGCCTGCCCTGCCGGCCGAATCTCTGTAAAGGGAACTCATCCGGCTGAAGTAGTTGTGGATGCTCTCCGCCGGATCGTCCAGGGCAGCCTGTTCCGTCTCGCCGGCATAAATGGGTATGCGGAGGGACACGTCACCCTCGCCGGAGTGGCCTGCCTGCTGCCAGGCTTCCCGGTATTTATCCAGGTTGACCCGCAGGTCGTCGACGTCCATCCCCCGCAGGCCCACGAAAATAGGCATACCCTGCTGGCCCATGCGGGGGAAGGTCTCCTCGGTTGTGGCGGCGACCCTCAAGGGTGGGTGGGGCAGCGTATGGGGAGTGGGTGAGATGTGGGCGCTTTCGATCTGGAAATATTCCCCGTGGTAGGAGAAGGCCTCTCCTTTCCACGCTTCCAGGATGATTTCCAGGGCTTCCTCGAAGCGGCCCCGGCTCTCTTCATAGGGAATGCCATAAACGTCGTAGGCGCGGGGGAAGGCGCTTCGGCCAATGCCGAAATCGAAACGGCCCTCCGCTATCTGGTCCACGGTGGCCATTTCCTCGGCTATGCGCAGGGGGTTGCCCAGGGGCAGGACTGATACTGCGGTCCCCACCCGCAGCCGCTCGGTGCGGGTGGCGATAGAACTGGCGATGACGGCAGGAGATGACAGAACGGTGCGGGCAGGCGCGAAATGGACTTCAGACAGCCAGGCCTCGTCGATACCCCACTCCTCGGCGGCGTCCACCAGGGCGAACCCCTCCTTGAAGGCGTCAACCTGGGTGCCTCCGTCCCGGCGTTCAAACTGCATGAAAATGCCAAAGTCCATAATCCCTCCTGATGACCTTCCCCGCTTGATTGGGGTAACCCACAACTTCGTCAATTCGCAGGGGGAGGCGCTCATAGGGGAGCTTCCTGCGGTCGCCGCCTGTCAGGTATGGGCAGTGCGCTAAAGTTAAACACACGGCCAAGGTGGGGTCAAGGTGGAGGAGTCAGGGAGGAGACCGTAGCCCACCTGGCATTAAGCAGGGCGAGCGGCTCAAAACCACTCTCGGGCTGAGCGACAAAGAGAGGGCCATCCCGTCGCGACGGGATGGCCCGGAGAGGCTTGGGGTATTGGGCGAAGGTTATTCGCCGCCAGGGACGCCCTGGGTCTGACCCGAGAAGCCGGAATCGTTGTAGCGGTTCGGGTCAATCCACATGTGGGCCCAACGGAGGTGGCTGGAGGTGGGACCAGGGAAGTGGACGTAGCCGCGGACCTCAGGCCAGAAAGCAACCCCTTCCTGCTCCCAGAAGGAGGGGAAGTTCCAGTACTGTTGCATGAGGTGGATCTGGATTTCCTGACCCAACTTCTTTCTTTCCTCGAAGGCGGTCATCTGGCCCAACTCCTCAAACATAGCCTCCGCTGCGGAGTCGCAGGAAGTACCCGGAGTTTGGAAGTTGTACAGGCTCTCGCACCGGTGGTTGTGGCCGAGGCCCAGGAAGGGATCGTCCACGCCGGCTACGCCACCGGTGGAGGCCATGAAGTCGCCCCAGTCGCCGGCCTGCCTGGACTTCCGGTAGGCGATGGTTTCCACGGTGTCAAAGTCAGTCTTGATGCCCAGCAGGCGCAGCTGCTCCTGCATGTAGGTAGCGCGATTGACCCGCTGGTTGTCGCTTTCTACCGTCAACACGTAGGTCTTGTCGAAGTCGAAGCCCTCTTCCTTCAGAATCTGGATGGCCTCGGCCCGTTGGGCCTCCATGTCGGCCGGTGGGCACCAGCCGGGAATGCTGCAGGCCTGCTCTTCAGTTACTGCCCAGGGGCTGCCGGGAGGCATCAGGCCCAGTCCAGTGGAACCATAACCCTGGAGAGTCACCTTGATGCCGGTCAACTTGTCGAATCCCATGGCGACTGCCTGGCGGACCCGGACGTTGTCGAAGGGCGCATTTCGGCTGTTGATCCAGAGGTTTTCGCTGGAACGGGTGGCCCGGATTACCGTCTGGATCTGGTCGTGCTTCACGTATTGGTCGTACTGGCCGAAGTTGCGAATCCAGTGCCAGTCAGTTTGGTGAGCCAGCATTGCGGCCTGTTGCGCGGACTCATCAAGAATGCCGAAGATGGTCAGGTTATAGATATAGGGCAGGCCATCAACGTGGTAATTGGGGTTGCGCGAGAAGTGCTGCTCGTCCACGCCGACCTGCTGGCCTTCGTCCCAGGTAAACGGCCCTGTTCCCACCGTCACATCCTGGAACATGGCTTCTTCGCCGCCGGCCTGGAACCAGGCCTTGTTAAATATCATGGCGGCCGGATTGCCGAAGCTCAGCAAGGGAACGGCCGAGGGACTCGTAAACCTGAACTTCAAGGCAGATTCGTCTACGCACTGCATTTGCTTCAGGTCCACGTCGGTCAGCCGGTTCTTCATGTATGAGCCGGTAATGCCCTCTTCCGTGATCATGATTTCGTAGCTGTAACGGGCGTCCTCACAGGTCATGGGTTCGCCGTTGTGCCACATCACGTTGTCCTTGAGGAAGAAGGTTACACCTTGCAGATCATCGTCCACGGTCCACCCATAGGCCAGGCCGGGAATGTAGGGGCCGCCAGGATCGTACGGATCGTCCTGGATCAGGGTGTCGTGGGTCGGAACCCGGTACCTTATTGTGGTGCCGCTGCGAGCGCCCCAGACATTGGCGTGTTCCAGCGGGTCTTCGTAGTTAATGCGGAGAGTCCCCCCGTAAACCGGTTCGCCATAGAACGACGTTGGTGGTTTCCAGTAGGAGGCGAACGAAGGCGCTTCCCGGGGTCCCATCGTCGACTCAGACACAGGCGCCAGGGCGGCCTGGGCTACCGAAGTGGGAGTAGGGACTGGTTGCGCCGCGGGTTGCTGGGCCGGTGCGGCGGAAGAACCGCCTGAGCTTGAACCGGACTGCTGTTGTTGTTGGGCCGCCGGCTGCGAGGGGGCAGATGGAGCCGCCGGCTGGGCGGGGGCCGCCTGTTGCTGGCTGGCGGCGGGAGCAGCGGGCTGCTGTGCCGGCTGGTCTTGAACCTCCGTTGCTGCGCCGCAAGCAACTACAAACATCATGCTGACGAGGGCGCCGGACATAAACAGGCGCCACAGCTTCCACTTCCTGTACGTGCTCATCATTATTCCTCCCTGATGGTGGTTCCCTGGGTCCTGGTGCCATAGGTAAGGGCTCTTGCAGATGCTAACGTTACGATGGTCGGTAATCACATCCGGGTCAAATACCGCCTTGTCGTGGGTCAACAGGAACCTGGTATCGGGCTATGAAACGCAATACTGCGCCTGCCCAGGGTTAGCTCACCCGGCAGGCCGCAGAATGGTGCTTATTCACCTCCTTTCTGAAGTTGGACGATAATTTAGAGGGAACGGCATACCACGCTTTTGAACGCCGCATGCCTCTTTTTCGCAAGAATATGGCTATCGTCGAGCCCCGACAGTAGCAATCGGTTCGTTGGGAATTTTCCGGCGAGTATATTTGTCCGGTAATTTGAATGTCAACATTGTGAAATAAAGTACGATTGTTATTCGTCGTAGCTGCGTTTGAGCAGTTCGTATTCGGTAACTATATGGCCGAGGCCTGTTTGATTGTCTCCAGTTCAGAATAGGGAGTTTGCCTAAAAGCAGATGTCCTGACCGAAATCGTCGTACGGCAGACAATATGTGACAGATGTCTTACTTACTCTTGCTAAGAAAGGATTGGATTCTCGGGTCCCTGGTACATGGGAAATACCAATGGAGGAGGCTAGACTTATCGGCTTACTCTGTACTGGAAATGCCGAAGAATCTCCGGGGAAATAGAGCTTTGATTCACCGAAGCGCCAATGGGGGCGGGCGCCAGGAATATTGAGGTGAACGCCACTCCTCCCATTCTTGCGGGATAAGTGTGGCCAGTACAGTCGCCACTCCAAAGGAAAGTTGCTGCCCTGGAATCAGGGAGGAGTAATATCAGGACTCGGTAGTAAGAGAAAGGAAATGAGGAGGGCGGCCGGAAGACCCAGCCGCCCGGGCCATTGCTATCCGGCCAGCGTTTTTTGCTCCGCGGCCAGTATGCGCCGCAGTTCGTAAATCTCGTCCCGTACCTGGGCCGCCTTTTCAAACTCCAGGTTTCGGGCCGCGTCCTTCATCTGTAACTCCAGGTCCTTGATCACCCGGAACATATCCTCGCGGGACATCTCCTGGCGAATGACCTGGTAGCTGGCGCGGTTCTCCCCGATACCCTTGATGGTCTCGGTGATGTCGTGAACGGCCTTCTGAATGCTCTGGGGTTCGATGCCATTCTCGCGGTTGTGAATGTCCTGGAGGCTGCGGCGCCGGTTGGTCTCATCAATGGCGAACTTCATGGAGTCGGTTACCCGGTCCGCGTACATGATGACGTGGCCCTCGGCGTGGCGGGCGGCGCGGCCGATGGTCTGGATCAGTGAGGTGGTGGAGCGCAGGTAACCCTCCTTGTCCGCATCCAGAATGGCCACCAGGCTGACTTCGGGCAGGTCCAGCCCTTCCCGCAGCAGGTTGATGCCCACGATAACGTCGTAGACGCCCAGCCGCAGGTCGCGCAGGATTTCCACGCGCTCCAGCGTGTGAATGTCGGAGTGAAGGTAGTGGTTGCGGATGCCCATTTCCGAGAGGAAGTCGGCCAGTTCTTCCGCCATGCGCTTGGTCAGGGTGGTCACCAGGCACCGCTGGCGTTGTTCCACCCGCAATTTGATCTGTTGCAGCAGGTCGTCAATCTGCCCTTCCGAGGGCTTCACTTCGATGGTCGGATCCAACAGCCCGGTGGGACGGATTACCTGCTCAACTATGGTAGTGCTGTGTTCCATCTCGTAGGGACCAGGGGTCGCGGAAACGAAGATGACCTGGTTGACGTGGCGCTCAAACTCCCCGAAATTCAGTGGCCGGTTGTCCAGGGCAGACGGCAAGCGAAATCCGTAGTCCACCAGGGTCTGCTTGCGGGAAATGTCGCCATGGTACATACCTCGTACCTGGGGCAGGGTCATATGGGACTCGTCCACCAGCAGCAGGTAGTCTTCCGGGAAGTAGTCCAGCAGGGTATGGGGCGCCGTGCCGGCGTCGCGGCGGGAGAGGTGGCGGGCGTAGTTCTCCACGCCGGCGCAGAAGCCCGTCTCCTGCAGCATTTCCAGGTCGTAGTGGGTGCGGCTTTCCAGGCGGGCGGCCTCCAGGACCTTTTCCTGGCGCTTGAGTTCGGTCAGGCGCTCCCCCAGTTCAACGCGGATGTCGGCGCAGGCCAGGGCCAGTTTTTCCTTGCTGGTGACGAAGTGTTTTGCCGGGTATATGGCCGCTTCCTGTTGCTGTCCCAACACCTCGCCGGTCAGCGGGTCCAGGGAGACGATACGCTCAATCTCATCGCCGAAGAACTGGATGCGCATAGCCACATCCTCGTAGGCCGGTACCAGTTCAAGGACGTCGCCGCGAACTCGGAACTTCCCCCGGGACAGGTCCATGTCGTTACGTTCGTACTGCATTTCGATTAGCTGGCGCAGCAGCCGGGTCCGTTCCCGTATCTCCCCTACCCGAACCTGGGCCACCAGGTTGAAGTAGTCCTCGGGATCTCCGAGGCCGTAGATGCAGGAAACCGAAGCCACAATCAGCACGTCCCGCCTGGTCAGCAGGGAAGTGGTAGCGGAAAGCCGGAGCTTGTCCAACTCCTCGTTGATGCTGGCGTCCTTTTCAACGTAGGTATCGGTGCGGGGAACGTAAGCTTCCGGCTGGTAGTAATCGTAGTAGGAGACGAAGTACTCGACGGCATTGTTGGGGAAGAACTCCTTGAACTCGGTAGCCAGCTGGGCGGCCAGGGTCTTGTTGTGGGCGATGACCAGGGTCGGCCGCTGCACTTCCTGGATGATATTGGCCATGGTGAATGTCTTGCCGCTGCCGGTCACGCCCAGCAGCGTCTGGTGGATCAGGCCTTCCTCCACGCCGCTGACCAACCGGTCCACGGCCCCGGGCTGGTCGCCGGTCATTTGGAAATCGGAAGCCAGTTGAAAATCAGGCATGGTTAGTCCTCAAAGTGGCGCTCGTCTAGGGTTTTAACCAAGACATTAAACGCAGGCACAAAAATCGCTTCCACCGCAGGAAAATCGTCTCTTCGAACATTCTCGATGTAGGTGTGGGCATCTCGATTTCTGATAACTTCAGTAAAGTATTTGTAGCAGGCCTTTAGAAGACTGGCCTTCTTTGGATCGACTTCACATTTTTCGCAAAGTACATTCAAGTGTTTGGACCAATATTTTCCTAATGTACCATAATCGTATTTTCTGGCTTCACGATCGCCGTATTGCCCTTGTTGTGGTTTAAGGACTTTTTGGACCCAGTCAGGTTTATTCATCTCAGTAGAATATATCGGATAACCAAGATTCTTTGGGTCGACCAAATGCAGTTCGTCTATCTCGTTACAGACACAAGCCGCCTTGGCGAGATTCTCCGCCCCTACTGAGAACATCACCCAGCAGTTATACCTGCCGAATCCTTGGCCAAACTTCTCGATAGCATATTTTTCAAATTCTCTATCGTCCCCACTGTTTCTTGCAAGAAACTGTTCTTGCTCTTCATTCCAAATCACCAAACCGCTGTTCTTGAACAACTCTTTGCTGGCATTGAAGAGCTTGTCTCCATTGCAATGCTTCAAATGATTCTCCTCGGCCTTCGCTCAAAGGTAATAAGAATCTACACCTTGATCAAACCTATTGTTTCCCATGAGAAATTCGAAATGAAGCTCTTCACCACCCTCCTATCAACTGCAAAGCCTGCCGCAAATAGTCCTCCACCGTCATGTCCGGCGAACGGTCCAGGTTTGCCAGCACCCGCCGGATTTCCGTGGTGGTGTAGCCCATGGAAGACAGGGCATCAATCAGGTCAGCATCAGCCGAATAAGTGCCCGTTTCTTCACCACTCACTTCCACGCCATCCATTTTGCCCTTGAGTTCCAGGACTATGCGGTCGGCGGTGCGGCGACCCACGCCGGAAACGCCGCTGAGCTTGGCAGAATCTCCCAAG
>DAOUHR010000088.1:0-8254 GCA_034428635.1 Dehalococcoidia bacterium
CCCGATATCTCGACGGCCAAAGGGCTATCGCCCAACAGTTCATAGAGGCGGGTGAAGGTAGTATCCGGGCCGTCAGACAAACCTATGCTTTCCTTGAATGGCTCGGGCACCTCTACTGCCTCGGGCGTGGCCAGGAAGGCCGTACCCAGTGACGCCCCCGGGCCCCCAGCCGCCAGTACCGCCGCCAGGGCCCGCCCGCCGGTTATGCCTCCGGCGGCCAGCACCGGCACCCCCGGGTAGCGCTCTAGCAGGTCCACCAGCAGGGGCAGCAGGTTCATTCGGCCGGTGTGGCCCCCGGCCTCGTTACCCTGGGCCAGCAAGACGTCAGCGCCGGCCTCAACTGCCAGTTCCGCCAATTCCACCGACTGAACCTGGCAGATGGTAAGCGCGCCGGCATCCCTGGCTTGCCCCAGCCAGGGTTGCGGGTCGGTGAAAGAGAAGATTATCACCGGGGCCCTTTCTTCCAGGGCAGTCTCAAAGTTGGTCGGGTCCGGTCCGATAAGTTGTGTAATGAAGCCCACACCAAAAGGCCCGCTGCTCTTTGACCGGATGTGGGCAATCTGCTGGCGAATCCAGTCAGGGCCCAAGCCGTTGCTACCACCGAAGGTGCCCAGGCCGCCCGCCTGGCAGACTGCCGCCGCCAATTGCCCGCCGCTGTGGTTGCTCATGGGCGCGGACATCACGGGATAGGTCAGGCCGAGAAGGTCGGTAAAGCGGGTTTGCAGCATAATAGTTTACCTTCAGATATGTGACAACGCAGAATATCAGGACTTAACCCTTACGCACCCACACTCAACATTCGTTCCTGATTCTGTCGGAATTCGGCCGGCGCCCGATTGTGGGTCTTTAGGGGCACCAATTTGAGGCTTTTGCCGGGAGCAGAGTTCTACTGGAAGAAAGCCTGCTGGCGGGTTTATAATGGGGAGACTGTACCATCTTTTTGGCCGGCGGGTGTAGCTCAGTGGTAGAGCTCTAGCCTTCCAAGCTAGCTACGTGGGTTCGATTCCCATCACCCGCTCCAAGACATCGCAATTTTAGATATGAAACCGCCGTCACTGTACGGCGGTTAATGCTTTTCACATCAATCTTGTAGAGATTGCAATAGGGCTGAATGGTACAGACCTCGCCTGTGGACTTGCACAATGAACCTCTTTTGGCTCCGATTCTTTGTACAAAGCGCCCCAGGTAGAAGCATTAAGCACATAAAGGATCCGAAAAACCGCTTTCCTGTAAAAGTCAAGACTGCATCTGACGCAAGGGAATTATCTTACAACAGAGAGCTGTAGAGTAATGTTGTCCGGTTGGTCACCTCCTCGGCCCAGGTCTTTCTGCAGCGCTAGAAGCTGGCTTTGCTGGAAGGTCTCCCAGGGAGTCTTGCCGTAGCAGTAGCGCCCTGAGTGGGGTCTCTCCAGGTTGTACTGCTCCAGCCAGGCGTCCAGGTCAAACTGCAACTCCTCCAGAGTTTGGTAGAGCTTCTTCTGGAAGAGCAGGCTGTAGCACTCGTCCTGCAGGGTCTTGTGGAACCGTTCGCAGATGCCGTTGGTCTGGGGGTGGTTGGCCCCGGTCCGGGAATGGTCGATGTCCTCCACCGCCAGGTAGAGCTGGTAGGCGTGGTTTTCCGGCTTCTCCAGTTTGTCGGCGCAGTACTCGGTGCCCCGGTCGGTGAGAACGCGCTGCAGCCTGATGTCCTGCTCGTCGAAGAAGGGGACCACTCGGTCATTCAGCAGGTTCGCCGCGGTGATGGCGCTCTTGTCGGTGTAGAGCTTGGCAGTGGCCACCCGGCTGTAGGTCCGTTGTTTGTCTAGGGGAAGGTCTGCTGGCAGATCCGGCCCACGCCCTTGATGGTGCCTACGTAGTAAGTGTCCTGGGCGCCCAGGTCCTTATGTAGTGACTGGGTGCTCCGTCTCAATCTCTCCGTATGCTTCCTTTTCCTGCTTGGCCTTTTCCAGGGCCGCCAGTTGGCTCTCCGTAAGGATGACGCCTTCCTGGGCCACCTTGGCTGCGGCATTAATACTGAGCCTTGAGCCGCTTCTTGAAGGTCTCCAGGTCGTGGCGGAGCCATACCGAGCGGACCCCTCCCGGGGAGATGATGATCCCCTTCGACTATCTTCAACTTTATAAAGGGGGTTTCTGCCACATCCACCGCCTGGTCGAAAGTCAGGGAAACTTCGATGGTCTCTTCGGCTCGGTACACGCCACCCTGAGCGGGAGTAGGTGATCAGCTGCGGCGCCGAGATCGTTGCCAGGCACCCCCGCTCCTACGAGCAGGCCGACTTCGTCTTCGATCCCATCCACTACCTTCCCCTGCCGGAGCAGAAGACGGCGGGCCTGGACCAGGCCGCCCTCCTGCAGGGGTGGGACCTGCCTGAGTAGTACCGGACTGCCCAGAAGGCGTCTAGCCCCTGCCGGAACGGCTCCTCCTTACCTCCGGTCACTGCCCCGCGGCGGGACATTTCCCATGAACAATTAGCGTGGACATTTATGCTGGCCAGTTACGCCAGGTGGTACACTTTCCTGCCGCCAAAATGGTCCACTATTCCGCCGCCCTTGACAACATCCCCTGGAATCAGGAATTCCAGGGTGCTCTCCTCCTGCATGTGAGGATCATGGAAGGTCCATTCCTTAGTGTCGTTTCCGAAATGGAATGCAGTCAGGAAGCTATCGCCCAGCGTGGTACTCAGCGCTTCAATGTCGGTGACTGGACCCGTCTCCACTAATGGTGCGCCGACCCGAAAATCCGCCAGGACGTAAATGCCGCCGACTAGGACCACGATTGACTCTTACCCTATTTCCGACTGGGCAACCAGAACCTCTAACTCCATCATCCCATTGCGGTCGGTGTGGGGAGTGGGGGAGGGGGTGATGTTAACCTCGCCCATGATGGCCATTGCGACGAATGTAAAGGCGCGAAAACCTCTGCCGGTCACCGTGACCGTAGTTCCCAGCGGGCCGCGATCGGGAGAAACGGTAACCGTGGCCTCCGTCACGAGATGCGTGGTGTTGGTGAAAATTGTGTGGCCCTCGTCATCCATAAACTCGGCAGACACAAGGTTGGTGGAAGGTATTTCCACAGCCCAGGGGACAGTCATTTCGGCGGAAAAACGGCCGCCGGCGTCGGTGGAAACGGAAGCTGTAGACTGACCACTGCCATAGTCAAAGGTAATTTCGACCCGGACTTCAGAGCCCCGGTTGTTGCTTACGGGAAAGCCCTGTCCGGAAATGGTTACCGTGTCGCCGGGGACGGCTTGTTCAGGTGACACCTCGATACTTCTGTGGGGAAAAACGATAATCGCCTCTCCAAGACGGCGATGTGAATCCCTTACCTGGAGCTTCCGCTCTCCGCCCAGCAGGGTGGAGCCATTTACCGGAAGAACCACGCTTCCCACCCAACGGCCGCTGCTGTCCAGCTGGATAGGGTCGTCTTCCTGATCCCCCACCCTGCTGGCCGGCAATTCCACGCCATCCATGCTTACGCGAGTTATTTCTGTGCCATGAAAGCCCTGCACTGTCACACGTACCCTTTGGCTTGGCAAGGCCGTCAAGGGAGAAACCTGAACGTGAAGAGAGGTGTCCTCCTCCGCTGTCGTATGGAGCTCGAGACAAAAGCCCCCGTTTAATTGGTCGCCGTTCCTTTACCCTTCCCAGTCTCCAATGTCCCCTTCGACAACAACCCGAATTTCCTGACGCCCGGGCAAGACGTCATCAGGCATCGCCAGGGGAAAGCTCAACCTTCCTGTCTCAGGAATCTGCCGGTTGCCCAGTCCCTCCAGGTCGGCGCCAAATCCCCCTATTCTTATGGAATTCAAAAGGCCCTCAGGAAAATCAAGCAAATCCACCCGTATGGTGGAATTTGTACGAAGGAACGTTCCCAGATTGACGGTGCCCGCCAGATCCAACACCTGGAAAGAGTTTTCAACATTCTCCTTTAGCTGGATGCCATCCCCCGTTTCTTCTTCAAGCACCAGGATAGATGTATGTCCCTCGCCGTCTCTTGCGTTAATGAAATTGCAGTTGCTTTCTTCATAATCGACATTGATTTCTCCGACCATTGTGCTGTCACCGGGCTTAAAGTCATCTGTAAGTTCAAAGGTACAGTCCCCAAATCCCGGTACGAAGGGTGGATTAGTCACAGGTATGGAACATCGGGCGACCACCTCGGTATTGGACTCGGCTCGGCAAAGAACCGCTCCCAGCGCGTCGAATACGCCGTTCATGTTGGAGTCACGCCAGAAGATGACCGTCGTACCAATTGCGAAACCACGGGCAGTCAACCCCAGTTGGTCGCCCCTTCAGGCAACGTGTTCGCCGAGTTCCACTTGAAAGTCTATGAGCAGGCCGGAAGGGTCATCGTCGCCAGGGTCGCTGGTAACGGCGATGGACGAGATGGTCGGCATTTAATACATCCAATGTTCAGGACTTTCTCGGAGAAGGTCTATTGGCAAATGCCCTTGCAAAAAAGGGCATTTGGCCTGTCATTTGAAGGGGCATTTGCTATCCACAAAAAGGGCAAAAGGTTGCCGTACAGCCAGCCTGGCTGGCCTCAGCAATACCACTCCGGAGCCTTGGCAGCCTTCCGCCAAAGCGGGCTGAAGACCATCCTGCCGCATTTGCATGTGCGGCAAATGGTTGGCGACCCAGCATTAGTGAAAGTCAGTCTGCGAATGGGAGTGGGGAAACTGGGAGGGTTAAAGGGCTAAAGAAGGCTGCTGTTGTTTGACGATTGGGTCATCGGCCAGCTGTTCAGCGATAAAGTCGCCCCTTGAGCGAAGCGACATCGAAACACCGGGAACAGGCAAGTATTCAGCTACTCAACACCTTTCAACAGGGCAGGCAACCGAGATCATGGGCGTCTGTGAGCGCCACACCAAGTGTCTGTTGGCGGCCTGCCACCGGAGGACGGCGCCGAGGCGCTTGTCCACGCCAACCGGGGACTGAGGATCCACAAATCCCTGCCCGCGACAGAGTGCGCTGCTGTGGTCAAGCTGGCCGGCGACGGCTACGCCGGCGCCAACTACAGCCATCTCACCGAACTGCCGCGGGGGCGCGAGGGGGTCGACCTGAGTCTGTCGACAGTGCGCCGCATCCTGCTGAAAGCTGGTCCGGGCTGTCCCCTCAAAAGTCTGTTCCTGCCAGGGGTAGCGCTTGAAACGTGCATCCACCTTCCGGCCTTGGCCGGTTTGACGCAGCCAAAACGGCACATACCCAGGAGGGCTGTTCCTTACCCACGGATGACAACCTTTGTCCCAGCGGTTACCATTGCAGGCAATATTAGTTGGAAGCAGCGGTCGCAACGCGGTGAGGACCGGTTCCAAGCCTGCCCTTACACGCCACAACTGCCTGAAATGTAAGGCTGCTCAATTTGCTGGGTAATTTGGACGCAGACAAGAACAATTTTCACGACGGCGATATGGTGCTGTTGCAGGACCGCAAGGCCCGCCGGTACCTGACTACCCTGTCCGAGGGGCAGGTTTTTCACTGCCACCTGGGCCGGTTGGACCACGACGGCCTTATCGGCCAAAGCGTGGGGGGCTGGTACCGTACTGACCGGGGCCACACCCTGCTGGCGGTGCGGCCGACTCTTGGCGAATTCGTGCGTCAAATGCCGCGCGGCCCGCAGATCATTTACTCCAAGGACCTGGGCAACATCGTGGCCTTCGCCGACATATTCCCCGGAGCTACCGTGGTGGAGTCGGGCCTGGGCTCGGGGGCCCTGACCTCCGCCCTTTTGCGGGCTGTGGGCGACACTGGGCGGGTGATTACCTACGAGATAGAAGAATCGGTAGTTTCCCGGGCCATGGCCAACATCGGGAGGGTAACGCCCAGTCTGGCAAACCTGACGGTCACCGTCGGCGACGTTTACCAGGGTATCGAGGAGCGACAGGTGGACCGGGTGGTGCTGGACGTGCCGGAACCCTGGCAGGCGGTGCCCGGGGTGGCCGAGGCCCTGGTCATGGGCGGCATTATGATCAGCTTTCTGCCCACGGTTCTGCAGGTCCACCAGCTGGTGGGGGCGCTGGAAGAGGACGGCCGGTTCCAGATGATCGAGACAGTAGAAACATTGTTGCGGCCCTGGCACGTAACGGAACGCAGCGTGCGTCCGGCACACCGCATGGTGGCCCACAGCGGCTTCCTGACTACCGCAGTGCGGTGCTTGCCGCGGGTCATCGGCACCGTCAGCAATCCGTCCCCGCCGGTGAATGCAGTAGATGATGGACAGGATATACGGGACTAGCAGGGAGCGCTGCCATGGACGCAATGGACCGGGACAATACTCTGGAATTTCTGAATCAGCACGTAAAGACCGACATGCTTATGAAGCACCTCTTCACCGTGGAGGCAGCCATGCGGGGCTATGCCCGCAAGTACGGGGAGGATGAGGACCGCTGGGGCATAGCCGGTCTGCTGCACGACTTCGACTGGGAAATCTGCCCCACCCCGGACTCGCACCCTACCTTCGGAGCCGAAATCCTGCGGGAACACGGCTACCCGGAAGACATCATCCGTGCAGTGCTGACCCACGGCGAGCACACGGGCATACCCCGGGAGTCGTTGATGGAGCACACTCTTTTTGCGGTGGATGAACTTTCCGGCTTCATCCGCGCCGTAACCCTGGTGCGCCCCAACAAGAGCCTGGACGACGTGACGCCCCGTTCAGTCCACCGCAAAATGCGGGACAAGAACTTCGCCAAGGACGTGAACCGGGACGATATCCACAAGGGGGCCGAGGAACTGGGTGTGGATCTGGACGATCACATCAGCTTCATCGTCGAGAGCATGAAGCCCATCGCCGGGCGCATTGACCTGACCACGGGCTGAGACCGGCAGGCTGGTTTGGGACAGAAGGTCCCCTACATAAGAAAGTTGAAGACGCGCAGCTGCAGGGAGAAGGTGAGCGCCAGGGGATCACGGCGATAAGACCGGATAAGGCGACCACCAGCATGGCCCGGCCGGTGCTCTCGTAGTCCATACCCTGCCGGACACCCAGCACTGCCGCGGCCAGAGACCAGAAGACGGCAACCCACACGAATACCCAGCCGAAGAAGGGTACGCTGGAAAAACGGCCAGAAAACCGGGTGGCAGGGCAAATCCCAGGATGCGGCACATTTCGGCCCACCTTGTTTCCGTATGGTGGGTACGCAGCGGACCGGCGCCTACCATGAAGACGACGGTCACCCATAGCGCCCACCGCAGTATCCCGAAGGCCAGGCCAAATCCTAGTTCCAGGATAATCTGCAGAAAGGTTGCCTGCCCCAGAATCTCTCCTATCAGGTCCCCGCCAATGGCGCAGAGGGTTGCCAGCAGGACTATCCCTATGGCCTGCACCATGAACTGGGGTCGGCTTCAATCTCCTCGTAAGTGTGGGCACTGAAGAAAGTCGCCCCGAACATCCGTCCGATCATTTGCCCACTTCACCTTTCACGGGGGGCCCAGGGAGGAACGGCCCCCACCAATCAAACCCAATCACACTTCTCAATGAACATCAACCCCCGGCTTCTGGACCTGCTGTAGGGTTGCTTCCGGAGGCGCCGCATTCCAACTCAGTAGAGGGAATGGGTTGCCGCTTGCTTGTCTACAGATCGAACGTTGCCGAAGTTAATGGACCCGTTGCGAAAAGGGGCAGCGAGGCAGGAAGGGAAAAAAGCTGCCCGGGGAGGCCGTAGATTATCCCCTGGAAAATGGGGGCAACAATAGTGGCGATTTTGACCACCAGGTTTGGCGGGAGGAGGGCCCTGTTATCCATGGGCAGCCAGTTGGTGGCCAGCCCGGCGGCCAGCGCCCGGAGAAAGGCCGCCGGTGGCCAGGCCGAGACTAAGGAAGAATATGAGATACGCGCCAGGGACGCCGGATAGCAAACGCAGAACCGATCCTCCCACGGCCATACAAAGGCAAACGAGTATCCCGACGCCCAACGCCTGGCCCATGGCACGGTTTACCTTCCCCGAACCACCCGAATGTTCCCGGGATTGAGCCGAATATTGAGTAGTTTGGCCAGACAACTTAGTTACGACCTTCTCCCTGACTATGAAAAGGCGTTTTGCTTTGGCTTACAGGTTAAACCGGCGGGACTCCACAGTTTCAATCTTCGCCGGAGTCCCATTCCCGGGGCTGCCGTTTCGGGGAGTGTCACATAATGAAGGACGTGGTAGCGACGGGCCATTAACGGCCGACTGCCAGCGTTATTGGCCCGAGGCTGCCAGGACTCTTTAACTTACACAGACCCGAGAAAAGCCAACTGGATAACATAAAGAATGAG
>DAOUHR010000089.1:0-19115 GCA_034428635.1 Dehalococcoidia bacterium
CTGCACAACTATCTGGACAAGGTTAGGGAAAAGGGAGACATCCCCGAACCCCGCCGCATGCTGCTGGCCCTGCTCCCCTGGGCCTGGGAGAGCAAATACGACCACCTGCTCATGCGGGAGCTGCCCGCCCCAAAGCCCAAGCCCGACCTGTCCCTGCTCTGGGCCCGCTGGTTCGCCATGGCATAAGGGGGCTTGCACCAACCGTAGGGGCAGACCAATGTGTCTGCCCTGGCCCATCGGCGACCACCGTAGGGGCAGACCTATGTGTCTGCCCAGGCCCGCCGGCGACCACCGTAGGGGCAGACCTATGTGTCTGCCCAGGCCCACTGGCGACCACCGTAGGGGCGCACGGACGTGCGCCCAACCCCGCCAATTTACCGCTCATCCTGACCCTGTCGAAGGACCCTTTGTCCTATGGGGCAGGGTTCGGGGACGAAGGGGAATGGGACAAAACGAGACAAAACGGGACGAAAATAAAAAAATCCCACTTTCGTGTCCCTTCGTGTCCCTTCGTGGAAGAAAAAAGGAGATGGACAACCATGAGAACCCTCAGCGAAAGAGGACAACCCGTCCGCTCTTCGCCCCGGTTGACACCATTGCGGTTTGCCCGTAGGCTGAATGCCGTTTAACGTAACGCAGGTGCCTTTCACACCATTAATGGGGAGCAATTGCCTTATGCGCAGCATCGACATTCATGCCCACATTACTCCCGAAAACTGCCTCAAGGCCATGCGGGAAGGGACCGGCTACTATGCCTTGTCTCCCCAACAGGTGGCCGGCAGATACCAGGGCTACACACCCAGGGGCATGTGGACCCCCGAGGAGCGCATTCAGGACATGGACTCCTTGGGCGTGGATATTCACGTCCTGTCCACTCACTCCTTCCTGTATTGTTATGATGGCGACCTGGACACCGTTGTGGCCATGAACCACGAATGCAACGACTACGTGGCCGGCCTGACCAGGCAGTACCCACACCGCTTTTCCGGACTGGCCAACCTGCCCATGCAGGATGTGGCGGCCTCCGTGGCCGAACTGGAACGTTCCGTCAATGAACTGGGCCTGAAGGGCGCCATGATCGGCGACAACGTCAACGGCAAGACCTACGATAACCCCGAGTTCTTCCCCCTGTGGGAAGCCGCCGAGCAACTGGGCGCCGTAATGCTCATCCACCAGGACGGTCCCACCGTCGTCAGCCCCAGGAATAACAATTACCACCTGTCCAACACCATCGGCAACCTGGCCGATCGGGCCGTTACCTTCGCCTCCTTTGTCTTTGGCGGCGTGATGGACAGGTTCCCCAACCTGCGGGTCTGCCTCTGCCACGGCGGCGGCTACGCCTGCTATGGTATCGGCCGCATGGACCGGGGCTGGCAGGTCCGCTCTGAGGCTCGGGTGAACATCAACCGGCCTCCCAGCGAATACCTGCGAAGCTTTTACTACGACTGTCTGACCCACAGCGAAGAGGATCTGCGATATCTGGTCGACTGCGTGGGCGCAGACAGGGTGGTGTTCGGTACCGACTGGCCGGCTGACATGCAGATAGACTGGCCCGTTTCGTGGGTGCTCGGCCTCCAAAGCCTGTCCCGCGAGGAGAAGGAAGCCATCCTCTGGAAGAACTTGGAGGAGATGCTGGGCCTGTAAGGAACCGTCGCTCCGCTCGCTCGGATTGAGATGGCAGGGCTATCTGAGTGTTCCTTTATTGCCCATTGCCAAATGAGACGGAGTGAGCAGGTTTTAGCCGGCGGCCCCGGCTTGGGATCTATCAGTGAGAACCATCGATATTGTAAGAAGACCTGGCCAATTGCTGCCCCCCCAACAGGGAAGGGGGGGTGAGGACATCTGCCCTGGTGAATCGGCCTGCGGGATAAAAAGCGCCCGGCGCGGCGGATTAACTCTATTTCGTCTAGGGGATATCGTCAAAAGCCGAGTTTCGTCTTTCCGGCGAAAGCCGGAATCCAGATCCGTCATGTAAATGGGTGATATGCTCCGCGATATGCCAGGACTCTGGTATATCGCCTGTTAATACCCGATACCTGACCGACGGTAATGGCTAATTTGACGACATTCTCTAATATCTGCCGCCCTGTAATCCATGCGTAGGGTATTTTCTGCCAATTCTCGCAAAAGGCGGGAATTGTCAGTAAAGTCTTGCAAAGTTACAATTAATTGGTGTTGGTTACATAACACCACTGTAATGGAGGCAAAAATGGGTTTTGGGAGTAGTGGAGGGGTGAAGGCACCTAGGTTGCCCGTAATCCTTATTTATTTGACGATTAGCTGCGTGGTCTTGCTGGCCCTGGCCGCCTGTGGCGGAGAGGATCCGACTCCCGTGCCGCCGCCTGCAGCCGCGCCGGTAATAATAGCGGCCCCACCGGTCCAGCCGGCGCCCACGCTTCCGCCGTTGCCTCCTGTGGAGCAGGCCGCTGAGCCCTCGGGCCCCGTGTCCACTCCCATTGTTATTGTGCCTGGCGACCGATTCGGTACTCGCGGGGTAATAGCCCAACCTACTCTTACGCCTACGGAAGAACCGACGCCGGAACCGGAATCCGAACCCGAGCCCGAACCCACGGCGACTCCTTTGCCCAGGCCTACGCCTACCATCGTGATCCTGCCCAACCTGCCCACCGAAACGCCGGTTCCCGTCAGGAACCCGTCTCTCACCGTCAATCCTGGCAGCGGCCAGCCCGGTACGGACGTCACCCTGGGCGGCACCGACTTTGTCCCCGGTTCCCAGGTTGGCGCGGTGAGTTTTGGTGGCGTATCCGCTTCGCCGGCGCCGCCCGTCACCGTCGATTCCCTCGGCAGTTTCTATGCCACCATCGTTGTGCCCGATGTGTCCGCCGGCAGCTACAACCTGACCATGACCGTGGGGTCCGACTCCGTTTCGGCCAGTTTCACCGTCCAGGGCGCTCCTTCCGGCCCCGTGGTGCCGCCGGGTTCCCCCATAATCAATACCCTGGCGCCCCTGTCCGGCAACCTCCAGTGGGTGGCTTACTTCGACAACGCCACTAAGAGCTGGTCAGTATACGATCCCACCGGGACTTTCAATCCTGGTTTTCTGCCGCCCTTCACAACTCCGCCAACAGATCTAAGCGAATACGGGCCACTGACTTCGATTGATGTAAAGCATCCGTACCATTGGTACTTACTACGGGCAGCCACCGTGAAGCTGTCCAGCAAGGACTACGAACTTCCTGAAGGGTACAGTGTGAAGTAATCCAGTAGACTGCAATCAGTTCTGGGGCAACACTTGCAGTCCCTTCCCCCGCGAGGGGGAAGGTCGGCTCAGGAGTTCGCCTCTACAGCCCCTTCCCACTTGATGGTGGAAGGTGAAGATGTGGGTGACACTTCCGGTGGGGGATAGCCAGATGTGCAGCCCCGGCTAACCGCCCACCCCGGGAAATGGTTGCCAAATAATTAACGGGACAGGTCTCTTGATTTAGACCTGTCCCGCCTGCCCTACGAAGCTCTTTTGTTAAGAGGTATCCTCGCCTATCCGGCGATGACCTGCTCGTCAATGGCCCGCTTCCGCAGGTAGGCATTCTTCTCGATGTGGTTGCGGATGTTGATCAGGCCCGTCTCCACCAGGTAGGACTCTACCTTTTGAGATGCCTCTTCCTGCTCCGACTGGGCCAGCAGTTCACCAACCTTGTCCCGTAGGTGCCGCAGCGACCAGGCCACCTGTTCCTCCACCGTGCCCACCCTTTCCGGGAAGTCCACGTGGGAATTGCCGGGCGTGCCCAGTCGGTCGTATCCGCCGGTGTGCCAGTGGCCCCGGTCGGCGTGGCAGTCGAACCGCAGCACCTCTTCGTTACCCACGTCAACGCCAATGGTCGGCCCGCCGCAGCTTTCGCCCCGGATAGACAGGATACGCAGCGGCCACACGTAAGCCGACACTTGCCCGTCGGTGGACAGGGGTACGTGCAGTTCCTCACCCCAGTATGCCTCACCCATGCGCTTGGTTGCCATAACTCAATCCTCCCGATGGTTAATAGTTAATGGTTAATAGTTATCGGTCTGCTTTTCAGGCAGTCTACTCCCCCCGGGCCGCCGATTCCAGTGCGGCCAGATCTATCTTCTCCATCTGCAATAGTGCGGCCATAACCCTCTCCGGGTTGGCTTCCAGCAACGCCCCCAACTGAACGGGAACTATCTGCCACGACACCCCGAACCGGTCCCGTAACCACCCGCACTGCTCCTTGACTCCCCCCTCTCCCAACCCCTCCCAGAAGTGGTCCATCTCCTCCTGCGACTCGCAGTTCACTGCGAAGGATATTGCCGGAGAGAACTGGAACATCGGCCCCCCGTCCAAAGCGGTGAACTCCTGTCCGGCCAGTACAAACGACACGAGCGCAGCCCCCCCAGCGGGTCCCGCTTCCAACGGCGAGACGCTAACAACCCTGGAGTCGGGGAACAGCGATACATACAACTCCGCCGCCTCCTGCGCCCGCCCGTCAAACCAAAGGAATGGTGTGATCTTCTGAACCTCTGCCATGACGTTTAGCTCCCTTTCTCCTTCATCTCCGCGGGTAACAGACTTTCGTCGATCGCCATCGCCTCCCATATATGGTCGTCCAAATCCTGGAAGGCCCGGTAATACACCCACCCGTGGTCGGCGGTCTCACGGTACTCGCTGCCACCGGCAGCGATGGCGTCCGCAATCATGGTATCAACTGCCTCCCTGCTGGGTGTAGACACCGCCACCAGCACTTCCGATGTGACCGCAGCGTTGGCAATGCTCTTGCCTGGGATGAAGCCGCCATACATGGAGTGGGGTAGCAGCATAACGTAGGACTTCTCGCCTATGATCAGGCAGGCGCATTTGTCGTCCGTGAACTCTTCGTTGAACTCAAAGCCCAGTGCTTTAAAGAAGGTCATGGACCTGTCCAGATCGGCCACCGGCAAGTTGACGTAGATCTCTCGGTTATACTGCATAACTGTGCCTCCGTAGGAATGGCAGCAATATATCCTACCCATAAAGTCGTGTCTATCGTCATACCCAGTGCGGACTGGGTCATGGGAAAGTGGTTTTGCTATAGCGCTCCAGTGTAGTTTGCATAGGCCGGAAAGAGTACTTGCCCTGCATCGAGGGTGGGTTTCAAAGCCGCTCCTACCCGCCGTAACCATCTACACCGGAAGTCTGCCTGGTTTTGCCCAACTTGTCTTAAGGCCTTACAATGCTGCCCCAGGGGTTCCCATACCTGTGGCAAGGAGGGTCGAAATGACTTCGATAGCTGCCGCAAAGACAACAGCCCTGGCGTGGATCGAGAACCACCGGCAGTGGCTATCCGACTTTCACCAGGAAATCTGGGCATACGCCGAGCCGGCCTACCGCGAGTACCTTTCTGCGGCAGCATACGTGGACCTGCTACGCCGGCAGGGCTTCACAGTGGAAGAAGGCTCGGGGGAAATGCCCACCGCCTTTTCTGCAACCTGGGGTCAGGGCGGTCCCGTGCTGGCAACCTTTGCGGAGTACGATGCAGTGCCGGGCAATTCGCAGCAGGCCGTTCCCTACCAGGCTCCCCGGGAAGGGCTGCACCCCTGGGCCGCCGGCCACACCGACCCCCATTCGTCCCTGGGCGTGGCGGCGTTGATGGGTATCCTGGGTACCAAGGCGGCCATGGAGGCTCACGGTTTGCCCGGGACACTCAGCATCTTCGGCGAACCGGCGGAGAAGATCTGCGGGTCCAAGCCGGTTCACGCTGCCAAAGGTTACTATGACAACCTGGATGCCGCCGTGGTCTATCATCCCCATACTACGAACACAGTGGCCTGGGAAACCCATTGCGGCTCCTATTGGAGTGTGGTCTTTACCTTCGAATGCCTAGAACCGGAAAAGTGGATGGATGCCGGTCTACTGGCGGCGCCGGACCGACCCCATACCGTGGCCCGCTGTCCAGGCGCCCTTGACGCAGTCTGCCTGATGTACACCAACACCAAGTACACTAAGGAAGCCATGTTCCCCCATACCGGCACGTGGACCCTCAATGAATACATGATGGCCGGTGGGCAGTGTACCTCCGATAACCTGCCGCCTCGTATTGGCCAGATCCAGTACGCCTGGCGCTCTCCGACTCTCGATATACAGGAACGGATTTATCAGGTTTTGGAGCGCAATGCCCGGCACGCTGCCGACGTAACCGGTTGCGTGGTTACGCCCCGCTGGGTAACCAAGACCCGAGTAGGCCTGCCCAACCTTGCCCTGGCAGACTTAGCCTATCGCAACCTGCAACAAGTGGGGCCGCCCGTGATGAACGACGAGGCGCGAAACTTCGCTCGCTCCATCCAGGAAACCCTGGGGCTCAATCCCACGAGCGAGCCCTTTACCGACGACAACCTGCTCCTGCAAACCCCGCTAGACTATGAAGCAGCGCAGCAGCGGAGCCTGCCGCCCTGGCAGCATAACTTCACTTCGGACGACTACGTGGAATACACCTGGCACGCGCCGACTGCCCGCCTGCACACTTCGCGGCCACGGCTGCGGCCGCCTGCCTCCGGCTACACCTATCCAATGTGGACACTCAATGCCATGGGCGGCGTGCGGGACTGCATTGACCCCGGCATGTTCGTGGCAGGTAAGGCCATCGCCGGAACCCTTACCGACCTGATGACAAATCCTGAAGAGCTTGAAATGGCACAGACCGAGTTTCGGGAGCGTACCAGCGGCGGCATCGGGGGAGAAAAGTGGGTCGCCCCGCTGCTGCCATCCGACTTTCCACCGCCGGTGGACCTGCGCTGGCCCGAGTACGTGGAAACCGTCCGTGGCCGGGAATGGTGGATTCCCACGCCTGCGGTGTAGGCAACAGAACTATGAGCAACGCTAGCTAATTTATTGCGTGGTTCATTCCACCGGCTTAACCGGAGCTGTTGGGTAGTTTTCGCCTCCCATATCACCTTACCGAAAAGGATGACTGATGCCGTTAATGGAAGTTGGAGTTCAGTTTCACTTGCCAACGTACGCCCATGTTCCCCTGCCCCGCCTGGTTGATCTGGCAAGGGAGGGCGAGAGCAAGGGAGTTTCCCAGTTGTGGGTAACTGATAACCTGCGCAGCCGCCAGTGTTACGTTACCCTGGCTGCCATGGCCTGCAACCTGAATATCAAGCTGGGCACGGCGGTTACGGTTCAGTATTTCCGCAACCCGGTGGACCTTGCCGACTCGGTGGCAACCCTCAGCGAGCTAATGGACGGCCGGGAGTTATCCATCGGGCTGGGCCGTGGCAATCCCCGTACGCCCCGGCTGATACAAACGCCCCGCCCGGTCAGTGTGCTGCGGGAGACGGCCTTGAGCCTGCGCCGATTGTTGGATGGCGATGGAGTCTGCTTTTCCGACTATCCAGCCCTGCTGGATTATTATCATTTCAATCCCGGCGCTACCTTTCAGCTTAACTTTAGGCCTTCGTCTCCGGTGAATATCTTCTGTGGCAGCAACGGTCCCCGGGGCCTGGAGGTTGGAGGGAGAGATATGGACGGATTGATCTTCGGCGGCCATTACCTGGCGGCCCTTCAAACCGGGCGCGTGCCTGAACTGCTGGACATTTTCAACAACGCCGTATCCCCAGAGAAGGATCAAGCCCAAGTGCCCCGGATGGCCGAAATCAAGATTTCCTTGTCACGGAATGCGGACCGCGCGCGGGAGTGGGTGAAAGAAAGCTCCGGACACCGAGTGCTGAACATGTACCGCCAGGGTTACACTCACGAGGACATCGAACGCATGGGGGTAGCCATTGCTGACATCGCACGGCTGGACCTGGCCGAAGGGAATGGCGCCACGGAAGCGGAATTTGACGCGCTGGTTACCGACGGCATGGTGGCTGCCATCTTCATCGCCGGGGCTCCAGGAGATTGCGCGGAGCGGTTGGTGGAAGTACGCAACACGGCCCGCGCCCAAGGCTTCACTCAGTTGATGTTCTCGGAACTTGGCCCCGACGTGGGCGAGGCAGTCTCGTTGCTGTGCGACGAGGTTATGCCGGCGCTGCAGGAATAGCATCAACTCCCTTAAACATCGGTGCGAGGGGCGGGTCTTAATCCCGCCCCTTTCTTGATTCCCGCAAGCTCGAAGCTCTCCCGATACCGCTAGCGGAATTCGGACGCGGTGGGGAACAAGGACAGCAAGGGAGACACGGTAGCTATCGAGTCGCGGCTAATATTCTGCACCGAGGTCTTGCCGCACATGCCCATAGTGGCTTCCAGTTCGTCACGCAGCATTTCCAGCACCGACTTGACACCTTCCTCACCGTCTACGGCCAGGCCCCAGAAAAGGGGGCGTCCTATGAGCACTGCCCGCGCACCCAGGGCCAGAGCCTTGAATACATCGGAACCCCGGCGGATGCCCCCGTCCATGTACACCTCGATCTTGTCGTTGACTGCGTCCACCACTTCGGGCAGGACCTCAATGGTAGCAAAGGTGGTATCCAGGTAGCGGGTTCCGTGGTTGGAGACGATTACAGCCTTTGCACCGTGCTCGGCGGACTGGTAGCCATCCTCGGCGACCATGATGCCTTTTACCACCAGGGGCAAGCGGGTATTGGAAGCCAGCCAGTCCAGGTCGTCATAGGTGGCGGCCGGGTCCCGGATGTCGTTGGCGCCGGAAGGAGCGTCCAGGCCGAAACTCCAGGTGCTTCCGCCCACGTTAAGGGCCGGATCATAATTGGGGGAGGCAGGCCCCTGGTAGTTGTTGCGGATGTTACGCTCCCGCTTGGGTTTCACCTTGGCGTCCACCGTTAGGCACAAGGCAGAGTAACCGGCTTCCTCGGCTCGGCGGGCCATTTCCAGGGTAAGGCCCCGGTCTTTAAAGAAGTACTGCTGGTACCAGATAGGTCCCGTGGCGGCCTCGGCTACCTGTTCCAGCGTTCTCGAGGCCTGGGCGCTAAGTACCATGACAGTTCCCGCGGCGCCGGCGGCACGGGCAGTGGCCAGCTCGGCCTCTGGGTGGGCCGAACTGTGGTTGCCGGCCGGGTCCAGCATCACCGGAAAGGAAATTTCCTGCCCCAGCACGGTCGTACCCATATCCCGGTCGCTGATGTCCACCAGCATCCTGGGTTTCATCAGAATGGAATCCAATACGGCGCGGGTGCGGCGCAGTGTTATTTCGTCGGTAGCAGCGCCGGCGATGAAATCGTACTCTCCTTTGCCCAGCTTGCCCTTGGCTATTTCTTCGTACTCGTAAATGTTCACCGGCTTTGCGTTCATATTAAGAATCCCCCAAGTTCAAATTACGACAATGTTGGCTAATACTATTACACACCGCCAACATTAAACAAGGACGGCGCTATTTAGCGCCAACAAACCCAAGGGATACCCGTTTCCTTGAGCCCACTCCAGCTATGTACAAGCGTTGCCGGTAGGTAAACCGCCAATTAGAAAGGTATCAGGAACCTTATTCCTGTCCAGTCCGGGCGAGTATAAGAGTGGTTGTTTGTGTCCCCGGAACTTGTTGACGAAATCTGTGGTTTTCGTAACGTTAACAACGCTGGGGGAGATAACAAATTACTATCACAATCAGATATAAAGATAATCTTAGTGAAATGGTGCACAATGTTGACTAATGTTGCAAAGTATGAATAAATGACCCAAACAGGAGGAAATTGAGGGGATATATTTCCCCTGCAGGTTGCTTAATATCACTCTAAAGGAGGGTATTATGGTAACGAAGACAAAACCCAGAGCTCTGTTGATTGGCAATTATCGAGGACGGGCAAGCATCATTCAGGCCCTACGGGGTTCGCCTTTCGATATTGTTGAAGCCACCGAAGGCCGCAGGGGCATCAAGCATGTCGTCGAAGACGCACCCAGTGTGGTAATCATCAGCGGTTCGACCAGGGATGCCAGCCACCTTAACCTTCTGCGCGCCATTCGCTGCCTCACCTCGGCGCCAATTCTCGTTATCGGTTCCGGCAGGGAAACCTGCGCCAACGAGTTCCTGTTTCATGGCGCCAATGGCTTTGTGCCCTATTGTCGCCGATTTGAAATGACTCCTGTCTACATCAACACCCTCTTGAGTCGTAACTAAACTTTCCTTGGACCAGATCGGCTATGAGCGTCGCTTCTTCACGGAGGCCGCTCATTCCCGTTCTTCGTCCTGTGGGACAACTTTGCCTTGCGCAAGCAGGCGACAACCTTTCCTTTGAGGAGGTGTAAAATGGAACTAAATATAGAAAGCCGCAATTTCAATCTGGGGAGGCGGCTCGATGCGCTGGTCAGCCGGAAGATGGAGCAGTTGCTGCGCCATCTGCCCGCGGTTGACGAGGCCCGCGTGGAAATCATCCACGAGCCTACCCGGGGTCGCCAGGAACGCTATTTGGCCAAAGTATCGGTCAACATCAAGGGCACAGTCATCCGGTCAGAACGGCGGGGACCATCGGCCCTGTCGGCGACACATAGCGCCGTAGGTACTCTGGACAAGCTGGCAGCGCGCTTCAAGGGGCAGGTCTACCGCAGCCAGCGAACCAGGGAGCACGTCTCTCTGGGCCAGTTACAGGCGGACGAGGCCTTCGAGCTGGACCGGGAACTAGCCTGGGATTTACTGCCTGAAGATGAGGCCGTTCCTTCACTTTAGTTCGTTCCTGACTTTTTCTCAGGGATGCCTTACTAAAGGAGTAAACCGCCCGCGAGTGCTTCAGCCTAACTATTGGAGAGGAACGGAAGTCCGAAACGACACCATAGCGCTACAGCCGGGTTGCCCAAAGGAGGAAGTATGTATCAGAAGGTGTTGATTCCCCTGGATGGGTCCAAGGAAGCGGAAGAGGTCTTTCCATTGGTCCAGAACGAACTCACCGAGGACGGGGAAGTAATCCTGGTCCAGGTGATTCCGCCAGCCCGTACCCAGAAGATTGGCGAGCATATTATCCTTGCCAGCCAACAGGAAGAAGCAGACCGGTCTGAGGCCATGGCCTATCTCAGGTCTCTGGCCCGTCAGCAGGATTGGGCGGCAGAGAACTGGCGGTTGGAGGTTGAAGTAGCTAATTCGGTGCCAGACGGAATAGTCCGGCTGGCTGACCGGGAGGCGGTTGACCTAATCGCTATGTACACTCACGACAGGAAACTGCTCGCCCGTCACGTAAAGCGCAGCATCGCCAGGGAGGTGCAACGCCGGGCAACTTCGGAAGTGCGAGTGTTTGGCACCCGTGAAATACAGGAACTGGCTTCCGGAGCCACCGCAACGGGAGAATTCCATGACGGCGACAACCGTATATTCAGGCAAATAGACGCTTTTGTAGACCTTTCACCGGATCAGATCGAAAAGGTGGTTGCCCTGGGGTCACGACGTAACGTAGAGGCGGGTGAGTGGCTCGGCACCGGCGGTGAACTTGGCGAGTTCCTGTTCGTAATTCTGGAAGGGGAAGCCCACCTGACAACGCACTCCGAAATAGGGGAAATCTCGGTAAGAATTGCCCGTCCCGGCGAAGCGTTCCCCTTGGCCGCCCTCCTTGGGTCCGGTACCCTGATAACTTCCGGTGAAGCGCTCACTGAAATGGAAGTGCTGGCCATTCCCAGGTCCGAGCTCCTGATGCTTTGCTCCCGGGAACCTGAAATCGGCATGAGGATTTACGCCGCCGTGGGCCGCCTGTTCTCCAACCGCTATGCAGAGACCCTGACGCACCTTACAATCAGCGCCACTAGGGAGCTGCAGCGCGGAGACTCATAGCCTGTGCCTGTGGGGCCCCGATGATATACTGTGTGGCGAACTCGCAGGGATGCGGGCATAGAGGCCGGCGCCATCTGCAAGAATCACTCTTGAAAGACATTGAGGGCGGCAACCTTGAGTGTACACGCTTACATATTACTGAATTTGGAACCTGCCAAAACCCAGTCAGCCATTGAGCGGCTGAAAAACCTGCCTGGCACCGTGGTGCAGGAGGTGCTGGGTCCCTACGACGCCGTAATGGAAATAGAGGCCGATACCCAGGAGGACATAACCGGCATGCTTCGTAACCGAATCCGCCCAGTGGACGGTGTATCCAACACAGTTACCTGCATTTGGCTGTAGCCTGAACCGGTGCCTGCCGGTATACGGAGGCTTACCGGCATGGTTGCCGTTACAGTTTAACGTCAGTTCAGGGAGTAAGGGAATGTACGTAAGGATGGTTTGGGGACACCTGCGTCCCGACAGGTGGGAGGAGTATGAAAGATACTATCGCGAAAACGTCTTCCCGCTAAATGAAAAGGTTGAGGGACTGGTAAACCGGTCCATCCTGCGGGGCATAGACGGCGAGGACGAAGCGGTTTCTTTAAGCGTCTGGAATACCGAGGAAGACCTGGCCGTATATGAGACCAGCAACCTGCGCAAGCAGTTCGCCGACGACATCCAGAGGAACTTTGCCACAAGCTGGAGCTACATCACCGGCGAATACTGGGTGAGAACGTTTGAGGTAGTGGATGTGACCAGACCTTAACAATTGGACTCCCCGTGGGTTTACGCTCTTGGGTCCCGTGCATCATGCACGGGACCCTATTCTTTGCGGGCTACTGTCAAGACTCTGCCCAGGGAGGGATATCGGTCACCTGAGAAAGGTGGAGTCTTAATGGTTCCCGTAAATTGCACATACATTTCCGTCAGATAATTCATCTTGATTACGAAATATGTTCAAGACTATTTCCAGAGTTCTAGTTGAAGGCCAATTATTGACGATGTTGTATGTGAAAGCATCAATTGTGGTAATATGTTGCCCATCATTTACCCGGGGCCCGTTGGGCCCGCCGAAGTCAGATATTTTTCTTTTGGGAGGGTTCAAATGGCATTTCGATTGTCAGGCTTGCACAAGGTTCTCATTTTGTCCGGCGTCTTGGCCATGATGTTTATAGTGGCCTGCGGCAGCGCTGCGCCGGAAACGGTAGAAGTGATCAGGGAGGTGCCCGTCGAACGAGAGGTTATCCGCGAGGTCGAAGTTGAAGTGCCCGTCGACCGGGAAGTTATCAGGGAAGTGCCCGTCGAGAGGACGGTAGTCGAAGAAAGAGTGAAGGAAGTCCAGGTGGACAAGATCCTGGTAGCCACGCCAACTCCGGCGCCGGCGCCGGAAGCCGCAATGCAGTCCGAAGGACACTTGCGCATAACCTATACCTCCATGGGCAGTGACGGCATCTATCCGAAGGCCAGCAATGTTAACGCGGGTGGCAAGGACGTTAACTCGTCCATGTACGACGTGGTCATTGGGTCTAATGCCCAAGGTGCCTTCAGCAAGGAAACCGGCCTAGCCAACGACTGGTCTGTTTCCCCTGATGGCAAGGTGCACACTGTCAACTTGCGCCAGGGTGTGATGTTCCACGACGGAACCGAGGTGACCTCCGAGGATGTAATATTCAGCGCGCTGGAGGTCATGGAGGAGGACGCGCAGAACGCCTTCATCAACGAACTGACGCCCTTGTGGGACAGCTACGAGACTCCCGATGCTCATACGTGGGTAATCAATTGCCACACTCCGTGCTTGTACGCCCCGTGGATTTTCTCCGGAGTGCGTGGTACCGAAGGGATGATTGTTCCCAAGGCCCACTATGAGGCCATTGGTGAAGAGGAATTCGCCAAGTCTCCCATCGGCAGCGGTCCTTACCAATTCGTGGACCAGGTACTGGGCGCCTCTGTCGCCGTTGAATCCATCAACCGGCCCCACTTCCGTGGCGGTGCTGGCGGTGGCATACCCAAGTACGCTGAAATAACCTTCCTGGGTGTGTCAGAAGAGACCACCCGAATCGCCATGCTGAAGTCCGGCCAGACAGACGTTATTGACGTCAGCCGGGAGCGCATAGCCCCGCTGGCCGACGACGGCTTCAATATCTTTTACAAAGAGCGGGCCCTGCTGTCGGGGATGTACTTCTTCCAGCAGTGGGAGGAAGGCAACCCGTTTGGCGATATCCGGGTGCGGGAGGCCTTGAACAAGGCCATCAACCGGGACGCAATACTGGAGCACATCTTCCTGGGACGGGGCAGTACTACGCTGTATCCCATGGGCAGTTACGCCGCCGAGAGCGGTTATGATCCCGCCCAGAGTGCCTACCCTTATGACCCGGACCGGGCGCGGCAGTTGCTGGCGGAAGCAGGGTACTCTGATAGCAACCCTCTGGAGATCAAACTGGCCATCTACTCGTTCGGTGGCATCGCCGAGTTCGCTCGTATGATTGAAGCAGTGGGAGCCGACTTTGAAGCGGTAGGAGTGAAGGTCAACTTCCAGCCTACTGAATACGGCACTTTGCGAAGCATGCGCCGAGCGTGGAGTCTCGGTGGCGGTTGGGTTGGCCCCTGGGGTACGCATAACCGGGCAGCGCCGGCTGAGATTCTGAGCATCGTTAAGGTGCTAAAGCACTCCGAGGCACCTTACACCACTTATAAGAACCCGGAGTTCGACGCAATCATGAACAAGGCCTTCTCCTCCACGGATCCGGAAGAGGTGAAGACACTCATCAGCGAGATGCAGCAACATCTGCTAGCCAACTACGACGGCATACCCCTCTTCGAGGTGGACTCGGCCTTCGCTGCGATCCCGGAAATCACTTATTGGAACACCGGGAAAGACTCCTATGACAACAACGTGGACAGCCTCTTCTTCCCCGAACTAAGGTGGTAGGAGTAATCATAGTCGGCTAGACCGGCGATATCAGGGGCGGGTCCAAGACCCGCCCCGGCAAACCTGGCCCCGTGACTTTGCGGGGGAACTGCCAGCCGTCTCCAATTAAGGACGGATCATGCAACGTTATATTGTAATGAGGGTAGGACAGTCGATAATTGCCCTCATCATCCTGTCAATGATCATATTCGCCCTGGGCCGCTTCACCGGAGACCCGATAATTCTCTTATTGCCACAGGAAGCCACGTTAGAAACAGAACTCGCGCTCCGCGCCCACTATGGCCTGGACCAGCCTTGGCCCATTCAATACTGGAAGTTTATTAGCAACGCGGTCCAGTTCGATTTCGGTGATTCAATAAAGTCCAAGCGGCCGGTTATGGACTTGATCGGGCCCAAGGTGATGAACTCACTCAGGCTGGGCCTGGCTGGTATGGTTATCACCCTCATAATCGGCATACCATTAGGAGTTCTGGCGGCGGTTAAACGGGACACCTTCTTTGATGGTGGTGCCAAGCTGATTGCCATCATGGGGCAGTCGTTGCCCCAGTTCTGGGTTGGTATCATGCTGATCCAGTTCTTCACCGTACAGTTGGATCTCTTGCCGGCGGCGGGGACTGGAGGGATCAGCCATTACGTTATGCCCGCCTTTACCCTGGGGTGGTGGGTGGCGGCGGCTGTGATGCGATTGCTGCGGTCCAGCATGCTGGACGCCCTGGACGGGGAATACATCAAGATGGCCCGGATCAAAGGGTTACCGGAATACAAGATAGTATGGAAGCATACGTTCAAGAATGCCCTGATTCCGGTGCTGACGTTCGCCGGGACATACTTGGCTACCTTCATTACCGGCGCCATTCTGGTGGAAACCGTCTTTGCCTGGCCGGGCCTGGGGAGACTGGTTTATGACTCTATCATCTGGCGCGACTTTCCGACCTTGCAAACCCTGGTGATGATGATTGCCGTGGTAGTCATTGCGGTGAACCTAGCGGTAGACATAGCCTACGCTTACATCGATCCCAGAATCAGGTACGACTAGAGAGGAAGGCGAGTTTTGGCAACAACAAGCACAACGCTAGCCGGAAGACCAGCCTTCCTGGAACGAAGCAGGCAGGCTGCGGACACACTAAGGCGCGCTCCGCTAATACCAATGTCGATAATCATTGTCGTGTTATTCACGGCTATATTTGCGCCCTTGCTCACCCCCCACTCCACTACGCAGCCTTCGTTAGCCGACCGGCTTACGCCTCCCGTCTGGCAGGAGGGTGGTAGCTGGGAGCACCCGCTGGGCACCGATGCCCTCGGGCGAGACCTGGCAACGCGGCTGATGTATGGCGGCCGGGTATCCATGATGGTGGCTTTATTCACCCTGGCCATTGGAGGCGGGGTTGGCACTGCCATCGGGCTGGTTTCGGGGTATTTCGGTGGACGGATTGATGCGGTGTTCATGCGTAGCGCGGACAGTACGCTGGCATTCCCGATCATCCTGTTTGCCATTCTGCTGGTGGTGGCGGTGGGGCCCAACCTGGCTAACGTGGTGATTGCCGTTGCCCTGGTGCTCTGGGCGAGGTACGCCCGGGTGATACGGGGCGAGGTGCTGGCCCTGAGGGAACGGGACTTCATTGCGCGGGCGCGGGTAGCGGGCTGCTCTCACCTTCGGATAGTGCTGTTCCACCTGTTCCCCAATACGGTGAATACCCTGCTGGTGCTGCTGACGCTGCAGGTGGGGTGGGTGATCATTGTTGAAGCATCACTTAGCTTCCTGGGGGCGGGCATTCCACCCCCGACGCCGGCCTGGGGCAGCATGGTCTCGGACGGACGGGAGTACGTGGATACAGCGTGGTGGGTGTCGGCCATCCCGGGCATCGCCATTATGCTGACGGTGGTTGCGTTCAACCTGTTTGGAGACTGGCTGCGGGATACCTTGGACCCCAAGCTGCGGCAGGTGTAACGCAAGTTATTCAAACTTAGATTGGTTAGTGTGGGGCGGGTCATTGCGACCCGCCCCGTTTTTGTTTGGCTCGGGCGACGGTTGCTTGGACCCATCGCCTCACCCCCATCCTAGCCTTCCCCCGTCAAGGGGGAAGGGACTTGGGGTGTCCTTTTAGTCGTAGCGCACGCGGTCGGAGCTGCTGGGGCCCCAGGGGGGCGGGGCCACGACGTCCCAGTCGGAGACGACGTCCACCACTGCCGGGCGGTTGGAGGCCAGAGCCTCGTCGATGGCGCTGGAGATGTTGGCGGGGTCGGTGACGCGGATGCCGAAGCAGCCCATGGACTCGGCTACCTTGGCCAGATCCACATCGGTGAACTGCCACATTGCGTCGGCGTTCATTCCCGGGTAATTGGCGTTGACTACGCGCTCGTCGCCCACGCGGCATTGGTTCAGAGAGCGGTTGTCGTTGACCACGATGACGGCGTTGATGCCGTAGCGGGCGGCCGTCTCCAACTCGGAAATGTGGTACCAGAAGCCACCGTCGCCGGTGTAGGCAACCACCGGGCGGTCGGGCAGAGCACACTTGGCGCCCAGGGCGGCAGGCAATGCCCAGCCAAGGGAACCGGCGGCCCGCATGAATTCCTGCTCGGCGTGGTGCAGTTCGATGTAGGCGCCGGTCCAGATGCCGGCGTGGCCGGTGTCGGAGACCAGCATGGCGTCGGAGGGCAGGTTGTCGGTGAACTCCTGGCAGATACGTTCCGGACGAATGGGCTGGGCGTCGGAGTGCCAGTCCGGCGCTACTTCGTCCCGGAACCCCTGGACCAGTTCCTGAACCCGCTCCACCCACTCAACACGAGAGACAGGCTCCAGGGCCTCAACCAGGCGGGATACGGTGGCCTTGGCGTCGGCCTGGATGGCCACGGTAGTGGGGAAGCTGCGTCCCAGTTCCGAGGCGTCGATGTCGATCTGAATAACCTTGGTGCCGGGCAGGGGAATCCGCCAGTCGAGAGTAACCTGGCTGCCGGTCTGGCTGCCGATAAAGATAGCCAGGTCAGATTCGGCCACCACGCGGTTGGCGCACCAGCGGGAGTAGGCGCCGCACACGCCGACGGACAGGGGGTGGTTCTCGGGTATGGTGCCCTTGGCGTTGAGGGAGGTGGCCACGGGAATGTTCAGCATCTCGGCCAGCCTTACGACCTCTTCCTGGGCGCCGGAGGAGGTGACGCCGCCACCGGCGACGATGACGGGCCGGCGGGACTCGGCCAGGACCTGGACCGTGCGCCGGATCAGGTCGGGACTGGGCTCGGGGCGAATAGTGGACCGCTTCATGAAGTCCTGTTCGATGATGACTTCCATGTCGGCCTCGCCGTTCTCGATAACCTCGCCCTGGATGCCCATGAAGTCCATGTGCACGGGACCTGGTGCGCCGGAAGTGGCTTCCCGGAAGGCCTGCCGCAGGAGGTGAGGCAACTGTTCCACCGTGTCCACCGCCACGCTGTACTTGGTGGTGGAGCTGAAGGGGCGGAAATGGTCGATTTCCTGGTAAGAGTTGCGGTACTGGTGGGTCAGGGGCCGGTGGCCGGTGATGGCGATGACCGGGGAAAGTCCCAGGAAGGGGTCCTGCAGGCCGGCGGCCAGGTTGGCCGCGCCCACAGACTGGGCCATGCAGACCGCAGGGCCGTTGGAGGCGCGAGCGTAGCCGTCGGCCATGTAGACGGCCGCCTTTTCGCCGTGGCAGACGATGCGCTCAATACCCGCAATTTCCAGTTCCGCCAGAATGCGGCGGGCAATGGACGGGACGTAGAAGACGTGAGTCAGCCCGTACCCCTTGAAAGTTTCCGCCACGAACCTGGCGCCGGTCGTCATTGGCATAGAAAGACCTCCCTTGTTATCCATAGGTTTGTCGGCTGAACATTAGCATTACGGGTAGCTACAGTCAACCGAATTGCCAACCGGAGGAAGGAACAATGGATGATACTGTCTCACCTGTGCCAGGGCCGGTGTGGCAGGCTCTCTTATGCGATTATCCAAGAAGGACAAGAAGGGACAGGCAGGTGGGAATTTTTGTTTTTCGTCCCATTTTGTCTCGTTTTGTCCCATTTTCCCCTCGGCCCCGGCCCCCCTTCCAGAGGGAGAGGGGAAGGATTTATCCACGAATAGCCACGAATATTCACGAATGGGCTTCTTAATTTCTTGTCCCACTTTGTCTCATTTTCCCTTCCTCCCCGAACCCTGCGCTACAGGACAAAGGGTCCTTCGACAGGCTCAGGATGAGCGGTAAATTGGCGGGGTTGGGCGCACGGACGTGCGCCCCTACGGTTGACCTTCCAGGCCAGGGCAGACACATAGGTCTGCCCCCACCATTACCGCCGTGGGCCAGGGCAGACACATAGGTCTGCCCCTACCAAGGGCCCGGGGCCTTATGCCATGGCAAACCAGCGGGCCCAGAGCAGGGACAGGTCGGGCTTTGGCTTGGGGGCGGGCAGTTCCCGCAGGAGCAGGTGGTCGTACTTGCTCTCCCAGGCCCAGGGGAGCAGGGCCAGCAGCATGCGCCGGGGTTCGGGGATGTCTCCCTTTTCCCTAACCTTGTCCAGGTAGTTGTGCAGGTGCATCCAGGTGGTGAGGC
>DAOUHR010000090.1:0-4160 GCA_034428635.1 Dehalococcoidia bacterium
TAGGAGATCATTCCACGCCCCAGCCGGACATTGCTGTCCTGCTGTTTCGCGAAGATGATTATTTGGGCAAATCGCCCAGTTCCGAGGATGTGCTGTTGCTCATTGAAGTGTCAGACTCCTCCCTAACCTACGACCGTGAGGTCAAGGTCAACCTCTACGCCCAGGCCATCATCCCCGAAACCTGGATAATGAACCTGGTGGATGATTGCATTGAAGCCTTCACCGGCCCGGGCCCCGAAGGCTACGCCCACCACGCCGTCTACCGCCGCGGCGACCGCATCGCCCCCTCAACCCTTCCCGACGCCGACTTCGCCGTGGATGACTTGCTGCCGCCCCTGGTTGAAAAACCGGACAATGTATAGTTTCGGACCCTGACAGACCTCGAAACGAGGTGTCGTTATGACTACGCCAACCAAAGCTCCGGCCCAGCCGGCTCCAAAGTTCGAGTGCGAGACCCGCAAGTTCACGGTGGAGGAATACTACCGTATGGCCGACATGGGCATTCTGCACCCTGATGAACGCGTGGAATTGTTAGAAGGAGCCATCATCTCCATGCCTCCTATTGGTCCCCTGCATAACAGTGGCGTTGATAGATCCAACTTTCAATTTGGGCAGAGCAACGCCGGACGGTACATAGTGCGAGCCCAGGGTGCCATTCGACTGAACGACAATTCCGAACCGGAACCCGACGTCGCTCTGCTTCGATTCCAGGAGGACTTCTACGCCACCAACCAGCCTACCCCCGAGAACATTCTTTTGGTAATCGAAGTGTCCGACTCCTCCCTGGCCTACGACCGTGAGGTCAAGGTCAACCTCTACGCCCAGGCCAGCATCCCCGAAACCTGGATAATGAACCTGGTGGACGACTGCATCGAAGTCTTCACCGGCCCGGGCCCCGAAGGCTACGCCAACCACGCCGTCTACCGCCGCGGCGACCGCATCTTCCCCTCCACCCTCCCTGACGTCGAGTTTGCGGTGGAGGACCTGCTGCCGCCCCTGGTTGAACAACCGGACAATGTATAAGTTCGGACCCTGACAGACCTCGAAACGAGGTGCCGCTATGACTACACCAACCAAAGCTCCGGCCCAGCCGGCTCCAAAGTTGGAGTGCGAGACCCGCAAGTTCACGGTAGAGGAATACTACCGTATGGCGGAGGTGGGAATTCTGCACCCTGAAGAACGTGTCGAGCTCATTTGCGGAGAAATCGTACCTATGGCTCCCATTGGTAAGCCTCACGCTGTAGGCCTGAGAAGAGTTGACCGGATTCTGCAAAAGGCGCTGGAAGGGGTTGCTATTGTCTCTGCCCAAAACCCCATCCACCTGGGCCCATATTCCGAGCCTGAACCCGATTTGGCTGTCTTGCGATCAAAAGAGGACGAATACCTTAGCGAACACCCCGAGCCCGGCGACATACTCTTGGTCGTTGAAATTGCGGATACAACCCTTTCCCACGACAAGCAAGTAAAGACTCTCCTCTACGCCCAGGCCATCATCCCCGAAACCTGGATAATGAACCTGGTGGACGACTGCATCGAAGCCTTCACCGGCCCGGGCCCCGAAGGCTACGCCAACCACGCCGTCTACCGCCGCGGCGACCGCATCTCCCCCTCCACCCTCCCCGACGTCGACTTCGCGGTGGAAGACTTGCTACCGCCCGTTCCGGAAACCGAAAGCCAGGAAACTCAAACCGAAGGGGAGCAACAGGCCTGAGCCAACACTCCCCTAAAACAACCACTAATCCTGTAAATCCTGTTCATCCATGTAATTTACCCCCCATACCTCTCCCGCAAAATCTCCCCGTAATCCTCCCTACGCCACCGGTAAGGCGACGCCACAATCTGCCCCGGTTCCGTGGCCGTGGCCAGCACTTCCAGGGCATCCTCCAGCACCACCCGTTGCTGCTGCGGGCTGCCCGGGGCACCGAAGGGTCGGCCAAAGGGGAAGCGCAGGATCAGGCCCCGGGGCACCGACATGGTGGCCGCCTTCTGCCGGTCCACCATCACCACCACCGTGGAAACTCCGGCCGCTTCTATGGCGCGGGCGATCAGTCCACCGGACTGATGGCAGCGGGGTCAAGTGGTGCCGATGACCACCCCGTCAACTCCGTCCGCCTTCAACCGCTGGGCCACCTCTGGCGCGCTGACCTCCATCAGTCCCGCCACATCGCGGATGTAACCCATAAAGCTGTAAGTGGGGCTCTGCGCCTCGCCCACAATGCCCTCGGCCGCCAGTTCCTGCAATCGGTGGATGGCAAAGACGGCATCCACGTCCTCGGCCACGCCCACCGTGTCGTAGTGGGTGTGAGCCACCCGGAAATCTTCCAGGGGCGTATCCAGGGGAATCTCCCGATAACTGTGGTCGCCGTCCACGTCAAAGGCCTCCTGGTGGGCCAGGTGAATCCCGCCCGTGGTCATAACGGCTATGCGCGCCTGGGCCAGAGACTTGGTGAAGGGCGCCCACGGGGCAGAGTCAAAGGCAATGGGCAGGTCCAGCCGGTCCGTAAGAATATCCTCCCACCGGATCAGAAACTGCTCCACCGGCCCCCAGTCGTTCTCCTCCTTGGCCTGGGCCGCCAGGTTAAACAACTGGTTCATGAACCTGGTAACGTCCTCGTCTGATTGACGCACCAGGTACTTTAGCCGGTTGAAGGGCGTCGTTTCCGGGTTCTTGACCAGGTCTCTCAGATCTATGGGCATCTGTGCGCTCCTTTTTCCATCGAATGGACTGTCGAATGGAATGTTGTTTTTCGGCTCTAAATGTCCCGGCCGGTGGCGTTCAGCAGAACAATCTCCAATATTTCGTAGCTCGAAATCGACCCCAGGAACTCCCCGGAGTCTGAATTGATCACCGGCAGCACCGACAGCGAGTTATCAATCATCCGCTGCAGCACGTCCTCCACCAGTTCGTTGGGCCCCGCCACCGGCGTACCGTGCCGCAGGGCATCCTGCAGCGAGGTGTCGCCCCATTGGGCGCGGGGCAGGTAGCGCAGCATGCTAACCGACACTACCCCGGCAAAGTGCCCCTCGTCCACCACCACGTAATCGTGCTGTTCCGGCGTGGTCCAGTGGTCCACAAAGTTCCTGACACTTACCGTATGTTCCGGGTAAATCCTGGTCTGGTCCAGCACGTCCTTTACCTGGATATCCCCCAGGGCGAACCGTTCCAGCAGATGCAGTTGTGGGCCTTCTCCACTCGCCTCTTCCAGGTGGCGTGCCCGCCTCACTGCAAAGCTGATCCCCATGGGCGTCAGCAGGATGTACCCGAACATTATAACTACCAGCAGGGAGAAGAGGGCTTCATTAATAACCTTAGCGTGCAGCATCACCAGCAGCAGGGCGATTTCCGCCACACCCTTGGCCATCAACCCCGAAGCTATCGCCAGGGGCGCCTCCAGCCGCGTAACGTAAGCGCTTATGATCGCTCCCGCAAACTTCCCCAGCAGCGGCACAAAGATCAGCGCAATAATCGTCTCCGGCGGCAGGTTTATGAAGTCCAGGTTCAGGTTCAGTCCTGCCGACGCGAAGAACAGGGGTACGAACAGCCCCTCCGCCGTGCTCCGCATCCCCGGCATGGAATCGTGCCGCAGCTGATAGGGCAGCGGCGACAGGGCGGCCCCGAACAGCAGCGCCCCCAGTGAGCCGTGCAGTCCCACCTTCTCCGCCAGCACAATTACCAGGAAAAGCCCGCCCAGCAGCAGCCCGTAGGAAAGCTGGGGCACCTGCAGCACCCGGTGCAACAGCATCAGCACCCGCGGAATCACCTTGTTGCAGACGATCCAGGTAACGATGGTGAAACCCGCCAGTTGGGCTAGCAGGATTCCCACGTTGGCTATGGCGTAGAACTGGCCATCCCCGTGCAGCACCTGGTGTTCGCTGATGGCGAAGCCCACGATGAACAGGACCAGAATCTCGGCGATAACCACCGCGGTGAAGATCTGTATCCCCACCGGTTCCTTCAGCCGGTCCTCGTCTATCAGCACCTTGGCCACTATGCCTAAACTGGACAGGGACAGCACCCCCGCCACTGCCATGGCGTCGGTGAAGGTCAACCCCAGCCCCACGTCAAAAATAACGTCGGTAGTAACCGCCAGCGATGCCACCATTGATATAGCCACGGAAAGCACCGCCGCGATGAACAGCTTCCCCCTTATGGCCCGCAG
>DAOUHR010000091.1:0-13507 GCA_034428635.1 Dehalococcoidia bacterium
TACTCCAGCCAGTTTGTGGAGAGATAGGCCTCTCCCTCCCGAAGCAAGAAGGCACTTCCTCCCACCTTGCCGTGTTCGTCTATGTCCCGATTCCTGCAGTATCTGGCGACATGGTGCCTGGGTAGGAGTTCTTGCTGACGGGGGATTTGGGACGCCAATAAAATAGACCTGCCTCTACCAATTTCCCAGTAACTGTTTCTCGACTGACGGTAACTTCGTCCTCCGTTGATATGAGGAATTTTCCGTCTACACCTTTGGCAGCGAACATCACCTTTTGGGAGTCCACGAACCAGAGGGTAACCCCTCGGTCATCCGGGAAATCCCAAGACCCGCAGAGCCAGCCTTCAGATGAGCAAGTCATACCCCGATGACCTTCCGACTCCACCGCCTGGAAAAACTCCCAAAACCCCAGAACACTTTCCAGCGTCACAGAAGAATCATCTTCTTCCAGATCCTCGTCGGATGCAAAGTAGGCTATACGCTTGGCCAAATCGGGATGACCCCGACTTTCCAAGGCATTACAAACTTTTTCAATCGACTGAATGGACTTTGAGCGGTTCATAAGCAGCCCAACAAATAATACCTTCACTCCCAAGTGCGAAGAGACAAAGACATTATAGGGCGCAGCCCCCAGCCTTTCCACCCAAAGGTTGAGTCCGGTCTTTTGCCATCGTTTCGTGGCCGAAGCAGTGACCGCATCGTCAATCCTTGTGCTGGAGTCTAGGCCCCACTTGATTCAGTTTCCCCTCACCCTCCCCGAGAAACTATACCCCAGCCCAATTACCGGGATTACTGCGAATAGCAGGGGGAGCCACCAGTCGCCTTTGGTTGCCCCGGAGTAGATGAGGGCGGCCAAGGCTATGTCGGCGATGATGTTGATGGCCAGGAGGGCGCGGATGATTTGCAGGCCGGTAGGCTTGATGCGGGGGACGAATGCCATTACCAGAAGGCCGATGGCGGCCAGGGGGTGGATGCCCATCAGCACCACCCGCTCCCAGATTTCTCCGCCGTCGGCAAAGCTGCCCACGGTTCCTGTTAAGCCGGCGAAGAGGAACTGCACGATGGCCAGGATTATTATAAGAACGCGCATGTGAAACACCTTACTTTCGAGGTAAAGTTGGCAATGCCAAAACCGAACGGGGGCCGACACTTGCAGTCAGCCCCCGCTTACCCGTCAGAACCCGTTTTCCTTCATCCTCCTAACTGGACGAGATTGCCCTGGCCCGACTCCGGCCAACGACAAAGTCGCAAGCGGCCGTCCCGCCTATGATCGCAGCGGTCAGTCCCAGGGTAAAGAGCAGGGTCGTCAAAAGAGTCAGGCTATGCCTGCGTACTTGGACACCCTTTTGGTGTTTCTGAGGGACATGGCTGCTACCACCTACTCTTTGGCCGGTGAGACTCAGGAGAGAGGAGCTTGAAGGATGGCTAGCCGGCCGCTACAGCCAGTCCCAAACTGCCCTTGATGGCGTCAACCTGGCGCTGGAACTCAGCGTCGTCCAGCACCGGTTCAAGCTGGCCCAGGTCGATGCGGGGTAAAATCTCCACCCATGATGTGCAGCCGCCGTACTCTTTGATGTAGGGTACGGTTACCAGATGTTCCAGGCGGTACACCCGCAGCAGCAGGATAGACAGGGGCAGCATGGGCTTCCAGCGCAGGCGGGACTGGGCGTATTCGTCGGTCCAGATGTGGAAGGACGACAGGTCGTCCACCGTTTCCTGCTCTTCGACCTCGATGATTTCTTCGGCCCGGGCCCAGTGGGTGAAGGTGATGGAGTCCGTTCTGGGGGTGTCAGAGAGAAGCTGGTGCAGGGCCGGCTGGTTTCCGGGCTTCAGCAAGTCTTCCCGCTGGTGTTCGTAGGTGGGATAGAGCAGGAATTCGGGGTGAATTACTCGGAAATCCTTGCCATCCTCGTGGATACCGCCCTTGCGCAGCAGCAGAATCTGCTCGCCCTGGGACAGGGACTGGACGGTTATGGCCCATTCCTTCAAGGCTATCTGGCAGCGGTCTGGCAGCATGGTGTCCTCTCCTTGCATGATTATACCAAAAGTGTTATTGATTTAGTCTGCTAATGCTGGCAGTTTCTTCAGACTTGGCGCGTCGATAACGGCTTCTATTCTACTCAATCCAGAAGAAAGGGTTCCAGGCAATTTCCCACAGATAGCCGTCGGGGTCGGAGAAGTAGCCGGAATAGCCGCCCCAGAAGGTGTCCTGGGCCGGTTTAACCAGGGTGGCGCCAGCTGCCACCGCCACGTCCAGCAGTTCATCCACCTCTTCTTTGGAACGGAGGTTGTGGGCCAGAGTGACGCCGGAGAATCCACTGCCCTCGGTGGGAATGCCCACGTCGACGGCCAGGGCTTCCCGGGGGTAGAGGGCCAGCCAGGTCCCCTTGTTCTGGAAGAAGGCGATGGACTCAGTGTTTTCATCGTAGAGCACAAGGCCCAAACCGTCCCGATAGAACTCCACCGAACGGGCCAGGTCTGACACTCCCAAGGTAACAATGCTGATGCGTGGTTCCATATGGTATTAAAGTCACTTCGATAAGAGGCACGAACATTCGCTAATGTTCAATGCGAGTCTGTTAATAGTGAACCAACAAATTCTGTAAAGCTTAGGGGCTGTCGTCAAATTAGTCCTTCCTGCCGGTTGGGTATCGGGTGTAATCAGGCGATAAACCAGAGTCCTAGTATATCGCTGCGCATATCACCCTTTCTTACGACGGCTCTGGATTCCGGCTTTCGCCGGAATGACGAAACTCGGCTCTTGACGACTCCCCCTAGTAAAGTCAGTTTTCACGCCAGGGGACTGGGTCGCTCCTCCTGAAGGTATTCCAGGAAGGCCCGCTTGCTGGGCGAAAGCTGCCGGTCCTTGGGATAAACCAGGGTAAGGGGACGGCGGCAGTCCCAGCCCACCACCGGCAGGGTCACCAGCATACCGGCGCGGGTTTCCGCCGTTACGCCCATGCGGGAAATGACCGCCACGCCGCCACCGGCCATGGCCGCCTGTTTCAGGGCCTGGTTGCTGCCCAAGCTCAACGCCGCGGTGGGAGTTATGCCCATTTTCCCAAAGTACTCCTCCGCGGTATTACGGGTGGCAGAACCCGGTTCTCTCAGGATGAGACCGGCGTCGACCACCTGCTGGGCAGTGACTTCCGCCGCCTGGGCCAGGGGATGCGTGGGCGCCGCCACCAGGATGATTTCATCCTCCATGTAGTCGATAAAGCCCAGCTCGTCCTGGCCTGTGGTGGGGTGGCTGCCCACCATGCCCAGGTCCAGTTCCTGGTTCAAAATGCGCTGGGTTATGGTGCGGGTATTGGCGATGTAGAGATCGACGCTTATGCCGGGATACAGCTGACGGAACCGGCCCACCGCCAAAGGCAGCAGGTACTCACCCGGGGTAGTACTGGCGCCCAGGGAAAGGCGCCCGGTCTGGAGATTGTGAATCTCCTCCAGGGTTTCCAGCAGCTTGCCGGACAGAGAGAAAATCTGCTGTGCGTAGGTGAATACCGTCTCCCCCACCTCGGTAATGCGGAGGCCCCGAGTGCGCCGGTGGAAAAGGGCCGCGCCAAGGAATTTTTCCAGTTCCTGGACTTGAATGGATACGGCCGGCTGAGTAATGCTCAAGGACTCGGCCGCCCGCGAAAAACTGCGATGGGACGCCACGGCGTAGAAGATGTAGAGCTGATGGAAATTCAGCGTGCCTCCCCCGGTTCCACCCCCGGAGGAGAATTTCAGCTGTGGGAATGTACCTACAGTTGGGCCGCTAACCATGCTTCCTCCCGCTCACAGCGTGGTTTTTGGGTTGGCCTTGCAGAAACTTGGCCATTAATTGGGTCACGCCGTCCGGAGCTTCCTCTGCCAGGAAATGACCGTATTGGCCGAAGGTATGGCATTGGCAGTCGGTCAGCTGGGCTTGCCAGGTGCTTAACTCTTTCTGTCTAAAGGCAATATCCTTGTTGTCCCAAAGGACCAGGGAGGGTTTATTGACAAAGGATTGTTTTTCGTTCCATATGGATTCCAGCCAGTCTGAAGCGCCGATAATATGCCCTGGTAGAGCGGCGCAGACACGCCGGGAACCCGGGTCCGGTTGCGCCTGACAGTAGTGCCGCATAGCATCGAGGCTCAACGCCTTGCGGTCCCCCACCGCGCGGGGCATCACCTGGTTCACGAAGAAATTGCAGCGCCGGTTAAGCAAACGGCCGACGGGGCTGGACATCATCCGGCTGAACATGACGAAGTGACGGTCAGTGCTCACCGGCCAGCACCGCGTGTTGGCAAGGATTAATCGATCCACCCTGTCCGGATAGCGTCGAGCAAAGGCCAGGCCGATAGGTCCTCCCCAGTCCGTCAGGTAGAGGGTGATGTCTTGAAGCCGCAAATGGTCCAGCAAGGCAGCAAAGTTCCCGGCGTGAGCCTGCGGGCAGTAATCCTCAGCCAGCTGGCCGCGCTCCGATAGCCCGAAACCGATATGGTCAGTGGCAACGCAGCGGAATCGTTCACGCAATTGCTGGATCAGGCCGCGAAGCTCGAAAGACCATGAGGGATTGCCATGAACGAATACAAACGAATACAACGGGTTCCCCCTCGCCTTCGTCGACGTGGTGCATTCGGCCACTTTGGGAATCAAAGTAGCGACTCTCAAAGGGGAAGAGCTGGTCAAATACCCAGCCCGGACGGACTCCAAACATGCTCTTCTCTGTCATGTTCCCACCCCAAATCCGTCCGGCTACAGGTCGTTCATTTAATCACGGTCCAGCCATTCCTTTGTTGGCGTTAGACCCAGCAGGGTTGCCAAGTTGTGGGTGGTGGTTTGGGCAACCTCTTCCAAGGTAATGCCTTTAATATCGGCCAGGCATTGGGCCACCTCTCGAACGTGGCGGGGCTCGGTCCAATTGTGGCGATATTTCTTGAATGGCTGGGGATAGGCGTCGGTTTCCAGAACCATGTTCTCCAGTGGTATGGCGCGGGCTACGTCCTGCAGGTGAGGCAAGCGCGTAAGGGGGCGGGCCATCGATAAAAAGAAGCCGCAATCAATGGCCTCTCTTGCGGTGGGTTCATCCCCCTGGAAATAATGCATAACACCGCCCACGGCCCCGGCATCCTCCTCCCTCAGGGTGCGGAAAATGTCGGCGTGGGATTCGCGGGAATGAAAGATGATGGGCAATTCCAGGCTTTTGGCCAACCTGATATGGGCTCGGAAGACCTGGTCCTGGACCTGGTGGTCCGGCGACGTGGGCATGTAGTCCAGTCCCACCTCGCTGATGCAGACCACCTTGGGATTTTCTCGGGCCAGGGATTCCAATTCGGCGTAGATGCTTTCGTCCACCGGGAGGCGGGCTTCCATGGGGTGAATGCCAACACCGGCATAAAAGGCAGCATGCTCTTCGGTCATACGGATACAGGCGCGGGTGGATTCCAACGTAGTACCGGCGCAGACTATAAACCCGATGCCCGCCTCGGAGGCGCGCTCAAGGATGCCAGGTATTTCCTCTGGACCGTACTGGTCCAGGTGAGTGTGAGCGTCGCCGAACAGCATTTGTTGAGACTTTTCCACTATTATTGCCCCAGGATGTATAGCGGTGGCACTCCCTGACTATATTGCAGAACAGAATTTCATCCTATTGCATATATTATAGACTATAACTAAAACGTCAAGGTATATTTGAGTTATAGAAGTACATAATCTTGCAGTTCATTGCAGTCCAACCGCAGCTCTTGACCCAAGAGTGCCAGGTCACGAAAGGGAGCTTATTGTCAGTCTTCCCGGAGGAGCAGAGTTCGGCCGGCACGATTCTGTTAGTCGGCTCCACTAAGCAGGCGGGGCTACCGCTCAGTCGGGATGCAGGCCAACGCTCTTGTCTGGAAACTCGGGAACGGCTGCCAGCCGAGAGGCAAAAGGGGAGAGGGTCAGCTAACCCAGTACATAAACAATAATTCGTTGAGCTACACTCAGGAGCAAAATAGCCACCAGGGGACTGAAATCTATCATGCCGAAGGTGGGCAGCACCCGGCGGATGGGGGCGAGTATAGGCTCTGTGACCTGCACAAATACCTGTGTGACACTGACCAGGAATGGTGGCGGGTCGTTGGCCATGAAGGACAGGACTAGAGTAAGGATTATCCGTCCCAGTATGGACAGGTAAAGAAGGTTGAAGAGCAGGTGTATCAGGTCTACGGGTTCGGGCATGGGGAAGCCGCTCCTTATCCCTGGCCCAGCCTGATGGACTTGACGAAAGCAGCGTTTACGGCGTCTACCACTGCAGCGGGTACGCCGCCCCGTTCGAGAGCCTGGAGTCCTTCGGCGGTGGTGCCCCCCGGGGAGACTACCATGTCCTTAAGTTCTCCCGGATGCTTGCCCGTTTCCATCACCAGCCGCACACTGCCGTAAACGGTCTGCAGGGCCAGGGTGCGGGCCATGTCCCGGGGGAGGCCCACGTAAACCCCGGCGTCGATCAGGGCCTCAACAAACATGAACACATAGGCCGGGCCGCTGGCGCTGAGAGCAGTGGACATGTCCAGGTACTTTTCGTCGCTGACGTAGATTTCCTCACCCACAGTGCCCAGCATGGAACGGGCCATATCCCGGTGGGAGTCGCTAACCGGTTCGGAGCAGGTCCACAGGGTCATGCCGCACCCAATCTGGGCCGGGGTGTTGGGCATTACCCTGATTATGGAATCGTGGGCCAGGCCCTGGGCCAGGGTGGACATCTTGGCCCCGGCGACGATGGACAGGGCAGCCTGGTCGCTCTCCAGCTTGCCGCCCAGTTGACTGAAGACGTGGGGAAGGTCCTGGGGTTTGATGGCCATAACCACCAGGTCGGCGCCTTCCGCCGTTTTGACATTGTCCTGGTAGGTGTTGACGCCGTACCGTTCGGAGAGATAGTCGCGGCGCTGGGGAATGGGTTCGCCAATGGCCACGTCGCCTGGTTGCGCCAGGTCCGCAGCCAGGACTCCGCCCAGTATGGCCTCAGCCATGGTTCCCCCGCCAATAAAGGCTAACCGCATAAGACATCTCCCAGTTAGTCCGGTTCCAGGCAACGCCACATTCGAAAGTCATTCTGCGATGACGGCCCACATTATAGCACCTGCCGGAAACCCGCGGGCCAGTCATGAAGCGCCGGGGAAGCGGGAAAGATGAACATCATGGACGCTGCATTCCAGCGCAAAGAAGCAGGCTATTGGTAATAATGAGCCTGAGCGCTCCTTCAGAACACACCTGGAGCTGTTGCGAAGTGGGGAGAAACCCTGCGGTACTTGGGACAGTTTCATTCGGCGGGCCATTGGCATTGCCGAGGCGGGTGTTCTCAACCCATTGCTCAGGCTAGGGGGGAGGACACCGACCGCAAGAAAGAGTAAACGCAATAAAGCACTCTGTTGGAAAGTCCCCCCACTGGGAAATGAAGTCAATTGCCTCCAGAGCAGAGGGGGCATTTCCCAGGCATTCCCGCAGTCAATCGAGTGCACGCATGAAATTGCCCTGCCCGGGAATTGTCCGTGCAGGCGAGCTTCGAGCGCCAAACAAGGTGTTATTGAGATGACACGCCCACTCTGCTATAGTGAATATCCGTTTATTGGAGGGATCGCATAGTGGTCTAGTGCGGGCGCCTGCTAAGCGCTTATCCTGGGAAACCGGGATCGTGGGTTCGAATCCCACTCCCTCCGCCACCTGCCCCCGCTCTTCACAAAAATGGTGGTCAGTTTCCCCTTTTTCGCCTCCTCCATTATCCCTTATTTGGGTTCCCCCACGATAAGATCCAACGCATGACCCATTAGAGTTCATCAGACTGGGGTTTTCTTCGGCACACCTTCCAGGATTGCGGCGGCGCCAGCAAAAAGACAGGCACGCTGGACCCGGCTCCCTTTCCCTGTGGGTGGAATCGGCGCCAACGGGGTGATATTCTGCCCTGAAGGCAAGGGATTACTGGCATGCAGGCAGGCTTGCACCTCAAAGATCAAAACTTGGACCAGGAGGCAATCTATGGCTGACGTACCTGTTCGCGTGGGGCTGATCGGAGCCGGCGGCAATGTCCGCAATCGTCACATTCCAGGGTTCCAGGGAGCAGAGGACTGCGAAATCGTGGCGGTGGCAAACCGCAGTATTTAATCCGGCCGGGCCATTTCCGACCAGTTCAACATCCCCAGGGTTTACGGCAACTGGCGAGAACTGCTGGAAGACGAAGAAATCAACGCCGTCTGCATCGGCACCTGGCCCTACATGCACCGCACCATGACCCTGGCCGCCCTGGAGGCGGGCAAGCATGTACTCACCGAGGCGCGCATGGCGTCAACGGCAGACGAGGCAAGGGACATGCTCCAGGCTTCCCTGGCCTACCCGGACCTGGTATGCCAGCTCACCCCTACTTCCACCAGCTACACCATCGACAACTTGCTGCAGCGCCTGATCGGTGAGGGATTTCTGGGAGAAGTGCTGTCAGTGGACTTCACGTCGCTCCAGAACAATTTTGCGGACATTGACGGACCTCTTCACTGGCGCCATGACCGGGCGCTGAGCGGCCACAACACTCTGAACATCGGGGCCTCCTACGAATCCATGATGCGCTGGCTGGGACGGGGCAACCGGGTATTCGCTATGTCCAAGACCCACGTTCCCTACCGCATGGACGACGGCGGCAACCGGGTATCGGTAACTATTCCAGACCACGTGGATATTCTTTACGAACTGGCCAACGGCGCCCAGGTGCATATGCAGATGAGCGCCACCACCGGCCTGAACGGGGGCAACCACGTTTGGATGTTCGGCACCGAAGGGACTATCCACGTGGATCCCCAGCGCAGGGTGTGGGCCGGCAAGCGGGGAGACACGGAACTGACCGAGGTTCCCAATCCGCCGGAAGGCCAGGCCAGGTACCGCGTTGAGGAACAGTTCACCAACGCCATTCGTGGGCTGGAGAAGGTGGATATGGTGGCCTTCGAGACGGGAGTACATTATATGGAGTGGACGGAAGCTGTTTACCGCAGCTCCATGGAAGGACGGGCCGTGTACCTGCCCCTGTAGCAAGGGCAACCGAAATCATCAGCAAGAGGGGCCGGAATCCAGTAGAGTCCGGCCCCTTGCTTCATTTTGTGATTAAGGACCAAGGGCCTAGTCTCGCCGGAGTCCCCGTCAGTCGGTCAGATTGGTCACCGTTATTGTAGTTTCCAGGCGGCGGGTGTTGACTGCGTTGCCGTTTTCGTCTTCGTCGCTGACCTCCACCGTCACCTCATAAATATTTTCGTCATTCGCATCCGCGGGTTCTTCATAGTCCGGCGAACTGTCGACCACTCCGACGACTTCAGGACCAACCCAAACGTGTTCGTCCGCCCCGGCGAGTGAATAACCACCACCATAAACTCCGATGTCGCCCCAACGATGCGGTGCTGAATCCCTGGGACTGGAAGATAACGCCACCCCTGCGGCCTGGACTGGAGAGAGATGAAGTGTTACAACCCCGTAGAGGAATTGCGTCCCTGGATGAGCGGGACATATTCCGAATAGATATTGCAGATGCCGGAGACTACCAGTTGTCGGTTACCGAAGCGCCAACCGGCGTGGGAGTCTGGTACGTATGGGACCACAAAGGCAACCTGGTGTCAGAGGCCGAGACCACTCCCGAAGCGCTAGCCACGCTGCGCTTCGAACCCGGTACCTACTACGCGGAAATCGGCACGCCCTACACCAGCGATGGCAATACCGGACCCTAAACCTTCGCGGTAACCGAACAATAATGGAGCGGGCAGTTATCCAGCAACCTTGCAATTGCGAAAGAGACAGCAGTCGCAGTAACCGACCAACCGGCAGTCCGTTCTTGGCGAGCTTGCCCGACGATGGGCGGACAGCCTTTCCAAAACTCAGTGCCCGTCGCCCGAAGGTGAACGACGGGCGATCATCTTCCTTGTCCTTATCGTTCCAGATAGTTTTCCACAAACCATTCTTTTATCATATTCATAGAGACATTTTATGGAATTTAGCGTCAATTGGAGATTGCGTTAATGCTATTCTCGCAATCGTGCCGCCTTTTACTACCCAGGAGGTTCCTGCTTGCCCACCCTGAACGATGTACAGTCCCGCCTCAACGCCACCGACATGCAGCGTATCATAAGCCCCGCTAACCCCGAGGAAATCGCAGCAGCAATCGCCGAGGCCGCCAGCCAGGGCCTTCCCGTCTGTCCCGCTGGCTCCCTCCATTCGATGGGGGGTCAGCAGTTTGCCACCGGCGGCGTCTCCCTTAGCTCCGCAGCCCTGAACCGTACCGGTCATCTGGATGCCCGGTTGCGCACGGTATGGGTCCAGTCCGGCGCCACCTGGTCCGAACTGGTGCAGTGGCTTCAATTCAATCAGGAAAATGATGGCCTCGGCTTGTCAATCATCCAGAAACAGACCGGCGCCGATGAGCTAACCCTGGGCGGGGCGCTGTCCTCCAACATCCACGGGCGCGTGCTGGGGCGGAGACCTGTTGTGGACGATATTGAGTCCTTCTACATGACCCTGCCCGACGGTGGCAGGGTGTTGTGCAGCCGGGATGAAAATGCCCACCTGTTCCGGCTGGCCATCGGCGGTTATGGCATGTTCGGCTTTGTCGACGTCATTAATCTGCGCCTGACGCCGCGCCAGTTGCATGTCAGGCGGGTGCAGGAGTTGCCTCTTGAGGACGTCATTCCCGGGCTGGAGGCCCTGGCCAGGGCCGGCGCGACCTACGGTGACTTCCAGTACATGACCGATGAGACCTCCCCGGACTTCATGGCCCGGGGAATAATGTCGGTGTATTTGCCGGAAGCGAGCGCGTCGGGTATTCCCGATGGCCAGCTGGGGCTGTCCCAGGAGGAATGGATGCGCCTCTACGTCCTGGCCCATGCGGACAAGGCCCGGGCCTTCGACGAGTACGCGGCCCACTACCGGGAGACTGACGGGCAACTGTACTGGTCCGACGACCTGCAGTTTAGTCCCTACCTGCCCGAAGCCGGCGACGCGCTTTACCGCCACCTGGGATGGCAGACCTACGCCTCCCTGATGATCACCGAACTGTACGTGCCGCGGGACCGGTTCGTGGACTTCATGGCGGTGGCCAGGGAGACGATTTTCAGGACCGGCGCCAACGTGGTCTACGGCACCGTGAGGCTGATTGAAGCTGAGGATGAAACGCTGCTGCGCTGGGCCCGGGACAGCTATGCCTGCATTATTTTCAATCTTCTGGTGGAACATTCACCGGAGGGGCTGGAGCGGGGCAGGGAGCAGTTCCAGGCGCTCACCGACTGTGCACTGGAAAGGGACGGCAGCTTTTACCTCACCTACCACCGCTGGGCCCGCCGCGACCAGGTGGAGCGGGCTTACCCCTGCTTTCCCAAGTTCCAGGAACTAAAGGAAAAGCACGATCCCGCAACAGTGTTCAGCAGCGACTGGTACCGGCACCATCGCGAGATGTTTCGATAGCTGAAGCCCGACCTCAGTCAGTCTCGATCAATTTTATCGGGAAATGGTCGAAACGGAAGCTGTCGGGTTTTTCTTCCCTTAATTCCGTCCTGGCTCAACCGGCCGGGGTGGCTCGGGTCAGAACAGCGGAAATCTGCTCGTTATGCTCCATTTCGTGTTCAATGAGGTGATAAAGGATCCATTCCGGCGAGGCCTCGTAACTGCTGTCCAGCGGGTCCGGTTGTAGTGCCTGCCACTCCGGTCCCGTTATGCTCCTGGCCTCACACAGAAAAATCTCGCGGCTCCTCTCCAGGCGAGCAATGTGCTCACTCAGCGGTACGCCCAGTACGTTGGTGATCCGGCCCGTCTCTTCGTACTCAGACTCGAAGGGGAAAAATTCCTGGGTCTTCGGAGGCATTTCCAACAGACCCTTTATGTTTCCCCAGAGCCACCCCATCTTCACTTCCGCTATGGGGTAAAGGAGGGACCCGATGGTGTTCTCATCGCCCTCCGGACCTCCCCAATCCAGCAGGCTCTGGTCCAGCGCCTCGTGCTGCAGGAGACGCAAAGTTTGCGCCCGCGTCTCCTGCATGGCCCACAACCAGCATCCAATTACGTCAACGTACCCGGGAAGGGGAGCCACCTCATACTTTTCAAAGATACCTACTCCTGTTTCCCCGAGCCACCCGGGCCTCTCGGGAACCCTAATTATCCGCGGCAACCGCCTCGGCTACCGGGGCAGCCACATAGCGTTCCAGGAACAGGGCCACGGACTCTACGATGGCCTGGCTGAACTCGGGTATCTGGTCGAACATGTGGTCCTGGCCGGCAAACAACCTCATATCCGTGGGCACTTTCGCCTGTTCCAGCAGGTCAAACAGGCGCATGGACATGCGGTGGTCAACCCGGTCGTCGCTTGTGCCGTGGAGCAGCAGCACGGGCGGCCAGTGGGAGTTGACCAATTCCGTCGGGTTGGCAGCGGTCAGGGCCGCGGCGGAGGGGTCGCTGGCGGTGTAGGGGATCAGGGGTTCCCTCTGCCAGTATTCCCTTATGTCGGAGGCGGCAGCCACGCCCACGGCGGCGGAAACCCGGCTCAGGTCGGCAGAAGTAATTCCGGGGCCTTCGTATTCCACCTGGCCGTTGGTGGCGGCGGTTAGCAGGGCCAGGTGCCCGCCGGCCGACTTGCCGGCCACGGCTATGCGCTCGGGGTCGATACCCAGGTTGGCGCTGTTGGACCGCATCCAGCGCAGGATGGCTTTAACGTCCTGGATGGCCGCCGGCCAGATGGCCTGCTCCATAACCCTGTAGGGGGCGGTGACGCAGACGAACCCCCGTTCTGCCAGGGGTACGCCATAGCGTTCCTTCAGGAGTTCGTGGTTAGCGCTCACCCAGCCCCCGCCGGGCAGGAACAGCAGGCCTGGGGCATTGCCGCCGGAGTTTGCGGGGCGGGCAATGTCTACCCCCAGTTCATATCCGTCGGCGCTGGTAACCAACACGTTCTCTTCAACTGTCACGTTGGGCATGGGTACCTCCTAGTGTTTGCAGATTGGGTTCTACAATGTGTCCACAGTTTCCGGATTTTCGGGACCCTTGAATCGCCGTCATTCCCGCTTTTCAGGGGACTGACGGGATTACAATTGGATAGGCTGATGGAGCAGTTTATGCCGAGTTTCCGGTTAACCACCTACTGGGGTATTACTGGTGGTCATGGCAAACCTCGGCGAACGAGTCTGCCCCCTTCTATGCCGATGGGTTAGTGCAATTGTACTGGAAATTACGGGATTTGCCAGCGGCCGCTGTCACACTGCAGCCTGCCCTCTGCTTAACCATGCGGAGAGATCTTCTCCAGGGAAAAGTTGGCCATCCTGGACGGCGCCTGCCACCGCGGTGCTAGAAGGAACGCAACAGTCGTGACGGCCCGGAAGTTGGATCTGAGCGCCGGATTGTCCAGCGCGTCCTGGCCCGACTCTTAGCCGGAGGGCGGCTGTTGACCCGCCATACTCGTGGACCCTCCCCTTCCGACGGCCAACGGGGATTCATCACCACCAACAGCCGCCTTGGGAAAAGGTGGCCGAGGTGGCTCCGGAGCGTCTTATCCATCTT
>DAOUHR010000092.1:0-39510 GCA_034428635.1 Dehalococcoidia bacterium
AATGCCAAGTCGCCAAGCGCGCCTGCCGGTCATGACGCCCTGGGAAGTGGACACAATAGCGACGCCCAGTCCTCCATAGACCCGGGGTATTTCGCCCTTTCCAACGTAGACGCGCAGGCCGGGTTTGCTCACCCGCTTCAAACCGGTAATCACCGGTTCCCTTCCGGTGCGGTATGCCAGGTGAATTCGCATGGTGGGGAACTGGTGTCCCCGGGGCATGTCGAAATCCCTGATGTACCCCTGTTCCTTCAAAATAGTGGCAACCGAGGCCTTGAGTTTTGAGTGTGGGACCAGGACAGACTCGTGGCGGGAATGAATTCCGTTGCGAATCCTGGTAAGCATGTCAGCGACTGGGTCAGTAACCGGCATAGTCCGTTAATCTCCTGAATTCAAACAATAGCGCTGGGGTGGGTCCCAGGCCGCCGCTACCAGCTGGCCTTGCGAATGCCCGGCAATTCTCCGGTCAGGGCCATCTGCCGGAAGCATATGCGGCAAACCCCGAAGTACCTGATATAGGCCCTGGGCCGCCCGCACCGGTGGCACCGGTTGTATTTACGCACGGGATGCTTGGGCTCCCGCATCCACTTCTGGACCATTGACTTCTTGGCCAAGGTATCTCCTCGGATAATAGTTTAGCGTTGGCGGTTAGTCAGCCCGCACAAAGGGCATTCCAAACATTTCCAGCAACCGGATAGACTCGGCATCGTTCTCGGCGCTTGTGATGATGGTCACCTGCAAACCCCGGAACCGGTCGATCTGGTTATAGTCTATCTCGGGAAATATGATTTGCTCGCGCAGGCCAATGGAGAAGTTGCCGCGCCCATCGAAACCACGCCTGGAAATCCCACGGAAATCCCGAATACGGGGCAGCGCGGTATTTATCAGCCGGTCCAGGAAATGGTACATGCGCGCGCCCCGGAGAGTTACGCAGGTACCAATGGGGTTTCCGGCCCGCAACTTGAATCCCGCAATAGACTTCCGCGCACGGGTGATGATGGGCTTCTGGCCTGTTATGGTGGTCAGGTCGCGGGTGGCGGCCTCCATGGCCCGTCCGTTGGTCAACGCCTCACCCAGTCCGATGTTCACCACGATCTTCTGTACTCGGGGAACCCGCATGGTGTTGGTGAAACCAAATTCGGCCATCATCGCCGGCACGATTTCATTCCTGTAGGTATCCAGCAACCGGGGATAAGGAGCGGTAGCTGCCGCCGCCGGATCTGCCTCGGCTGTCGCTGTTCCGCCACCCTGCCGAGCCCTGGACTGACGTTGCCGCCTGGGAGCCTGCTGCTGGGGTTCCTCAGTTGCGTTCTCTTCCTGCGGCTGTTCCTGTTCGTTATCGAGCGTCATCTAACACTTCCTTGCACTTGGGGCAACCACGTACCCGCTGACCCGTCTCCAGCGTTACCCTAATTGGCCGGATGCCTTCGCCGCACTTGTTGCAAATCAGCATTACGTTGGAAACGTGGATGGGCGCTTCCACCTGGATGCGGCCTGCTTGCCGCAGCCCAGGACGGGCCTTGACGTGGCGGGTAATGATATTAACGCCGTCCACCACCACTCGATTATTCGCAATCAGGCTGCGTTCCACCCTGCCGGTCTTGCCTTTTTCCTTACCGGCAATTACGCGTACTTCGTCACCGGCTCGAATATTCATCAGACCACCTCCGGCGCCAGGGACACAATGCGCATGAATCCCTTGTCCCGCAATTCTCTTGCCACTGGGCCAAAGATTCGGGTACCACGGGGCAACAGGTTATCCTGGATGATTACCGCGGCATTGTCATCAAACTTGATGTAGGTGCCGTCGGGGCGGAGCAGGGCCTGGGCCTGGCGCACCACCACGGCCTTAACTACCGTGCCCTTGCGGACAGGTGAATTGGGGACCGCTTCCCTGACCGTGCAGACGATCACGTCGCCAACCCTGGCATACTTGCGCTTGCTGGCCCCGGGGATATTTATCAGCCTGATCAGTTTCGCGCCGCTGTTGTCGGCAACGTTCAGGCGAGTATATGTCTGAATCATTCTTCGGAGTCCTCTTCTTCCCCGGCATCATTGTCAGCCTCGGCCACCGGGGACTCGTCCTCGGCCTCGCCGGCAATATCTGCATCCAGGTCAGTTTCCAGTTCTATGGGCTGCACTTCCGCAACCTGCCGCCGCTGCAGTATTTCCAGCAGGCGCCAGTGTTTCATCTTGGAGATTGGGCGAGTCTCCTGGATCCGGACCGTATCGCCAACGTGACACTGGCTCAAGGGATCGTGAACATAGAAGCGGGTCACCCTTCTCATCTGCTTGCGATAGACGCGATGTCGCTGCTTCCAGACCAATTCCACCACGGCCGTTCGTTCCATGCTGGTACCGACTACCTGTCCCGTGCGAACCTTTCGCATTTCCTTTGCCATATTTAATTCACCGTAATGTTGCGCTCTCGCATGACCGTAAGCAGGCGGGCGATATCTTTCTTGGTCCTCCGCGGCTGGTTAGTATCCACCAACTGGTTAGTGGCCGCCCTGAACCGCAGGTTCATCAACTCCCGATAAGTCTTGCTCAACTCCTCGGTCAATTGATCGTTGGTCAGGGAACGAATCTCGTTAATTTCCATGGCTACAATAGTCCCCTAAATCTAGCTGCCGCCGAGGCTGGCAGCAACCTGGTCGCGCTGGACCGTCTTGGTTGGAATGGGCAACTTGTGAGAAGCCAGGCGCAACGCTTCCACGGCCTGATTACCGGGAACCCCACCAACCTCGAACAGGATACGTCCGGGCTTTACCACGGCGACCCAGTGGTCGTTGGCAGCCTTGCCTCCGCCCATACGGACCTCAGCCGGCTTCTTGCTGACGGGCTTGTCCGGAAACACCCGGATCCACACCTGGCCGCCCCTCTGCAGGGAGCGAGTAATGGCGACACGGGCCGACTCAATCTGGCGGGCCGTAATCCACTCGGCGCCCATGGCCTTCAGGCCGTATTCCCCGAAGTGGACACTGTTGCCCGTGGTGGCCATGCCCTTCCGGCGGCCCCGACCCATCTTCCTGTACTTGGTTCGCTTAGGTTGCAACATCGAAAGCCCCCCTGGTGGCCACGCCGTCAATCACGTCGTCGGCAATGGCTTCGGTCATGTCTTCATCATCAGGTCCCGATTCGACCCTGACTTCAATGGTCTCCAGTTCTTCAACAATTTCCGGGGCTGGCGGCAGGATTTCACCCTTGTAAATCCAGACCTTAATGCCGATGCGCCCCATGGCGGTTGCCGCCTCGGCCAGCGCGTAATCAATGTCAGCGCGCAGCGTATGCAGGGGCACCTGTCCCATCATCAACTTTTCGGTACGGGCGATCTCCGCGCCGGAGATACGTCCCTTGGTGATGATCTTGATGCCCTGGGCGCCGGCCTGCATGGCCCGCTGGGCCGCCTGGCGCATGGCACGGCGGTAGGCCACCCGTCGCTGCAGCTGGTCGGCAATGTTGCGCCCAACCAGGTAGGGGTCCAGTTCCGGCTGTTCGATCTCAACGATGTTCAGCTGGACCCGCCGTCGGGTAATGGCCTCCAGCTTGCTCCGCAGGTTCTTCACCCGCTCTCCGTCCCTGCCGATAAGAATGCCGGGCCGGGCCGAGTGTATGTTGATAACCGTATCCTGGGCGCCCCGGTCAATCTCCACCTTGGAGATGCCCGCATCGGAGAAACCCCGATATTCGCCGTGAACGGTGTTCCTGAGCTTAAGGTCCTCCAGGACCAGGGTTCGGTAATTGGACGCGTTATTGGCGTACCAGTGAGTCTTCCAGTCCTTGATGATGCCCAGCCGGAATCCGTATGGATGCGTTTTGTGGCCCATAGACTAGGCCTCCTGCTCAACTTCGTCTACGACGACGGTAATGTGACTGGAACGCTTGGTAATCCGGCCGATGCGTCCCCGTGCCCTGGGCCGGAACCGCTTGATGGAACGGGCGGGATCGGCGGTAATACGCACAATCCGCAAATTATCCCTCTCCATAAACATGTTGTTTTCTGCATTGGCAGCGGCCGAAGCCACTACCTTGTAGACCGTCCTGGCCCATGGCGAGGGCAACAGGCTCAGGGTACTCAGCGCATCGTCAACTTCCCGCCCCCGCACCAGGTCCAGGATGGGCTTCAAGCGTTTTTGTGAAGCCCCGATTTGCTTGGCAACTGCTTTAACCGGCGGCATAAATTCACCTCACCCGACTGGTGCGCTCCGACCGGGAAACGTGGCCCCGGTAGGTGCGGGTGGGAGCAAATTCGCCCAGCCGATGGCCCACCATATTCTCGGTTACAAATACGGGGATATGACGCCGACCGTCGTGGACGCCCATGGTCAGGCCCACCATTTCGGGCATGATCATTGACGCTCTGGACCAGGTACGGATTACCGTAGGCGCGCCCGAGCGCTGCACCGCGTTGACTTTCTTCATCAGTTTGGGGTGAACGTACGGCCCCTTTTTAATAGATCTGGACATAGATTACCGTCGCCTGCCGCGTATTACGAATTTTCCCGTGGTCTTCTTCTTCCGCCGGGTCTTGTAGCCCAGAGTGGGCTTGCCCCAGGGCGACTTGGGCCCAGGCATTCCAATGGGAGACCGACCCTCGCCTCCGCCGTGGGGATGGTCGACCGGGTTCTTGGCCACGCCCCTGACCTTCGGTCGCCGTCCCAGGTGCCGCTTGGCCCCGGCCTTGCCCAGGCTTTCGTTCTTGTGGTCCGGATTGGAAAGCTGTCCCACCGTGGCCCGGCAGTTTAGCAACACCCGCCGCATTTCGCCGGAAGGCAAGCGGATGAGAACGTATTCACCCTCTCGGGACAACACTTGCGCCCCTACGCCGGCGCTGCGGACCAACTGGCCGCCGCGGCCCGGAGTCATTTCCAGGTTATGCACCACCGTACCCGTGGGAATGTTCCGCAGGGGCAGGCAATTCCCCGGGTTTATCTCCGCACTGGGGCCCGACTCAATCCAGTTGTCCACTTCGAGGCCAATGGGCGCCAGGATATAGCTCTTTTCCCCGTCGGCATAGTAAATCAGGGCGATGCGGGTGGTGCGGTTCGGGTCGTATTCAATGGAAACCACCCGGCCCGGCACGCCGTCCTTGCGCCGCTTAAAATCGACGACGCGGTACATGCGCCTGCTGCCGCCGCCCCGTGCCCGGGTAGTAATGCGACCCCGGTTGTTTCGGCCGGCATGCTTGGCCAGCGGAGTCAGCAGCGACTTTTCCGGCTTCTTCCGGGTTATCTCTTCAAAAGACGGCCGGACAGCGTTGCGCGTCCCTGGCGTAATTGGCTTGAGATTCTTCAGTGGCATGACAAATACCTTCGCCGTTGGGTTATTGCTTCCTACAGCCCTTCAATAAGGTTGATCCGGTCACCAGGCCTCAGAGTAACCACGGCCTTCTTGGTGTCGGGCATCTTCTTCAACCTGGGCCCGTACCGCTTCCGCTTTCCGCGCAGCATGGTGATGTTAACGTCGGTGACCGTAACGTTGAAGTTCTTCTCCACCGCTTCCTTGACCAGGCCCTTGTTGGCATCCAGGGCTACTTCAAAGGTGTACCGCCCGGACTCCTGCAACAGGGTGCTCTTTTCCGTGATGGTAGGCTTCAACAAAACCTGGTAGATGTTCATTTAAGCCTCCTCCTCACCGCTGCCGGCGCGGACTGCGGCGGGGCGACGGTCGGGCGTACCTGACCAAAGAGCCTCGCCCTTCTCCACCGCGCTCCTGGTTATCAATACGGTGCTGCGGTGCAGCAGTTCATGAGCATTCAACTGGTTTACCGGAAGCGTCCAAACTTGTTTCAGGTTGTGCCCTGCCCGCACCACGTCTGTATTCGAGTCCTCAGTCACTACCAGGACCGAACTCGATATGCCCAGCGCGCCCAGAAGCGACACCATGGACCTGGTCTTGCCGTCCAGGGAATCAAGGCTGTCGACGCACACCAGGCTGCCCTGCCGGATCTTCTCAGAAATGGCGCACTTCAGCGCCATTCGCCGCATACGCTTGGGCATGTCCTGCCGGTAGTCCCGAGGGTGAGGGCCGAAGACCACACCGCCGTGCCTCCACTGGGGCGACCGAATGCTCCCCTGCCGGGCCCGTCCCGTGTGCTTCTGGATCCAGGGCTTCCGGCCGCCGCCGGACACTTCGCCCCTGGTCTTGGTGTCGTGGGTACCCTGCCGCTTGTTGGCCTGGTAGGAAACCACCAACTGGTGCACCAGGGCATGGTTCATCGGCACGTCGAATATCGATTCATCGACTTCCACGGTCCCTGCGGCCTGGCCTCTTTGATTAACAACGGGGATTTCCATTTCCGAATCCTTAGTTAGTACTGCCTAATGAGTTATTGACTGTAACCGGATGCCCGCTTGCCGGTCCTGCGAATCATCAGCAAGCCGTTGGGCGCCCCGGGGACGCCGCCCTTCAGGAACAGCAGGTTCCGCTCCGGGTCCACCTGCACCACTTCAAGGTTCTTTACCGTGATGCGGCTATTGCCCATGTGGCCGGCCATCTTCAGACCTTTGAACACCCGGCCCGGTGTGGTCCCGCCCCCGATGGAGCCAGGGGCGCGGGCCCGGTCGGACTGACCATGCGTCCTGGGACCGCCGCCGAAACCGTGCCGCTTCATTACACCGGCAAAACCACGGCCCTTGGACTTGCCGATAACGTCCACCAGTTCGCCGGGCTCGAAAATATCCACACTGATTTGCTGCCCCAGCTCGAACTCGTTAACGTCGTCGGCCTTAACCTCCCGAAGGTGCCGAACCGCCGGACCGCCCTTCAGGTGACCCGTTTCCGGTTTGTTTAGCTTCTTGACCGGGTCAAACCCCAACTGGACTGCTTCATAGCCGTCCGTATCGCTGGTCTTGATTTGGGTAACGGAACAGGGTCCGGCCTGGATCATCGTCACCGGAACTACTCTTCCGTCTTCCCGGAAAAGCCGGCTCATTCCAACTTTCTTGCCTAGGTACCCGCGGAGCATTGCCAACTCCTGTTGAGCTTGTCGGTCACGGTACAGTCCGCGACTACAGCTTGATGGAAATATCCACGCCCGCCGGCAGGTTAAGCCGGGTGAGCGAGTCGATGGTCTTCGACGTGGGCTCAAGAATATCTATGAGCCGTTTGTGAGTCCGGATTTCAAAGTGTTCCCGGGAGTCCTTGTCCACGTGGGGACCCCGAATGACGCAGAACCGGCGGATGTGGGTAGGCAGCGGCACCGGGCCTGCTACACGCGCGCCCGTCCGTTCCGCCGTTTCCACTATCTGCTCCGTGGAACTGTCGAGGACCTTGTGCTCAAAGGATTTCAGGATGATTCTTACTTTCTGTCTGGTTACCATGCGTAGCTAAATCCTAACCTCAGAATCCGGCTTGCCTTTCCTCTATTTGCCAACCAGGGTTCTCACCAGGTGCTCCGGCACCTGCTCGTAATACTTGAACTCCATGGTGAAGGAAGCCCGACCGCGGGTAATAGACCGCAGGGCCGTCGTGTACGAAAAGGTCTCGCCCAGGGGAATCATCGCTCGAACGGTCTGGATGTCCTCTTCACCTTCAATGTGGCGGATCTGGGCCCTTCTGATACCCAGGTCGCCAAGGACCTCGCTAAGAAACTCGCTGGGGCTCACCACTTCCAGTTCCACCATGGGTTCCAGCAATACCGGTCCGCCCTTGGGAACGCCTTCCCTGATGGAAAGCATCCCTGCGCTGCGGAAGGCCATTTCAGAAGAGTCCACGGTGTGGTAACTGCCATCGAACAGGGTAACCTTCAGGTCCACCAGCGGGAATCCGCCCAGAGGGCCGTTGTCCAGCGCCTGCTTGACGCCAGCTTCCACCGCCGATATGTACTCCCTGGGAATGACGCCACCTGTGGTCCCGTTGACGAAGGAGTTGCCCGTCCCCGGCTCTTGGGGCTCAATGTCCACCCACACATGACCGAACTGGCCATGCCCGCCTGACTGCCGCACAAACCGGCCCTCGCTGCGCACGGAACTGGTAAGGGTCTCGCGGTAAGAAACCCGAGGGCTGCCCACATTGGCTTCCACGGAAAATTCCCGGCGCATCCGGTCCACCAGCACTTCCAGGTGAAGCTCGCCCATACCGGAAATGATGGTCTGGGCGGTTTCGTCGTTGTACCTAACCACGAAAGTTGGGTCTTCATCGGAGAGCTTCCGCATGGCGTCGGTGAGGCGGTCTTGATCGGCCCGGGAGGCGGGTTCGATAGCTACGGAGACTACGGGTTCGGGGAACTTGGGGGGCTCAAGAATCAGGGGGCTGTCTTCTAAACAGATGGTGTCGCCAGTAAAAGTGTTCCTCAGACCAACGGCGGCGCAAATATTGCCCGCCTGTATGGTTTCCAGCTCTTCGCGGTGGTTGGCGTGCATCTGAAGCAAACGCCCCATCCGTTCTCGCTGGCCCTTGCTGACGTTTAAAACCGAGGCGCCTGCCTTGACGGAACCGGAGTAAATCCTCAAGTAGACCAGTCGCCCAACATAAGGGTCGGTGACTACCTTGAACGCCAGGGCCGACAGGGGGCTGCCTTCTTCCGGATAACGCCAGTCCGTCTCTTCAGTCTTCGGGTCCACACCTTCCACTGGCGGCACGTCGGCGGGGGAGGGCAGATAATCGACGATCCCGTCAATAAGGGAATGAACTCCTTTACCGGAAATCGCGCTGCCACATAGTACCGGTACCAGTTGGCGCTGGATGGTGGCCTCACGCAGGGCAGACCTCAGGTCTTCCTCTTGAAGGTCCTCGCCCTCCAGGTACTGGATTAGCAGGCTCTCGTCCGTCTCCACGATCTTCTCGATCATAGCCTGCCGGTATTCTTCGTAGGTCTGTTGGTACTCTTCAGGAACTGGTACCTGTTCAGGGGGAGTAATGCCGCCACTGTTGTCGCGGCCCTTGGGGTAAATGGAAGCCTGGCCGCCCAGAAGGTCTATTACACCAACGAACCCGTCTTCCTCCCCGATGGGGACCTGCACGGGCACCGGATTTCCCTTCAGGCGGCGCTTGATGGAATCAATGGTACGGGGGAAACTGGCGCCGACCCGGTCCATTTTGTTTACGAAACAGATTCGTGGCACCTTGTAGGTATCCGCTTGCCGCCATACCGTTTCGGACTGGGACTGCACACCGGCTACGGCATCTAGAACAACTATACCACCGTCCAGAACTCGCAGGCTCCGCTCCACCTCGGCAGTGAAGTCCACGTGCCCCGGAGTGTCGATGATGTTGACCCGGTGACCGTTCCACTCGGCGGTGGTAGCCGCCGACGTGATGGTAATACCCCTTTCACGTTCCTGGGGCATGAAATCCATGGCGGTGGTACCTTCGTCCACGCCGCCTACCTTGTGGATTCGACCGGTCAAATAAAGGACTCGTTCCGTAACGGTCGTCTTGCCCGCGTCGATGTGGGCTATGAACCCGATATTTCTAATTTTTTGGATGGGATAAGCAGAAACCATTAAGTGGGCACCTCTATCGCCCAACAACACTTTGCTTTCGCCCGAATTAATTACCTTCGATAGTGAACAAATGCCCGATTGGCCTCCGCCATCCGGTGCAGCTCTTCCCGCCGCCGGACCGCCGAACCCTCTCCCCGCGCCGCGTCCAATAGCTCATTGGCCAGACCGCGCCGCATGGGCATTCCTGTCCTGGCACGGGCGCCCCGGATCAACCAGCGCATAGCAAGCGCCTCGCTACGGTTAGCCCGCAAGTCCGTAGGCACCTGATAAGTTGCCCCGCCTATACGGCGGGGTTTCACTTCCACAAGGGGGGTGGCATTCTTCAACGCCTGTTCAAAAATCTCCATAGGGTCCCGCCGAGACTCTTCCTGTACCAGCTCAAGCGCGCCATAAACCACGCGCTGGGCAGTGGTCTTTTTTCCGCAAGTCATTACCCGGTTAATGAACCGGGCCAGGGGAACACTGTTGTACCGGGAGTCTTCGGGTATTATCCGGGGTACCGCTCTTCTTCTTCTCGACATAGCCGCTGAACCCTCGATCCTTGCTTGAGCCTATTGCTTCTTTACATAAAAAAGTATCACTCCAGGACAGGACACCAAATCCCCCTGTCCATAAAGTGAACTTAGAGGGCCTACCGTCTAGCGGGAACTCTCTCTGGAGGGCCAGGTCGTGCCCTCCGGAGGGGACCGGAGAGTTAGGGCTTGGTCGCCCCGTATTTACTCCTGCCCCTGCGGCGATTCTGAACACCTTCTGTGTCCAGAGCGCTGCGAACAACGTGGTAGCGGACGCCAGGCAGGTCCTTTACCCTGCCGCCACGCACCAGCACCACGGAGTGTTCCTGCAGGTTATGCCCCTCGCCGCCGATATATGCCGTAACTTCAACACCGTTGGTCAACCGCACCCTTGCAATCTTGCGAAGAGCCGAATTAGGCTTCTTTGGGGTCATGGTCCGGACCTGTATGCACACACCGCGACGCTGAGGGCAACCATCGCCCCACTTGACACGGTTGCGTAGTGAGTTTTGAACCCAGTGCAGAGCCGGCGCCTTGGTCCCCTTCCTAACCGGTTTTCTACCTTTCCTCACCAGTTGGTTGACTGTAGGCATTCGGTGGCCTTCCTCAATTCCGTATAACGGGGGTACCTTTCAACGTAATTCGATACTCTATCAACACCTCGAAACAATGTCAATGCCCAAAGGTTGCATTTTCCCATTGCACCGCTCTTTCCCCCTATGAGGACTACGTCGCCCGACGCTCTCTCTCATTGCTCCTACTCCCATATCAGGCCGTTGCCGCAAATCCCTTGGGCTGGCCGTACGTGGTGATATAATTATTGCCTGTGTCAACATAACAGATATGTAGCTGACCATTAGCGAGGGACGAATGCCACTCTACTTCTTGATGGGCAATATCACTGAAAACGGCCAAAGGCGTCTTCGCGCCAACCCGGATTTGGTGGTCGAATCTGCCCGCGACTGCGAATGCGAAGGCGCCGAAGTCCTGACCCAATACGCCGTCCTGGGGCGGTTCGATTTCGTAATGCTGGCCGAGGCCGATGATAACGATGCCGTCGCCAGGCTCTCCCTGGAAATGAGCCATCGGGTGGGCATGCACATCGAAACCCTTCCCGCCATCGCCCTGGGCCAACTGAGCGAACCGGGTGAGGGCGCCGACGATGAAGGCACCGTTTACGCGGAACAGACCGATCCTGAGTGGCGTCTTCCCAACCGCGACGACTCGGATGAACCTTAGCCCGTTGAACCCTGGCCTAAGCCACAGCGCATTTAATATAGTTCAGCGCGACCAGAACCACCATTAATCCGGTATTGTGGTAAACCAGCGGAGGTCCGGTAGGCACAGATGACAATCAACCGAAGGGCGCCCATAGCAATGACTATCGCCGGCTCCGACTCTGGCGGCGGCGCCGGGATTCAGGCCGACCTGAAGACTTTTTCCGCCCTCGGCGTTTATGGCGCATCGACTTTAACCGCCATCACCGCCCAGAACACTGTCGCCGTAACCGCAGTGCACGAATTGCCCACTGAGATCATCGCGGCCCAGATTGAAGCGGTCGTCACCGACATCGGCGTCGACGCGGTCAAGACGGGCATGCTCTCCAGTTCGGCCATCGTGGAGACTGTGGCGCAGGAACTTCGCCGGCACGAAATTGTTAACCTGGTCGTAGACCCGGTGATGGTCGCCAAGAGCGGAGACCCTTTGCTTCGACAGGAAGCTGTTGACTCCCTGAAGACACGCCTGGTGCCCCTGGCTGCCCTCATCACACCCAATGTCCCTGAAGCCGAGACCCTTACGGGGCTGAAAATCGAAACAGGCGAGGACGTGCGCGAAGCCGCCAGGCGAATCGTCGCGATGGGAGCCAGCGCCGTGGTGGTGAAGGGCGGCCACCTCAGCGGCCCCGCCACCGACCTGCTGTTTGACGGCAGGGAGTTTACCGAGTTTACTTCGGAGAGATTCGACACCGTCAACACCCACGGCACCGGCTGCACCTTTGCTTCCGCCGCCGCCGCAGGCCTGGCCCAGGGCAAGTCGGTCCTGAACGCCGTTGCCCAGGCCAAGGCATACGTCACCGAAGCCATCCGTAATTCTTACCCCCTGGGACATGGCCACGGCCCCGTCCACCACTTCTACCAGTTCTGGACGGAATGATAGGATCGTCAAGTGGCAGCACTGGAGCCCAACAACTGGGTCTCTACTACCAAGCATTCCGCATTGGCTCCAAAAACGTGAGCAGCCTGGTCCCGGCCAGGCGGTTCCTGGCCTGACAAGTAGCTCCATTGCGTTATAATACCCTCTCAAATAAGTTCCTCCCCTGAGGTTGTTCAGACATGTTTACTCCCGTACCCAGCCGCGTCAGCATGCCGGAGCTTGATGCCCGGATTCTGCAATACTGGAAAGAAAACGACGTCTTCCGCCGCACCGAAACGGAACGGCCCGATGCCCCCCTCTTCATGCTCTACGAGGGACCGCCTACTGCCAACGGCAGCCCTGGCATCCACCACGTGCTCGCCCGCGTGTTCAAGGACGTCATTTGCCGCTACCGCACCATGAAGGGTTTCCGCTGCCTGCGAAAAGGCGGCTGGGACACCCACGGCCTTCCCGTGGAGCTGGAAATCGAAAAAGAACTGGGCCTCAGTTCCAAGCGCGAAATCGAAGAATACGGCATCGAGAAATTCAACCAGCGATGCAGAGAAAGCGTCTTCCGCTACGTTAAGGAATGGGAGGCCCTTACCGACCGTATCGGCTTCTGGGTTGATATGGACGATCCCTACGTCACCCTGCACAACGATTTCATCGAGACAGGTTGGTGGATTCTCAAGCAGCTTTGGGACGACGGCCTGCTTTACGAGGGCCTGCGGGGCACGCCCCACTGCCCCCGTTGCGAGACCAGCCTCAGTTCCCACGAGGTGGCCCTCGGCTACCAGGAAAACACTCCCGACCCGTCCGTCTTCGTCAAATTCCGCCTGACCCAGCCCGCCGATGGCCTGCAAATCAATGACGAAGTCCCCACTTATTTGCTGGCATGGACCACCACGCCCTGGACCCTTCCCGGCAACACCGCCCTCGCCGTCGATGCCGACGCCCGATACTCCGTGGTGGAATTGGAGGCCGACGGGCAACGGGAACGACTCATCCTTGCGTCGGAACTCCTGGGCGCCAACATCCCGGGCGAACATACGGTGGCGGGAGAGGTTAAGGGCGCCGAACTGGTTGGTTCCCGCTATCAGCCCCTCTATTCCCCCCTGGAGTACGGAACTGAAATCCGCAAATTTGTCCAACGCGCCGGCCCCGCCGGTTCCACCGTCACTGACCTGGAATCGACCCAGGACTTTGAACCCCGGGTCGTAGCCGGCGACTTCGTTTCCATGGAAGACGGCACCGGCATCGTCCACATCGCCCCGGCCTTCGGCGACGAAGACTTGGGTCTGGGCCGCGAAATGGAACTGGCTTTCGTCCAGCCCGTCAACCTGCAAGGCCTGCTAACCGGCAACTACCCCTTCGCCGGCAAATTCGTTAAGGAAGCCGACGAAGACATCATGCAGGACCTGGCCGGCCGTGGTCTGCTTTACCGCCGCGACACTTACCGCCACACCTACCCCTTCTGCTGGCGCTGCGACACCCCTCTCCTCTATTACGCCAAGTCGTCCTGGTACATCCGCACCACGGCCCACAAGGACCGCCTTGTGGACGGCAACAGCGCCATCAACTGGTACCCTGACTACATCCGCGAAGGCCGGTTCGGCGAATGGCTCCGCAACAACGTCGACTGGGCCATCTCCCGTGAACGGTACTGGGGCACTCCAATCCCCATCTGGCAGTGCCAGAAATGCGACAACCGCATCTGCGTCGGCAGCGTGAAAGAACTGAAGGAACTGTGCAACGGTAGCGCCGCCGGTTTGGACGACCTCGACCTGCACCGCCCCTACGTCGATGACGTAGTCCTCGCCTGCTCCCGGGCAGAATGCGGCGGTGAGATGCGGCGCATCCCCGAGGTAATGGATGCCTGGTTCGACTCGGGCGCCATGCCCTTCGCCCAGTGGCACTACCCCTTCGACAACTCAGCCATTACCGACGATGGCCGCTACCCCGCCGACTATATCTGCGAGGCGGTTGACCAGACCCGCGGCTGGTTCTACAGCCTTCACGCCCTGGGCACTCTCCTTAAGGGTGAGCCTTCTTACAAGAATGTTATCTGCCTTGGCCTGATTCTGGACAGCCGGGGCCAGAAGATGAGCAAGCATGTGGGCAACGTGGTTCAGCCCGCCACGGTGCTGGACGCCCACGGCGCCGACGCCCTGCGCTGGTACCTGTTCACCGCGTCCCATCCCGGCGAACCCCGCCGTTTCTCGGACAAGCTGGTCAATGAGACCCTGCGCCGGGTGCTCCTCACCCTGTGGAACGTCTACTCCTTTTTTACCAATTACGCCAGTATCGACAATTTCCACCCCGACCAGGTTCCGGCGGACTGGAAGCCGGAAAACGAACTGGACCGCTGGATTCTGTCTGAACTGAACGTCCTCGTGGAACAGGTGGACGGCTACATGGAGGCCTACAATCCCACAGACTCCGGCCGCCGGCTCCAGGAATTCATCGACCAGCTTTCCAATTGGTACGTCCGCCGCAGCCGTCGCCGCTTCTGGAAGAGCGAAAACGACGGCGACAAGCTTTCGGCCTACGCCACCCTGCACCGTTGCCTGGTAACCGTATCCCGCCTCATGGCGCCGCTGGCTCCCTTCATGGCCGAGGAAATCTACCAGAAACTGGTCTGCGCCGTGGACTCTTCCGCGCCAGACAGCGTTCACCTTGATTCCTACCCTGTTGCCGACCAGTCTCTCATCGACCGGGAACTTATGGCGGCCACCCGCCTGGCCATGCAGGTGTCCAGCATGGGCCGCGCCGCCCGCTCACGGGCCGGCGTCAAGGTCCGCCAGCCCCTGGCCGAAGTCAAGGTCTGGGGCAATGCCGGCCACCTTCAACAGGTACAGTCGCAGATCATTGAAGAACTCAACATTAAGCAGCTTACCGTTCTTGATAACTTTGAGGACGAGGCACAGGACTACTACGACCAAGTCAGGACGGCCACCCAGTCCCAGGCAAACGGAGAATTTACCGGCCACGGCCTGCAGCAGGTGGACGATTACTGGGTTGCCATCGAGCCCGGCTGCCTGGTGGCTCTGGACACCAGGGTTACGCCGGAACTGGCCGACGAGGGCATGGCCCGCGAAATCGCTCACCGCATCCAGGGCCTGCGCCGTAATGCCCAGTTCGACCTCACCGACCGAATAGTCACCTACTATCAGGGCCCTGAGGAACTGGCCCGGGTGATGCAGAGCCATGCCGACTACATCAGCCAGGAAACCCTCAGCGAACAGTTGGTCGCCGGAACTCTGGATGACGCCGAAGGCAGCGAGACACAGAAAGTGGAGGGAATGGAAGTTACCCTGGCCGTGAAGCGCCTCTAGCCGGCGGCCCTCTTTCTGCCTCCTAAGATCCAAGCCAGGGTCTGCCGAACAAGCCCATGCCCGAACTACCCGAAGTCGAAAATGCCCGGCAAGTTCTGCTTCGCGCGGAGTTGCCGGGCCGTTCCATCACCCGGCCCCAGGTGGGCTGGGCGCCCACCGTAAAACTGCCTTCTCTGGAAGACTTCGTCCTTGGCCTGCACTCAAAGCGAGTGCTTGAAGTTAACCGCCGTGGCAAGTACCTCCTTCTTCCCCTGGATTCGGGCGATACCTTCATAATCCATCTCGGCATGACCGGAGGCCTCAGTGTCCAGCCCGCCTCCAGGGAAATCGACCCCATGGTCCGGCACACCTTCACCCTGGACGACGGTCGGGCCCTGTGGTTCCGCGACCCCCGCAAGTTCGGCCATCTGTGGCTGACCTCCGACCTTCAATCCGCCCTGCCTTCCCTGGGTCCCGAACCCCTTTCCGGTGACCTTACCGCCAACCACCTGGCCTCAAAATTCCGCGACCGGAACGCTCCAGTCAAGGCGCTGCTGCTTGAGCAATCGGTAGTCGCCGGCCTGGGCAATCTGTACGTGGACGAGTCTCTTTTCCACGCCGGAATCAACCCTGCTCGTCAGGCGGGCAGCCTCACCTCGGCGGAACTGGAAACGCTGAATGATTGCATCGTCGCCTGCCTCACCACTGCCCTCGGCATCTACGACCGGGCCCGGGACGAACATTGGCCGGATCCGCCTTCCGCCCTACACACCTGGGCCATTCCCCGGAAGGAAGGTGAACCTTGCCCCCGCTGCGCCGCCCCCATTGCCTCAATGCGGGTAAGGGCCAGGGGCACCTTTTTCTGCCCAACCTGCCAGCCTGCCGCCGGTTAGCGCGTCAATTACTCTTGCGACTACCCTTCTCCCTGTCAGCCCCAGGGTCTTTCGATTTTCCCTCTCCCCTGGCGCGAGAGGGTTAGGGTGAGGGGGACGTTCTTCGGCCAGATGACTCGTTGCCTTGCACTTTCACCCCCATCCTAACCTTCCCCCATCAAGGGGGAAGGGACATCTTGGAAAATCGAAAGACCCTGCTGTCAGCCCCCCTTGCCGTCCTGCGTGACCCATCTCCACCATTAAGAGGACTGACCGTGCAGCATGAAAGCTGGCACAAACTGCCTCACCCTGGGACAGACCCGTGTGGCTGCCCTGTCCCAGGCCAGGTCAACACGACCGGCTAAATCCCCATCGCCACTGGGAGGAGGGCCGGGTTAAGGGCAAATGGGACAAAATGGGACAAAATGGGACGCTAATCAAAAAATTCTGCCTTCGGGGACCTTTGAAGACAGATTGCTATCCCCGCTTTCAGGAAGGGGGCCGGGGGTGGGGGACAACCCCTCCAATCAAGATCACCCAATGGCCCGTGGTGCAGTTGACGCTTTTCGTCACCTTGAATACAATTGTCCTGTTTGGCAGCCTGTGGTATCTGCCGCACTTTTGTTTGCCGAATCCGGCAAGACCGGAGTCACAATTTGGAGGCCTTTACAGGCTTAAATCGGTTTCGGGCCCACCGCCCGCAAACCAAACTCGGAAGGTGATTTTCAATGGCTGACTATAGAAAACATGAGGCTCAGGAGTGGGCGTGGGGGTTCCTTAAGGACCAGTGGACCACCATTATGACTCCCTTTACCCCTGACAACCGCATCGACGAGGAAGGCCTCCGACGAAACATGCGCTACATCCAGAGCCTGGGCACCCGGGGTGGTGGCTGCACCTGGGGTATGGGCGAATTCTGGAGCCTGACCTTTGACGAGCGCACCCGGGTTATGGACGTGGTGGCCGAAGAGGCCGCCGGTCGCTGGGGCATCGCCGCCCACGTTACCCACACCTCGGTCAAGGACATGCTGGCCTTGGCCGACCGCGCCGAGTCCGATGGTTTCGACCTGTTGGTAGTGGCCCCCCCTTACATGGTTGCCAAGACCGAAGACGTCGTCTACGACTACGTCAAGTCCCTGGCCGACCATACCAATCTGGCCATCATGTTCTACAACTCCCCCCAGTTTGGCATGTTGATGAGTCCCCAGGGTCTGAAGCGGCTCTGCCAGATCCCCAACGTGGTTGGCGTCAAGGAAGCTAGTTTCAACCAGCAGACTTCCATCGAGACTCACCTCCTCGTCGGCAAGCAGGCTATCATCAGCACTCCCGACGAGTGGATTTACCCCAAGGCCAAGGAGCTTGGCTTCCACCAGCAGGTGATGTTTGCCAATACCTCCGACTGGCGCTTCGACACCCCCGAATGCAACAACTACGTCCAGTTCATCAACCGCGCCAGCAAGGGCGACTTGGACCTGGACTTTTACGCCAAGCACCTTAAGGACCTCAAGGCCCTGTCCGACAAGTGGTGGGGCGGCACCGTTCAAAAGTCCGGCGGCGTCCTGCCCGCCCCCATGTGCAAGTACTGGGGCGAACTCATGGGCATGGCCGGCGGCCACGTCCGTCCCCCGTTGATGCCGCTGACCGAGGAACAGAAGGCCGAATTGAAGCGTGAGTTGATGCCCCTGATTCCCCGCCCCCAGACCGCCAAGGCGCCCGCCCAGGCCAGGACTCACGCCCCCTGGTTGAATGAGAGTATTGGCAGCGGCGCCGAAGGTTCCGGCATGATGCTCCTCGTCAGCGTACAGGACATGCCTGAGGCGCTGGAGGCCGACCGGGGCGGCGCCGACATCATCGACGTCAAGAACCTGCAGGAAGCCCTGGTGGGTTCCGGCCACCCCAACCTGGTGCAGGAAGTCCGCCGGCGCATCCCCGCCCACAAGCACGTCAGCGTTACCCTGGGCGTGGTCCCCAACCAGGCCGGCACCGTCGCCATGGCCGTCAAGGCCGCCGGCATGCTGGACGCCACATCAGTCAAGGTCGGCTTCTGCGAGGCAGATTATGAGGACGCTGCAGAAATACTGCGGGGAGCCCGCGAGGCGCTGCGGGGCTACGACACCAAGCTCATCGGCTCCCTCTTCGCCGATAATCACCTCTTCAAGGGCGGCCTTGACCCGGACCTGATGGTCAAGCTCGCCATCGAGGGCCAGTGTGACGGCTTCCTGATTGACACCCTGACCAAGGACGGCCGCAATCTGTTCGACTTCATCCCCGAAGCCCGACTGCGCGAGATGGTGATGGAAGCCAAGCAGGCCGGCCTCAGCACTGCCCTTTCCGGCCACCTCAAGCTCGACAACCTGGACGAACTTGCCCGCGTCAACCCTGACATCGTAGGAGTCCGCGGCGCTGTTTGTTCCAGCGGCGAGCGCGACCGGGCCGTGGCCTGGGAAGCAGTTGCCCACTTCAAGGAACAGTTGGACCTGCGCAAGTCCGGCCAGATTGACGTCCGCCGCCAGCCCGTAAGCGGCAATGGCAACGGTAACGGCAACGGCCACCACGGAGGGTGGGCCATCATCGATGGACGCGGCAAGAATTGCGCCGGCGTCATCGCGGCCCTCAGCCGCCAGATGGACGACGACCGTGGTTCCTTCGTCGAAGCCATCCTGCACGACGCCCTGAACATCTATGATGTCATTTACTGGGCAGAGCAGGCTGGCCACAAGCTCCTGACCCAGCGCAAGGACGACGATGGCACCCTCCGGGTACTCATCCAGCCCTTCGGCAGCAAATAGCACACCTTAGGCAACGCAGCAATCACCCCTGCTACCCAACGGCAGCAGGGGTGACTCTTTTCAGCGACGACCCGGCAGCGAGGTGAATGTCTTGACTACGGAAGAACGGTGGAGCCTCAGGGGCGACTACTTCGAGAACTGCAACTGCGAAATCCTCTGTCCCTGCATCGTGGGCGGCGGCCCCGCCGTTCCCACCGAGGGTCACTGCGACGTTGCCTTTGCCTTCCACATCCAGGAGGGCGAGTACCAGGGTGTTGCCCTGGACGACCTGAACTTTGTGGTGGTCGCCTACACTCCCGGCATCATGGGCGACGGCGACTGGACCCTCGCCAACTACATCGATGAGCGGGCCGACCAGTTCCAACGCGCCGCCCTGACCCGCATCCTGTCCGGCGACATCGGCGGCCCCTCGGAACGCTGGATGCGCCTGACTTCCAATTACCTGGGCATCCAGTACTGCCAGATAGAGTTCCGGAGCGAAGGCCACAGCCGCAGCGTGAACATCCCCGGCATTATCGACTTCACCGTGAATGGCCTGGTTGTGGGACGAAGGGCCGAGGCTATGACCCTGGAGAATACCGGCCACCCGGTAAGTTCTTCCCTTGCCATCGCGAAAGGCACCAATAGCACCTACACCGACCACGGCATGACCTGGGACAATTCGGGCAAGAACGGCCACTACTCAGCCTTCGAATGGACCTGGCCGTCATAGAGCCAGCCCGAACCCCAGCCCGCCAAAGTGGAGTCACGCGAAAATGTGCCGCAGCATCAAGACCCTACGCGCCCAGGAACCGCCGGCAACCGAAGAGGAAATCAACGCCGCTGCCCTGCAGTTTGTCCGCAAGATCAGCGGCTACCGGGCCCCGTCCCGCGCCAACCGGGAGGCCTTCGACCAGGCCGTAGCGGAAATCGCCGCAGCCTCGGAAAAGCTGCTGGCCTCCCTGCATACCCGGTAGAACCACCCAGGCAGGCGCGCCTACGAGACGTTTCCGCCGTAGATGTGCTCCGCCACCACGATTATGGCCGACCGCTTCTGCTCTACCATAGCCTGGTCGTATTCGTCCCAGTTCGGGTGCTCAGTCGCAGCCGCCGTGCGGAACACGTCCCGCAGCGCCATCCGCAGTTCGTCGGCGTCGGTGTTGTCGGCCGACAGCAGTCTTGCGGTACCCTGCAGAACGATGTAACCCGACCAGTTCTCCCGCGCCACCATCAGCGAGCAGCGCGGGTTGCGCCGCAGGTTCGGCAGCTTGGCCCGGTCCTCGGTGGTGCTGAACGCCACCCCGTCCTGCAGCGGCCCGCACGTAATGATGCTCATCTGCGCCGAACCGTCCCGCCGGAAGGTGGTCAGCACTCCCCTCCGGTTCTCGGCCACGAAGCTCTTCAAGTTTTCGTCCAGCATAGCGTCTCCTTAACTAGGGTTCGAATCAGTCCAGCGATACCCGGAACTGCGCAGGGGCAGTCCTCGTGGCTGCTTTGTCTCCATCACGAGACCGCCCAAAGGAATCGCAGTATTGTCCCGCTCTCGCCAGCAATCAGCCTAACTCAGCCAGAAGGTCGAGCCGTTCTCATCCTTCTGCACCTCGATACGCACCGGGAACATATCCTTCATGTCGTCCAGATGGGTAATGACTATGATCTTGTCAAAGTCATCCTCAATAGCGCTGATGCAATCCAGGATGCGTTCCCGCCCGGAAGCGTCCTGTGAGCCGAACCCCTCGTCAATGAACAGGGTTGGCAAAGGAGCGCCGGTACGCTGGGACAGCACCCGGGACAGGGCGATACGCAGCGCCAGGTTCACCCGGAAGGCCTCACCCCCACTGTACATCTCGTAGCTGCGAGCGCCCAGTTCGTCGCTGACGTTGATCTCCAGCGTCTCGATGGGATCGCCCGACCCGGACCGGCGCTGCCGCTGGGTTTCCAGCTTTACATGCATCCTGTTGTCGGTCATTCGACCCAGCAACCCGTTGGCCTCCTCCTCCAGCCGAGGGACCACCGTCTCGATGAGCATTGCCTGGATTCCCTGCCGCCCGAAAGCGCCCACCAGTTCCTGGTAGACGCCCTGGTCTTCTTGTGCCTGGTCCAGGGCCTCTCTGCTTTGCGCCAGTTCCTTCTCCAGGTTGGCCGACCTCTGCACCCGGTCTTCCAGCAACGCCTTCCTGGCCAGCGCGCCCTGCAGATCCTCCTCCAGGGCGCCGGTTTCCTTCACCAGCTGTTCCAGCCTGGCCTCTGCGGCCGGCATTTGCGCCACCGACTCCTCTGCCTCCACAACCTGCCGCTCCAGGGCCTCAAACTCCACCGCCAACCTTGCCGCCCGCTCCAGGTTTTGCGCCTGGGCCTGCTCCTCGACCGGCAACTGGGCCCTGGCCGCCTCCAGCCGGTCCTTCAACTGGTTGAAGGGTTCCAGCTTCCGTATCTGTTGCAACGCCTGGCTGTAAGCGTTGTCATCGTAACCCAGCGCCTCCAGTTCTTTTTCCACGTCCCCGAGCCTGACCTGGCTATCCCGGGCATAGGCGTGGTTCCTCAGAGCAGCGGCCAGTCCATCAAGCCTGGCCTGGGCTTCGGTCACCTCTTGTGCCGCGGCCCTCGCCGCTTCTATCTGCGACTCTGTACGTCCGATTTCTGCCTGGAGATGGTTGGCTTTTGCGTTGTGTTCTCGCTCGCGTTTTGCCAGGTCTTCTTCCAGTTCTAACTTCTGGGCTTCCAAGCTTTGCAGGTTGTTCCGGTTGGCCCGATACAGGTCTCGCTTCTCTTCGATTTCGGTCTCATAAGTTTGGGCCAGGCGCAGGCAACCGTCCTCGCTTAGTGGCGACTGGCAAAGGGGACAAACCACACCGTGCGGGTCGGCCTGCCCCAGGAAGCGCAGTTTCTCCCTGATCTGCTCGCCCTCCGACTGGTACCGGGTTGCCAGCGATTGGGCCTCACCGATGCCCCCGGCCAACAATTGTACCTCCTGTCTCTTCGCTACAAGCTGAGTTGCCATATCCGAGAGACCTGCCAGATTGAACCGGCTTTCCCTAAGCGATTCTTCCAGGGCGGTTTCTGACTCGGCCAGTGGCGCCAGATCCTCGTTAATCCGCCGCCGCACCTGGCGGATTTCCGCCTCCAGTCGAGTCCGTTCGACTTCAATAACCCTGGTCAGTTCGTTATGCTCTTGCCTGAGGGTGTCGTGAGACTGCCTAGCTCCTTCCAGCCGAGCAAAGCAGTCCTGGGCCGCCGCCAGCCTCGACGCTCCAGCTTCAATCTCTCCGGCCCTGGCGATTACTGCCTTGCATTCCCTTAGGCGTACTGCAGTCGTTTCGATGTATTCCCGGAGCCTGGTAGTCTCTGCGCTCAGATCCGCATGGCGGGATTTCTGCTCAGCCAGCGCGGCGAGAATGGCGCTGAATCCGGCCACTCTTGCTTGCATCTCACCGGCATCTTTCCGTAACAGGGCAAGCTGCTTCGAAACTTCCTCCACCTGCTCGTTGGCGGTCAATAACTCTTCGCCAGGATCGCCCAAGGCTTCCCTTTCAGACTGGATTTGCCTGACCCGTCCGGTCAGCCGGTCCGATTCGCTACGCTTCTCCGCAACCTTTTCGCGGGCCCTGACCTGGAACCTGTCGTAGGCCTCCAGTCCCAGAATGGAAGACAATACGGCTTTCCGTTCCGCTGGCGACTTGCTGGTGAATTCATCGGCCCGTCCCTGCAACAGGAAGGAAGAATTGATGAATGTCTCGTAGTCCATCCCCACCAGTTGCTCAACCCGAGCCTGGGTTTCCCGGATAGAGTTGCCTGAAACAACCTGTGCTCCCTCCCCATCTCTGGCAAGCGACACCAACTGCAAGTCCGAAGCACCTTGCCGGCGGCGTCCGCCACCTCGACGCCGGCTCCGGACCACCTTGAAGCGCCCGTCACGGACCAGAAATTCCAGGTCAACCCTGGCCTCCTCAGCGCCGTACGATACCAGGTCGTCCTGTACCTGGCCGCGGGCGTGTCCCCACAGGCACCAGGTAATGGCGTCCAGCAAAGCCGACTTGCCGTGCCCGTTGTCCCCACACAGGCAAGCAACATGCAGGCCGGTGAAATCCAGGGTCGGCACATTCTCCCGGTAGGAAAGGAAATTTCTCAGGTTGAGCTTTACGGGAATCAACGGACGCTGGCACCTTTGTCTGCAAGTTTGTGGGAGGCAGTAAAATTCTAGCACAGGCGGGGTTGTCATAATGAATGGTCAACGCTGTCAACCTGCGAAGGGGTTTGGTATGATGAAAGGGCTGATTCCGTGATGGATATATTGCCGCGCCACTCCCTTTACCAGTGAAAGGTTGACGAAGGGCGCACCTGGCCCAGGAGCTTGGGATGTTTGAGAGCCTGACCGACAAACTCACCGGAATATTTAATCGCCTTGCCAGCAAGGGCCGCCTGACCGAAAAGGATATTGACGATGCGCTGGGACAGGTGCGTCGTTCGCTGCTTGAAGCCGACGTCAACTTCCGAGTGGCCCGGGACTTTGTGGCCAGGGTCAAGGAACGGTCTATGGGCGCCGACGTCCTGGAAAGTCTCACTCCCGGCCAGCAGGTGGTCAAGGTAGTCCACGAGGAACTGACGGAAATGCTGAGCGGCGGAGACCACCGCCTGACCCCTTCCAGCCAGCTTCCTTCGGTGCTTATGCTGGTGGGACTGCAGGGTTCCGGCAAGACCACCACCGCTGCCAAGCTGGCCTTGCAGCTTCGCCGTCAGGGACACACCTCGCTATTGGTCGCCGCCGATCTGCGCCGCCCGGCAGCCATATCCCAGTTGGAAACCCTGGGCCGTCAACTGGACGTGCCCGTCTATTCCGAAGATCCTAAAGAATCCACCGTGCCCCAGGTGGTCAGAAATGGAGTGGAGCGGGCCCGGCAGCAGGGATTGACCTGGGCTATCGTTGACACTGGCGGCCGCCTGCACATCGACGAAGAGTTGATGGAGGAACTGGAAGATGCCCGGGCTGTAGCTCAGCCTCACGAGACCCTGCTGGTGGTTGACGCCATGACCGGTCAGGACGCCGTCAACGCCGCCCAGGAGTTTCACCAGCGCATCAATCTGACCGGCCTGGTGATGACCAAGATGGACGGCGATGCCCGAGGCGGCGCGGCCCTGTCCGTTACCCGAGTTACCGGCGTTCCCATCAAGTTTATGGGTGTAGGCGAGCGCTCCGACGGCCTGGAGCAGTTCTATCCCGACCGGCTGGCGTCCCGGATCCTGGCCATGGGCGATGTCTTGACACTGATCGAGAAAGCCCAGGAAGCGGTGGACGAAAAGCAGGCCAAGGAACTGGAGCGAAAGTTCCGCCAGGCCACCTTCGACCTGGATGATTTCCTCCAGCAGATTCAGAGCGTCAAGAAAATGGGCTCTCTAAGCCAGATAATGGAAATGATTCCGGGCATGAACAATATGACCAGGAAGATGCCCACCGACTTCGACGACGACCAGATCAAGCGGGTCGAAGCGATAATCCAGTCCATGACGGTCGAAGAGCGGCGCCGGCCGGAGATCCTTAACGGCAGTCGCCGCCGGCGCATCGCCCGGGGCAGCGGCACGACGCCCGCAGACATCAACCGACTGATGAACCAGTTCAAGCAGACTCAGAAGCTTATGCGACAATTCTCCCGCACCCGGGATCCCAAGAGCCTGATGCGAATGTTTCGGTAGTCCGGCGGGAAGATAGTCCAACTGGAAGTATTGCCGGCCCTTAAAGGCCGCCGGACTAAAGCAACCCTTTAGCCCGGGGTATGGACCCGTTGACCAGATGCGGTTACGTCCTGCCCTCGCCCCGTCCTCAACGCGGCAAACAAGTAGGAAGTAGCCAGGGAGCGGTGAGGCGACCATCGGCAGGAATACTCGCCCAGCTCCGCATCCGTCATAGTCTCTCCGCCGAAGTACAGCTGGGAAACGATCCTTTTCAGGGCCAGGTCTCCAACCGGGAAGGCGTCGGGCCTGCCCAGGGCCCGGGACAGCACCCACTGGGCCGACCACATTCCCACACCCCGCAGCGCGGTTACTTCCCTGATGACTTCTTCGTCATCCAGCTTTTGGACGTGGTCGAGGCCGCCCGGTACCGCCAGTTCCGCCAAAGCCAGACCGTGCAGGTACTCGGCCTTGCGCTGGCTCAGCTTCAGGCCCCGAAGTTCCTCAACCGAGGCGGCGGCGATGGCTTCGGGCCGGGGAAAGGCGTAGTGAGTCTCCCCATCCAGCTCCAGCCTGGGTCCGTAGGTCTCCACCAGCAACCCACGAATCACCCGCGCAACGCTAGCCGACAATTGCTGGCCCAGAATCGCCTGCCCAATGGTCTCAAAGACCGACAGGGACAGGGTCTGGTGCATGCCATAGAAGGCCCTAACCAGGTTCGCCATCACTGGGTCGCCATCCGCAAACTCGTAGAAGGGTCCCAGGTCCTGCTCAGTGCCCAGCAAACGTTCAACTTGGGACCTGGCCAGGGCCACGTCGCCCTCGTTAAGGTCATCGCTCTTCAGGGCCACTTCAAGCGCCGGTTCGTCAACTTGCCCGTTGAACTTGGCGGAAGCCAGAACCAGCTTGCCCTCCAGGTCCAGCAGACGCTGGTAAAGGAACGTGGAGGGATCTTGTCCTTTCCGAAAGTAAGGCTGGTTTTCGGCAGTGGACTCAAAATCGAACGGAGGCCTTGGGTGAATAATGATCGTCTCGGTCGTCATCCAACTCCTACTCCTCTGCCGCCAGCGGTTTAACCCCTATGGAGTCGTAAATGGCCCCATTAGGGGTCAGGGTGCTGCGGATAAGGTGAATTTCTTGTGCCTCCCAGTCATGCTTGCCGGCAAGGCGGGCCAAGCCCACTGCTTCGCCAATTCTTCTCCGTTCTAGCTGGCTGACCTGGTCGCGGACTCGCGCCAATGTGAGATGGGGACGGAAAGGGCGGCGCTCCCTGGCAAAGCCCAATTCGGACAGCTCCTGGTCCACCAGCGTTTGCAGTCGTCCCAGCGCCTCCAAATCGCCCTCCACGCCGGCCCACAGTACGCGCGGCTCCCTGGCGTTGGGGAAAACGCCCAGGCCCGACAGGCTCAGCGGTAGCGTGGAGCCCTCAAACGCGCTGGCAGCCCATTCCATGGCTGACAGCAGGTCATCTACCTGCCCGGTATCCACGTCGCCCAGGAACTTTAGGGTGAGATGAATCCCTGAAGGGTCAACCCAGCGGATGCCGGAGGAAAGCACGTCAACCAACTCTTCAACCGTATGCCGAAGAATCTCCTTGGCCTGCGCCGGCAAATCCAGCGCAACAAACACGCGAACAGTCGGGGATCTGCTGGTCATCCGGTCAACTCCGACCTGAATTCGGCCAGTCTCCGGTACCAGCCAACCAGGTCGTCCAGCGAGTACTGGGCATTTGCCGGGCTGGGGTTCGGAATTACGAACACGCGGGCGTCGCCGATGGTCCTCTCCTGGGGGCCCAGGTCCGGCCGCTCGTCAACACCCTCACCGTACTTCAGGTAGGCCTTGTATCCAGTCATGCCATGAAAGCAGGCAATACGTGGTCGGAAATGCTCGAGCTTCTCCCTCAGCACAGGCGCCCACTGGCGGTAGTCTCCGGCCCTGAGTCCTGAGGCCTGGGGAGTGGGCCGCTTTACAACGTCGGTAAACCCAATTCCGTACTTGGCAAGCTCGTGGTCCCTCTCCGGACCCAGTTCCTCTCCCACCAGGCCGGAAAGGTTCAGGGCCGCCCAGAAACGGTTGCGCGGGTTGGCAAAATAGTGACCTACCCGTACCGAGTAGGTGGAAGGGTTCAGGCCGACAAAGACAATGTCCAGCCCCGGCTGCAGAAAGTCGGTCAGAGTCTCTAAGTTTGCCTCTTGCGAGTCTTCCAAAGCACCCCTTTCTGTCACTTTTCGAGGGTAGGTATGAAATTCGTGCTCTCTTCCAGCCCCAGCAACTTCGCAGCGTTGCCTCCCAGGATGGCCGCCTTGGCTTTCGAACTCAGGCAGGACTGTTCTACCTGCCTGATCAGCCTCCCATGTTTAATCAGGGGAAAGTCGGTCGCGAATAGAATCTTGTCCGACCCGATAATTCTCGATACAACGTCAAAGATATCTTGCTTGTAGAGGAATGGAGACACCGCCGTATCAAAGTAGACATTGGCCAATTCTGCCGGCACCTCCGGCATCAGGCCGTAGAAGGGCAGACCGCCGCCCCAATGGGCGCAGACAATGGTGTTGTCGGGAAAGCTGCCAATCAGGCTATACACCCGGTCCGGGGTCGTCTTCCCCTTGCCGGGATACTGATGTCCCACCGGCTCCGAGGTATGAATCAGGACTGGCAAGTCCAGGTCCTGGGCCATTTCCATCATGGGAGCCATTTCTGCGCAATCCGTAATGTCAAAACCCTGGCAGTCGGGGTGAAGCTCGCCAATCCCTTTGAGACCCGCGGCTGCGCAACGTTCGATTTCCGCTCGCACCCGGTCTTTTCCCCACACCGGATTAACCGAACAGAAGCCAACCAGTCGCCCCGGGTATTGGTTAACTGCCTGGATCAGGTAATCGTTAGTCTCCCGCGCCACTTCCTCGCTTTCCCACCCAAACCCCATAACCACCGAAACCGCCACTCCCGCATCATCCATTGCCTCAAGCAATGATTCTGCGGTGGCCGCCTTGCCGCCGGCCTGGGGAAACAAGGCGGCGTAGGTGGCGTCCAGCTTGGTCAATTCAACGTGCCGGCGAGGGAAAGAAGGCGGCAGAATATGGCAGTGGAAGTCGATTATCATTTCGCTCCAGGACGGTTGCGTAGTTGCAGGACAGTAGCCCCACACGACTCGGTAGATCGGATGACATGAACTCCCGATTCACTATACACTAACCTGTTCGCCTAGACACCCTCAAACAGGGCACTTATAATTTTGGGCGGCTATCCATTGATTGGGCGGGCCCGATATGGGGCACTGTCCAATTCGAAATTAAACGGGAGAACAACAGTAACGTTATGAATGGCGGCAGCGCCCCTGGGTCGGGGCACACCTACAACGTTCCCGAATTGCAGGCATTGGCCAAGGAACTGCGGCGGGACATAATTCAGACTATCTACACCGCCGGAAGTGGGCACCCCGGCGGTTCTCTTTCTGAACTGGAAATCCTGATTGCCCTCTATTTCCGGGTAATGCGTTACGACGCCAGCAATCCCGGCTGGCCCGATCGAGACCGGTTCATACTCAGCAAGGGCCATGCCTCTCCGGGCTTTTACGCGGTCCTGTCCCGTGCGGGGTATTTTCCACGGGAGGAACTGGCTACCTTCCGCCAGTTGAACAGCCGCATCCAGGGGCACGCCCACCCGATGACCCCGGGGGTGGAGATGAACTCCGGCTCCCTGGGCATGGGATTGTCCTTTGCCCTCGGCTGTGCTCTGGCCGCCCGCCTGGACAACAAGGACTATATGGTCTATGCGCTGCTGGGCGACGGCGAATGCGACGAGGGCGAAGTCTGGGAAGCGGCCATGTCCGCCGCCCACCATAAGGCCACCAATCTGGTTGCCATCGTGGACCGGAACCGCATCCAGAACGACAGGTTTACCGACGACGTGATGACGCTGGACCCCCTGGACCGCAAGTGGCGGGATTTTGGGTGGCGCGTAATGGAAACCGACGGTCACGATCTGGAGGAATTGCTGGGGACATTTGAGAAGGCCCGTACTCGTCGTACCCGGCCGACTGTGATAATCGCCCACACGGTAAAGGGCAAAGGCGTCAGCTTCATGGAGAACAACCCCGGCTTTCACGGCCGGGCGCCCAACGCAGGGGAGTTTCAGCAAGCAATGGAGGAACTGGCCTAATGGTGGAGCAACGCAGAATGGCCTCGACCAGGCAGATTTATGGCGAAACCCTGTTGGAAATGGCCGATTCCTTCCCGGACATCGTGGTGCTGGGCGGCGACCTGAATGTGTCCGTGTTTACCCACCTCTGGCGCGACAAGTACCCGGAGCGGTTCTTTGACTTCGGCCCCGCTGAACAGAACCTGGTAGGCGTGGGCGCCGGACTGGCCGCTAGCGGCAAGGTACCTTTCGTCAGCACCTTCAGCGTATTCGGTGTGGGACGTCCCTTTGACCAGTTGCGGGTGCTGGTTTCCCAGGCGGGGCTGAACTTCAAGCTGGTATGCACCCATGCCGGCATCCTCACCGGCGAGGACGGAATGTCGGCCCACGGCATTGAAGACCTGTCCCTCATCTGCTCCCTGCCCAGCTTTACCGTCATTTCCCCGGCGGACACCGTGGAAACGGTGCAGGCGGTGAAGACGGCGGCCAGCTCGGACGGGCCCTTCTACATTCGCCTTTCCAGGGCCGCAACCCCGGTGGTGCACGACGACGATTACCGCTTTGAGCTGGGCAAGGCCGAACAGATGAGCGACGGAGACGACGTGACCATTGTGGCCACAGGCGTGATGGTGTCGGTCAGCCTTGACGCGGCGGAGATGCTGGCTGCCCAGGGCGTACAGGCCCGCGTCCTCAACGTCCACACGCTGAAGCCCGTAGACGAGGAAGCCATTGTGGCCGCTGCCCGGGAAACCGGCGCCGTAGTATCGGCAGAAGAGCACTACTTCCACGGCGGCCTGGGCAGCATCGTGGCCCAGGTGGTGGGCGGCAGCCATCCGGTTCCGGTGGAGATGGTAGCCCTGCAGGGTTACAGCGAGTCGGCCAGGGCCGAAGAACTGATGGTGAAGTGCGGCCTTACGGCGGAAAAGGTCAAGGAAGCCGCCCTGAAGGCAGTATCACGGAAGCTGTAGCCCAACCTAAGCAATCGAAGGCCCGAAATCGATAAGGGGCAGGTCAGCAGCCTGCCCCTTATTTCTTTTCGAATAACTGGTTTTCCGTCCCTTCAGCCTAAACCCTTAATCGGGTGAGGCTCTGTTGCTCGGCCTGGCGAAATCACTCCCGTACCTGCCCGTCCCCGATCATCACCCACTTGTACGAAGTGAGTTCCCGCAAGCCCAAAGGGCCCCTGGCGTGAAACTTCTGGGTGCTGATGCCAACCTCTGCGCCCAACCCCAGCTGCGCCCCGTCGGTGAACCTGGTGCTGGCGTTTACGATCACCGCCGCCGCGTCCACTTCCAGCTGGAAGCGTTGGGAGGCGCCGGCGTCGCCGGTGATAATGGCCTCGGTGTGGCCGGAACCGTAGGTCTCAATGTGTTCAAGGGCTTCGTCCAATGAATCTACGATCTTGATAGCCGCCGTAAGGGATAGAAACTCCTTACCCCAGTCTTCCTCGTTGGCTGGCTGGGTGTTCAGCCCGGGTTCGGGACCAAGAATACTCAGAGAACGGTGGTCGCAGTGCAGTTCCACGCCCGCGCCGGACAGATCTCGGGCGATGTCCGGCAAGCAGTTGGGCGCAACTTCCGCGTGGAGAAGGACAGTGTCCAGCGCGTTGCAAACGGTGGGGCGCTGCACCTTGGCGTTAAAAATAATGTTGGCCGCCTTTTCCAGATCGGCGGTTCGGTCGACATAAGCGTGGCAGACACCGACACCGCCGGCCACTACCGGCATGGCAGCATTGTTAGCTATGAAGTTAATCAGGCCCTGCCCGCCCCTGGGCACCAGCAGGTCAATATAGTCCTTCATCTGAAGCATTACATTAACCAGTTCCCGGTCCGGGTTGTCCACATATTGGACAGTATCGGGGTTGATACCCGCCTCACCGATGGCCCGCCGGAGCAGCCCAACCAGCGCCAGGTTGGAATTAAGGCTCTCCCTACCGCCCCGCAGCAGGCAGGCATTCCCTGACTTCAAAGTCAGCGCAGCTATGTCGATGGTGACGTTCGGGCGGCTTTCGTAAATGCTGCCAATTACTCCCAGGGGGACACGCCGACGTTCCACCTCCAGGCCGTTGGGCAAGGTCCTGGCCTCGATTATTTCGCCTATCGGATCAGGAAGCGAGGCGATTGTCCGCACGTCACCGGCCATGGCCTTCAGCCTGTCAGGGTTCAGCAATAGCCGGTCCAGCATTGCCTCGTCCAACCCGTCCGCTTTCGCCGCCTCATAGTCCGCCCGGTTTGCTTCCAGGATTGGCCTCTGCTCACTTTCAAGAAGGTCAGCAACGTTGGCGAGGGCCTGGTTCTTGGTTTTCTCCGCATGGCGAGATAGCTCCCTGGCCGCTCGCTGCGCCGTTTTGCCCAGTGCCATCAGAGACTCCTTGTCGGTAACGGTTACCATTGGTTTCTCCTTAATTTGCCCCTTTGGCTTTCGGCCGGGCCAGCGCTTCAGATGAGCACCAGGTTATTGCGGTGGACTATCTCCTGCCCGTAGTGGTAACCCAGGATGGCGACTATGCCGTCCGACTGGAATCCGCGAATGCGGGCGATGTCCTGGGCATCGTAATTGGCAATGCCGCAGGCTAAGTGCCGGCCCGGTTCGTCCACTATGTAGACAATGTCTCCCCTGTGGAAATCGCCCCGCACGCCCCGCACGCCGGCGGGCAAAAGGCTGACGTGGCGATTGAGCAGAGCGTCAGCGGCCCCGCCGTCTATTTCAATCTCTCCCCACTTCGAGTCCTTCACCCGGTTCAGCATCCAGCGCTTTCGAGCTTCCAGTTTCTCGCCGGCTGGCCTGAAAAGGGTCCCTACCGGTTCGGCCCGGGCCGCCCGGATAATTGCGTCGTCTGCGCGGCCGCTGCAAAGCACCATGGCAATGCCGGTGGCAGTTACCAGGCGGGCAGCTTCAATCTTCGTGGGCATACCACCCCGAGCCCAGGGGTTGCGGTGCGCGCCAACCATGGCTTGAATTCGCTCGTCGACCCGGTCAACCACGGGAACCAGGGTCGCGTCCGGATTGCGGTGGGGGTCGGCCGTATACAAGCCGTCGATATCGGTGAGAATTACCAGCAGATCGGCGTCGACCAGGTTGGCTACCAACGCCGACAACCGGTCGTTGTCACCAAATACCTCCCCGATTTCGTCCACCGCAACAACATCGTTCTCGTTGAGGATGGGGACAACACCAATGTCAAGCAGGGCCGAAAGGGTGTTCCTCACGTTCAAATAGGGCTGCCGTTCCGCCAGGTCATTAATTGTGAGCAGGGCCTGTGCCACATGAACACCATAAATCTCGAACATTTGCTGGTAAGCATGAATCAGGCGGCCCTGCCCGATTGCTGCCAGGGCCTGTCGGGAGGGAATGTCCCGTTCCGCCATCTGCATGTACGCCTGCCGCAACTCCTGCCGGCCTGCAGCTATGGCCCCTGAAGTTACGAAGATAACCTCGGCGTTCAATTGGGTGCGCAGGTAGCTGATTTGCCGGACCAGATCCACCATCACCGGCATATTGAGGCCGCCCCCGTTCTGGGTGTCGGTCAGGACGGCGGTACCGACCTTAACGACGATCCGGTGGTAAGGAACCTCTTTACAACTGTCGGAAGCCGCTCCGCGGGGGCGATTGGAATGAGGGGAATTACTCATACTGACGACTGTATTTTTCCAATTAGGACCGGATGCCAGCGGATAGCCGGCAGACTGCTGGTAGCCTGGAAATTATAGCACGGCGCAATAACCTCCTCGTCCACGTACCTGCCGCCGTGCGGCTGTCTTGCCCGCGGGGCGCTATTGCATTCAGACTCATTTGCCCGCAGCTTTCGCTTTATCCAGGAATGAGAAATTATTTTAAAACCGTCCCATTCTGTCCCATTTCGTCCCATTCTTGATGGGTTCGGTCATCTCCATTCCTTCAGCAAGCTCAGGACAGGCTCTTAACTTTTCCCTCAAGGGGAAGGGACCCCGGGGTGGCGCAGACATTCGGGTCAGGCCCAACTAATGTGGAGTCAGGCCGTTTACATAGTCTTATTGTGGAGACAGGTAATGCCAGCTGACAAGGTGGGATTTGGCATCGAGGACGCCGGCGGTGCGGGAACGACGGGCTGCCCAAGAATCTGATATGCGATTGCCCTGGTCTTGCCCGTCTTTCCTCTTGTCTAACAAAGCCTCTTGGCATAAAATCGTAATTTGTTCGGGGCTAACGGCGGCCGTTAGCCCTTTTGTCTGTTGCATAACGTTTTGGTCTTGGAGTCAGGCGGGGGCCTGATTTCCACGGAGTCTTTGACAATGTCGTTGTCCGGTCTTTTGTCCTCGCTAGCTGAGGACTTCCCCGGCTGTACGGGCGAAAAGAAGAGTGGAACCCGCCAGGAAGTGCCCCGGTACGCTGCCCGGAGGGGCGTCCGGCCGCTTTACGTGGCATCGTTGTGGCTGCGGTCAAGGGCGCCCACGCTGGTGCTAACTCCGCGTGCTGAAGATTCCCGCCGGCTTCATGACCAGTTGGTTACCTATGCGGGGGAATCCGCCCCGGTTTACCTGCTTCCCGAACCCGAAGTGCTGCCTTTCGAACGCCTGGCCGTGGACTCGAGGACCGTTAACCAAAGGTTGGTGGCGCTGTCATCGCTGGCTGCCTGGGAGCAGGATGCTGCGAGCGTTCCCCTGGTGGTCGCTTCAATTGCTGCGGCCATGCGTCTCACCCTTTCACCGGGAGTGTTTGATGTAATTGAGTCGGAGAATGAGTCATGCCTGAGGGTGCGGTTGGGGCAGCGCGTAGGAAGTACTGAGGCTCTTCTCAGTGCCTGGGTGAACCTGGGTTACCGGCACGAACCGGTTGTGGAGAGCCCGGGAACCTTCAGCATGCGAGGCGGCATAGTCGACATCTTCCCGCCGCAGGCAGAAAACCCTTTCCGGCTGGAATTGTGGGACGACGAGATTGAGACCATCCGCGCATTTGACCCATACACCCAGCGTTCCCTGCCAACAGGGGAAGGCGCTCCTGCGGTGCAGCAGGTTGACATAATTCCGGCCCGCGAACAGTTGCCCGAGGTGGCTGACCGGGTTTCCGTCGAAAAGCGCATCGGCGACATGGACTTTTCGGGATGTACCCAGTGGTCCAGGGAGCGCTTCGAAGAAGAACTGGTCGAACTCTTCGCAACACCCAACGTGGAGACCCTGTCCTTTTACAACGGCCTGCTGAACCGCCACAACCTGCTGGACTATCTCCCATCCGACGGGCTTCTGGTTCTGGACCGGGAAAGCCAGATGGAAACGGAAGCGCAGGACCTGGAGGAAAAGTTCTTCAGGATGCGCGAAAGCAGGGAAACCCGCGGTGAATTACCCCGCAATTTCCCCTCGCCGTATCTCCTGTGGGAGCAGTTGTCGGCCCGAATTAGGGAACACCCCCGGCATGCCCGGATGGAAAGCTGGCTGGCCGAAGACGCCGACATTGCCTTTCGGGCTCCCAAGTCTTACTTCGGTCAACTGGGCCAGTTAACCGACGAGGTGGGAGAGACTCTTCCTGCAGGAAGGACTTACGTTGCCATTACCCAGCATACATTAAGGCTTGCCGAAGTCCTGGGGGAAGCAGGCATAACAGCCCGGGTCGTAGACAGCCTGGAAGTACCCCCTGAACGAGGGCAAGTCTACCTGGCGCCCGGTTACCTGAGCGAGGGATGGGATGTGGACGGCAACGCCAATCGTCCGCCCCTGACGCTGCTTACCGATGGAGAGTTGTTCGGAACGGTAAAGGAACGGCGCTATCGTCCGGTGCGCAACCGGGAACAACTGGGCGAGGACATCGTTCTGTCGGACCTGATTCCAGGCAGTTACGTGGTCCACGTGGACCACGGAGTCGCCAGGTTCGCCGGAACAACTTACATGGACGACGACGGCGAGGCCAAGGAGTTCCTGGTCCTGGAGTACGCCGAGAACGACAAGCTCTACGTGCCTACCGACCACCTGGACCGAGTGGGCGCCTACGTGGGAGCACAGGACCAGCCCCCAACTTTGACCCGGCTCGGTACTGCGGACTGGGCGCGCATCAAGGAACGGGTCAAGGGCTCGGCGCGGGAGATGGCTGAGGAGCTAATCAAGCTCTATGCGTCAAGGCAGGCGGCCGAGGGCCACGAGTTCGGTCAGGACACCGTCTGGCAGCGGGAATTGGAAGACTCCTTCCCTTTCCTGGAAACACCCGACCAGGCCCGGGCCATCGAAGAAGTAAAGCTGGACATGGAACAGGGCAAGCCCATGGACCGGCTGATTTGCGGCGACGTTGGTTATGGCAAGACGGAGGTAGCCCTCCGCGCCGCATTCAAGACCGTGTCGGACGGGATGCAGGTTGGCCTTCTGGTTCCGACCACCGTTCTGGCCCAGCAGCATTACGCGACCTTCAGCGAACGCCTAAGCCCCTACCCCTTGCAGGTGGAGGTGTTAAGCCGGTTCCGCACGCCAAAGGAACAGCTGGAGGTGCTGGCGGGACTGGAAACCGGCGCGGTGGACATAGTAATCGGCACCCACAGGCTGCTCCAGAAGGACGTGAGATTCAAGAACCTGGGACTGGTTGTAGTTGATGAAGAGCAGCGGTTCGGCGTGGGCCACAAGGAGACACTGAAACGGCTACGCAACCAGGTTGACGTCCTCACCCTGAGCGCCACACCCATACCCCGCACCCTGCACATGGCCTTGACGGGAATACGGGATATGAGCGTAATGAATACTCCCCCGGAGGCCCGGCTACCGGTCAAAACCTTCGTTTCTGAATACAACGAAGAAACTATTCGGGAGGCCATTCTTCGGGAAATTGAACGGGGAGGCCAGGTCTTCTTTCTCCACAATCGGGTGCGCACCATCCAGCAGACCGCTGCGGAACTGGCGGAACTGATTCCGGAAGCCAAGTTTATGATCGGCCACGGCCAGATGCCTGAAGCAGAATTGGAAGAAGTGATGGAGGCCTTTGCCGACGGCGAGGCCGACGTATTGGTCTGCACGACGATAATCGAATCCGGGCTGGACATGCCCAACGTCAATACCCTGATCCTGGACCGGTCAGACCGGTTTGGCCTTTCCCAGCTTTACCAGTTAAGAGGTCGCGTGGGCCGGGGTGAACACCGGGCTTACGCCTATCTTCTCCTGCCGCGCGGGCAACGCGTTACGGAAGCCGCCGAACAAAGGGTGCAGGCCATCCTGGAGGCGTCGGAACTGGGATCGGGCTTCCGGATTGCCATGCGGGACCTGGAAATTCGGGGCGCGGGGAACCTGCTGGGCGCCGCCCAAAGCGGCCAGATTCACGCCGTCGGACTGGAACTGTACGGGCAGTTGCTTGACGAGGCAGTTTCGGAGCTAATGGCCGGAAACGGCACCGACGGAAAACAGGAACCCGAGTCCGGCCCGGTAGAACTGCCACGAATTGAGCTTCCGGTGGCGGCCGGCATTCCCGAAAGCTACATCCCTCATACTCCTACCCGGCTGGCCCTTTACCAGCGGCTGGCCCGGGCCAGGGACCGGAACGACGTGCCAGGGTTCCGGGAAGAGATGCGGGACCGGTTCGGTCCTCCACCGCCGGCAGTGGAAAACTTGCTGACGCTGGTGGAACTGCGAATCCTTGCCATCGCCGCCGGCGTGGAGTCGGTGATCCAATCCAGTGGAGGCATTACGCTGAGTCTCCTGCAGGATGTGGGAAGCGCCAAGCTGCCGCTGCAAAGGGCCCTGGGTTCGTCGGCCAGCGTGGGGAACCGCCAGATCCGGCTGTCCGCCAGGGCCATGGGAGACCAATGGCTGCGTCGCCTGACCCAGGCGCTGGAACGTATGGCCATTTTCCAGGAACGCCTGAGGAGCCTGGTGGGCTGAAGGCAGCCAGCAGGTGCCGTTGCAGGGCATCCACCGGCCAAACCACCTGCCCCCCGAGTTCGTATTATTAAGTAGCTGATTACTAACACACCTGAGAGGTTAGCCTCTTGCTAAGGAAACATACTCTGCCCCTGCTGTTGTCCCTTACGCTCATACTCACGGTGGCTCTTGTCGCCTGTAATGGTAACGTGACTGACCTGAGCCCGGGTGAAGCAGATGACGCGTTGGAGACGGTGGCCGACTTTTCCATCACTCTTTACCAGGGGCAGGACGAACTTGGCGGCAGGGAAATCCTCCTTTCTGATCTCCAGGGCAAGCCCTTGGTGATCAACTACTGGGCCGGACTTTGCCCTCCCTGCCGGGCGGAAATGCCCGAATTCCAGGAGTTTCGGGACGAATACGAGGGCAGAGTTACCTTGGTAGGAGTGGATTTGGGCCAGTTCCTGGGCCTGGGTTCCAAAGAAGACGCCCAAAAGCTGCTGGTCGATCTGGAAGTGTCCTACGCTGCCGGGTTCACCGACGACGGTGCGGTGGTGGAAGCGCACCGGGTTTTGGGGCTGCCCACCACTATCTTTGTAAACGCGGACGGCACTCTTCACCGCAAATGGGACGGAGTGTTGAACAAGGCGAAACTGGCCGAGCTCTCGGATGAGATGCTGGCGGGGACGGACAGCTAAAGCGGGAAAGAAAGGGATTTGCAGGAGCGATTTCCCAGAGCGCAGACCATTTTCCTTAATGTTCGGTTTGCGACACAACGCTTCAGACTCTTTCTACCTGAGGATTCCTTCCATACTGTATAATGGAGATCGTTGCTTACCCCTCCGGGTTCAAAGCAATAAAACTTGGGTCAAAGGTTTGGCATGGGTTGTGTCTGCCTGAACCCAGGCGAGTTTTCGGGGTGTAGCGCAGTGGCTAGCGCGCTTCGTTCGGGACGAAGAGGTCGGAGGTTCGAATCCTCTCACCCCGACCATTCATGGGCACAGTTTTCCGTAGGGCCCAAGTTTGGTGAAATCCGACCTGAGCTTGATTGTACGCCGTTATTGCCTGCACCAGTAGATTTATCCCAGACAGCTTTAGCTGCAAGCCAGAATTTCATCCCCGCGGTTGCAATTGCCAGTCCTTGCTCTATTCTCCCCTTAGACTTGACCCTCACGCCGGCACAGGCTCATTAATCATCGGGAACCGAGTCTAAATTGAACAGTCCTGCTCTCTTTCTCCGACTCTCCGACACTCTTACCCGGCGCTCTGCCACCCTGCGTCTGAGCGAAGAAGACCATGCGCTATCCACCGGTCGGCTGCTGGAAAAACACTTGTTGTACCTGGATGAACAATCCCTGGGGGAGCAAGGGGCAATAGGTCCCGATGCGCTGATTTCGCTTCAGGCCATGCAGGACATGGTCTATGCCTGCGACGAAAAGGGGACGCTGACATCCATCTACTCTGGAACGAAATTCCGCCAAAACGACGTGTCTCTGGACTTGGATGAAGTACCCCACGCGGCTGAGGTTGCGGTGGGGGAAACCGAGGTACTGCTGATTGAAATTGCGGTTGACCGGATGGATGTGGGATACGACCGCAACTGGACCGGCTTTCACCGGCGCCGTTGGGAAAATGATGCGGCTTTCTTTGAGAGTTTTGTTTCAGCAACGTTGAAAGCGAAGCTGGGTTCGGCCGGCGCGGCGAAAGCGCTCAAGTTGGACAGCCACGAATGCCGGCTGGAGTTCCTCGAGGCCCTGGCGCGAACCATCTGGGAGAGTCAGTTCGAGAACTATTCCAGGTTCACCGGCCAGAAGCTGATGTTCAAAACCGGCGACGAGACGGTGCGGAACATCGCCGCGGGCGCGGGTGGAATCTGTACCGAAAAAGTGCAGGCGCTTAAGTTCCTCACCGACCACTATGGGTTCAAGTCCACTTACCTCATCGGCGGCGACGGCGCCCAAGACCCCGCGCCGGTCTCGAAGCTACGGGAAATATTGCGTACCTTCGATTTCCGGTTCGCCCGACGGTTCATGCGGTACTGGCAGCACAGCGCCCTGCTCTATGACGTGGACGGGATACCTGTCCTCGTCGACGCCACCAACGGGAACATTCCCTACTTGTTCCTGAATGGTGATGAAGCGGAACAATTTCTGGGTTACCAGGACAAGCCTTCAGTCCCGGTCAGGATGGTGGAAGCGGAAGAAAATTACTATTACCATCGCGTCCCGCAGGACATCCCGCAAGACCTTTTCTTTGCCATGGAAGGCTGGCTGGGCGACACCGACATGGTCCAGGTGTTCGAAAATGAACTTGGCCTTTTTCTGTCCAGGGACTACTACGTTACCCCTATACCGTACCGAAGTGACCAGGAATTGGGGAGGCTTTCCGGGGAATACCAGGAAATAGCCAGGAGGGCAGGGTTCAGAAGCCACGTGAGCCGGGAATGGAATCTCGATGGTGAATTGGGCCGGGAGTTCAACCAGGCCCATCCCGGCGCCGCGCAAGGCATACTAGCGGCAAGAGACCATCTTCTTCTCCGCTATAATGGTTGGGACATACCGGGTCATGATGCCGGACTGGTGATCATGCGCTTGACGTGATTCCGACAGCCACCCGGCCATGACTGGCAAGGAGTATGACTATCTTCAGCAGCCTGGCGAATCGCCACCCTCTCATTCCGACCTTCCGACCGCCGGCGGGCGCGTCGGCACGGACGCTGTTGGGGGCCAGGAATTGCCTGGCTCGACTGCCCTTCCTGGCCGAGGGTCGCGAGGAAGAGGTAGTCCGCCAAATCCACCAGCAACTGGAGTTGAGGGACTGGTCTGACCTGGAACTGAAGGCCGCCATCCAAAAAGAGAGAAC
>DAOUHR010000093.1:0-24366 GCA_034428635.1 Dehalococcoidia bacterium
ACCCCGGAAACCCGTGGAGAAATCCTGGAAATGGTCAATCCATTCCGGGCCGAGATCGTTGACGTGGGCGCCAAGTCCATGGTCATTGAAGTCACCGGCAGCGGCGAAAAGATCCAGGCCCTTTACGGCCTGCTGGAACCTTTCGGCGTGCTGGAACTGATGCGCACCGGCCGGGTGGCCATGGTGCGCGGCCAGTCTGAAGGCCGGGTCAGTGATGACCTGGTGCTGGACTACCACGGCGACCATCTCAAGGTCAACGGAGCTTACGAAGTGGGCTCGTATTAATCAAACAGGCAGAAAGATCCGGCGGGGTCCGGAATACAGTTAGTGCAAGGAAGGAACAAGACAGCAATGGTAAACGTTTACTACGACCAGGACGCAAATCTGGGTTTGCTGGAAGGAAAGACCGTTGGCATCATCGGCTATGGCAGCCAGGGCCACGCTCACGCCCTCAACCTTCGCGATAACGGACAAAACGTAATGGTGGGTCTGTATGCCGGCAGCCGCAGCCGTGAAGCGGCCGCAGCCGAGGGATTGGCAGTGGCCGACGTAGCCGAAGTTACGGCGGCTTCCGACGTGGTCATGGTCCTGATTCCCGACCACGTGCAGGGCGAAACCTATCGCAACGAGATTGCCCCCAATCTACAACCGGGCAATGCCTTGATGGTCGCCCACGGCTTTAGCATCCACTATCAGGAAATCGTTCCGCCGGATAACGTGGACGTAATGATGGTGGCCCCGAAGGCGCCCGGCCATCGCATGCGCGAATTGTTCACCGAGGGCGTCGGTGTTCCCGGCCTGCTTGCAGTCCACCAGGACGCCACCGGAAACGCCAAGCAGATCGGTCTGGCCTACGCTAAGGGCGTGGGCTGTACCGGCGCCGGCGTGCTGGAAACCACCATAAAAGACGAAACGGAAAGCGACCTGTTCGGCGAACAGAGCATTCTCTGCGGCGGCGTAACCGCCCTGGTTAATGCGGCATTTGAGACCTTGGTAGAGGCTGGTTATCCCCAGGAAATCGCCTATTTCGAGTGCCTGCACGAACTGAAAATGATTGTGGACCTGATGTACCAGGGCGGCCACAACTACATGCACTTCTCCGTTAGCGACACGGCCGAGTATGGCTCGCTGAGCCGCCGGGAACGTATCATCGACGAGCACGTCCGCGAGAATATGCGGGCAGTGCTGCGGGAAATCCAGGACGGCACCTTCGCTCGCGAGTGGATCACCGAGAACCACGAGGGCAGGCCCCGATTCGGCCCCATGCGGGATGCGGCACAGAACGCGCCCATCGAAAACATCGGCAAGGAACTGCGGGCTATGATGCCCTGGATGGACCCGAAATAGCCATCCGGAGCATTATTTCAGCCTGCGAGGCATCCGAAGAGGCGGAGGAAGTCCAGAAACACTGGTTTCGCACTCGTCCCTGGACTATCCGTCAGGAGGTAACAAAATGAACGCGGAGGTAACTTGTACAGCAGTTCACCATCGCACGCTGGTCTTGGCTGGGCTGGCTGCGGTGGACTGCGGGGCCCTGTCCTCCCTTTCGGCGCCAAATGCGTGACCCAAGTTGCGAACTAATCGATAAGAAGGAAGGGTAAGGTTATGGCTAACGAAGTTGTAAGGTTCCTGGACACTACCCTCCGGGACGGAGAACAGTCTGCCGGCATTGGCATGACGGTGGACGAGAAGATTGAGATTGCCCGCCAGCTGGGCAAGCTCAACGTTGACATAATTGAGGCAGGTTTCGCCGCCAGCTCTCCTGGAGATTTCCAGGCGGTAAGCACCATCGCCAAAGAGGTAAAGGGGCCGGTGATCTGCTCCCTTGCCCGGGCCCATCCCAATGACGTGGACCAGGCGTGGGGAGCCGTCCAGCACGCCGAGTCACCCCGTATTCACGTTTTCCTCTCCTCGTCGGACATTCACGTGATGCATCAGCTTCGCAAGAACCGGGAAGAGGTCATTGACATGGCCGTTTCCATGGTGGAGCGGGCCAAGGGCTACTGCAGCGATGTGGAATTCTCTCCCATGGACGCCACCCGTACCAACCCTGAGTATCTGTTCCAGATGCTGGAAGCGGTGATCCGGGCCGGCGCCACCACCATCAACGTTGCCGATACGGTAGGCTACGCCATTCCGTCGGACTTTGCGCGGCTGCTGAAGGAAGTGCAGGAAAAGGTTGAAGGCATGGACAAAGTTACTCTCAGCGTCCATTGCCACAACGACCTGGGCCTCGCCGTGTCCAACAGCCTTGCCGCCGTTGAAGCCGGCGCCCGCCAGGTTGAGGGCTGCATAAACGGCATCGGCGAGCGGGCCGGCAACGCCTCCCTGGAAGAGATCATCATGGGCCTCGACACCCGCAAGGACCTGTTCGGCGTTGACATCAACGTGGACACGACCCAGCTTTACCCGACCAGCCGCCTGGTCAGCCGCATCACCGGCATGTCCGTCCAGGCCAACAAAGCCGTCGTCGGCGAGAATGCCTTCCGCCACGCCTCCGGCATCCACCAGGACGGCGTACTGAAGGACCGTTCCACTTACGAGGTAATGCAGCCCGAGCGCGTCGGTGTACCTGGCAACAGCCTGGTGCTGGGCAAGCTCAGTGGCCGCGCCGGCCTGCAGGCCCGCCTGGAGGCCCTCGGGTTCAGTCTGGACCGCGAGGAGGTCTCCAACGTATTTGAATCGTTCAAGGAACTTGCCGACAAGAAGCGGGAGGTTACCGACCGGGACCTGGAAATCCTGATGGACGAGGAAAAGCGGAGTACCAGCGAGGCTGAGAGCTACATACTGGACCACATCCATTTTTCCAGCGGCGACCACGACATTCCCACCGCTACAGTGCGGCTTATTGACAGCGCCGGCAACCAGTCCACCGACGCCTCCACCGGCAACGGCCCGGTGGACGCCGCCTGCAAGGCCATCGACCGGGTAATCGGCTGCTCCTCCAAGCTGGTGGACTTCAACGTCCAGTCAGTCAGCGAGGGGCTGGATGCCATCGGTACCGTCACCGTGCGCATCGAGAACGGTGGCCGCACCTTCTTTGGCCGCGGCGCTTCCACCGACATCATTGTGGCCAGCGCCAAGGCCTACCTCAGCGCGGTCAACCGCATGCTGGCCGCCGACGAGGAAGCATCCCTGCCCGCCGTCGGCACCACGCCGGACTAGGGCCCTATTACAAACAACGGGCAAAGCTAAGGGCGGGTGTGTTTACGCACCCGCCCCTTCTGCTTCTTCCCTGAGTACAATCCTCGTGGGAGTGCAGTGGCCTGGATCACACCAGCTTCATCTGAAATCCGCCGTTGTCTCCTTGCCCGTTTTTTCGGTCCAGGTGCACCGCCGGATAACCCAGTCCCCGCAGGTGGGCGGCAAGGTCGGGGAAGCCGTTGACGGTATACACCCGCTGAGGCTTCACCTGCTGCACATAACTCACCAGGTCGTTGAAGTCGGCGTGGTCGCTAAAGGCCAGGCTGGCGTCGCCGCGGCGGCCCCAGCGCCGGCCGCCCTTGCCTGAAGCCCACCCGGTCAACTCCATGTAACGCTTGCCGAAAGCCAGGTTCATTTCTGACGACTTGCGGAAACCGGGCGGGCACACCAACACCTGTCCCTCCGCCCAGTGGCCATTGAGACAGGAAAACTGGCCGGGGAACTCTACGCCAGCTTCCTGGTAAGCCTCCGCCACCCGGAAAATACCCTCTTCCACCACTAGCTCAAAACCCTGCCCCAGCAAATAGTGCATAATTTCCTGGGCCTTTCCCAGTCTCCAGCCCTGCACCACGGGACGTTCGCCCTTCGAAAGCCACATACGCAGCGTTTGGTAAGCGGTTTCCAGTACCGTTTCCTCGGAAGGGAAAACGTACTCGGGCTTGCCGTATGTGGACTCAACGACCAGGGTATCACATTCCACCGGCTCCAAGGGTTCGTTGATGGGGCTGGGCCGGGCTTTGAAATCGCCAGTGTAAAGCAGTCGCTCGCCCGTAGCCTTGCTGGTGATCAGGGCCTGGGCCGAACCCAGGCAGTGGCCCGCCGGATAAAGGGTCAACGTATAGTCCCCCCGATCCAGTGGCTCTCCGTATTCCAGTGTGATGGGATTGGAGCGCTTCAGGTAATCGGTCAGCAGCAGACGGGTGTTGGGAGTCAGGACCGGCTGCACGTGACGGGCCGTATGATCGGAGTGCGCATGGGAAATAAGACCGAATTCCTTCTTGCGAAGCGAGTCCAGCCAGAGGTCCAGTTCGGAAAGGTAAACCCCCCGGTCGAATATCACGTCCATTGCAATAATTTACCACAGCCGCGCAAATTGAACGGTTATTGAGGTTCTGCAATCGTAGGTACTTCGCCTGCAGAATGCGTTTGACACTTCCCAGCCTAGTGCCTAGACTAGCGCCATCTAACCATTAGCCAGCATTTCCCAGCTTTCTTTCAGCCCATTCAGGCAGAGGAGGTATCGTATGACTACCACCGCCGGAAACCGGTACAACGTGGTGGGAACCCGGCCCGCGCGCCACGACGGCTTTGACAAGGTGACAGGCGCCGCCCGTTTCGGCGCCGACCTGAACCTGCCCAACATGCTTCACGGCAAGATCCTGCGCAGCCCCCACGCCCACGCCCGCATCCTCAGCATCGATACCAGCAAGGCCGAGGCCCTTCCCGGCGTGATGGCCGTGGCCACCGCCAAGGACTTTGCCATTGTCCAGCAGCGACCAAATATCGACTATGAAAATGCCAACCAGAACCCTCGGATTATCGCCGAGAACATTCTGGCCGACAGGAAGGTCCTTTATCGGGGCCACGCCGTCGCCGCCGTCGCCGCCACCAATCCCCACGTGGCCGAGCAGGCGCTGGACCTTATTGAGGTGGAGTACGAGGCGCTGCCGGTGGTGCTGGACCTGCACGACGCACTAAAGGAAGACGCGCCGCTGCTGCACGATGATATGACTACCCGCTTTCGGGTAGAGCGGTTCGGCCCAGGAGACGACACCGGTGAGCGCAGCAACATCGCCGGCCACCTTCAGCATAAGCTGGGCGACGTGGAAGTGGGGTTTTCCGAGGCCGACGTCATCATTGAGCGGGAGTACGAGACCCAGACGGTACACCAGGGCTACATTGAGCCCCACGTTGCCACATCCCAGTGGCCTACAGATGGCCGACTGACCGTCTGGACCAGCACCCAGGGCGCTTTTGCCGTCCGGAACACTACCGCCGCCATCCTCGCTATGCCCGAGTCCATGGTAAAGGTTATACCCATGGAGATAGGGGGCGGGTTTGGCGCCAAGGGAGTCACCTACCTGGCCCCGGTTACTGCAGTGCTGGCCAGGAAGGCTGGCCGGCCTGTGAAGATCGCAATGAGCCGCAAGGAAGTATTCGAGGGCAGCGGGCCCGCCTCGGCAACCTTTATGCGGGTCAAACTTGGCGCCAGGCGGGACGGGAAAATCACTGCCGGCCAGGTTTACATGGTTTACGAAGCTGGCGCCTTCCCCGGATCACCCGTGGGCGGCGGCGCCATAACAAGCTTCGGCTCTTATAACATCGAGCACGTCCTGGTGGACGGGTACGACGTGGTCTGCAACAAGCAGAAGGCACAGTCATACCGCGCTCCGGGCCAGCCGCAGGCCGCTTTCACCGTGGAGTGCGCAATAGACGAACTGGCCGACGAACTGGGCATTGACCCCATGGATCTCCGCCTGACGAACGCCGTCAAGGAAGGCGACCGGATGCCCAACGGGGTGCCCCATTCGGTCTTTGGCTGCATTGAACTGGAAGAGGCCATGAAGAACCACCCCCATTACAACGCTCCCCTGGGTGGGCCCAACCGGGGCAGGGGCGTGGCAGTGGCCTTCCGCGCCCAGGGCGGCCAGACTTCCTCAGCCACCATCAACGTCAACAACAACGGCACCATTAACCTGATAACTGGGTCGGTGGACATTGGAGGGACCCGTACTGCCATTGCCATGCAGGCTGCCGAAGTACTGGGCATTTCCTCGGAGGACGTAAACCCCTCAGTCGGCGATACTGACAGCGTGGGCTACACCGCCAACACGGGAGGAAGCCGCACCGCTTTTGACACTGGCCTCGCCGCTATCGCCGCTGCGGAAGAGGTCAAGGAAAAAATGAAGCAACGGGCCGCCCTGCTTTGGGAAGTGGAGGATGAGGACGTAGACTTCCAGGACGGCGCATTTGTCTGTACCAAGACGGAAGACCGCCTGACCTTCAGGGAACTGGCCGGCAGGCTGATGCGCACCGGCGGCCCGGTTACCGCCTCATCCTCGGCCGCATCCACCGGCGTGGGCCCCGTATTCGCCGGCAACATCGTGGACGTAGAGGTGGACCCTGACACCGGCAAAGTTGACATCGTCCGATTCACTGCCTTTCTGGATGCCGGGCAGGCGGTGCATCCCAGCTTCGTGGAAGGCCAGATACAGGGAGCAACCGTGCAGGGCATTGGCTGGGCGCTGAACGAAGAGTATTTCTTTACGCCCGACGGCACCATGGCCAACTCCAGCTTCCTGGACTACCGCATGCCCACCACCCTGGACATGCCGATGATTGATGCGGTGATTATCGAGGTGCCCAACCCACGCCATCCTTTCGGCTTGAGGGGAGTGGGCGAAGGCCCCATCATTCCACCCCTGGCAGCGGTTGCCAATGCCGTGTACCACGCCACCGGCGCCCGAGTCCGCAAGCTGCCCATTACCCCTGGCGCGGTGCTGGAAGCTATGGGGAAAGGTGAAGGATAGTAGGGGAGCAGCCATATAGCGGGATCAAGAAACTGGGGCGGGTGAATAACCCGCCCCTTCCTCATTATGAACAAATGAACTGGCTTGTAGAACCGCGCCTACCTCACCGCCGCTGGCTCCATTGCTTCCACCTTTGCAATAAACTCCAGCAGTTGGGCCGCGTAGAAGGTGGCCTTCATGTGGTAGCGGTTGGTGGCCGCGATGCCCGGGAAGGTGTGGTCGTGCTGGCCCACAATGTCCCACTCCTCGTGAGTCCAGGCCGAGGGGCGCAGTTCCGAGTTGGAAATCAGGCGGTGGGCAGCTTCCGCCGCCGACTTGTGATGCACCTCGTCCGGCGTGTTGCCCTCAAACAGAACCACCGGGCAACCAATACCGGCCAGCTGTTCCTCGGTAAGTTCGCCCACTGGGTTGGGCATCGAGTAAGTATCCCGCCACCGGGTCATAACCGCGATGAATTCGGACGGGTCCATGGACAGCAGCTTTTCCTCATTGGCCGGGTTGTCCTTGATGCGCTGGGCAAAATATTCCGATTCTGCAACCGCCTGCATTCCGCCCTGCTGCGCGGCGCTAATAAACTGACCGTAATAGTTGGGGGCCGTTTCCGCCGCGCTGTTGGGCCCGCCGCTGACCTCCCAAACGAACACACCCTTTACGACGTCAGGCCGCAGCGCCGCCACGGTCAGGCTCGTGCGGGAACCTGCCGAACCGCCCGCAAGATAAGCCGGGGCTGCATCCAGATGCAGCAACAGGTCGGCCATCTCCTTTGCCCAACTGTGCTGTTCCGAAGGCTCGTCGTCGATAACCACGTCGGATTTGCCGCAATTGCGCCGGTCGTGCAGAATCACGCGGCATTTCGCGGACAACAGGGCGGCAATGGGACGCAGGCCGTTGGTGTCATTCCTGCCGCCGGGAGTGAGCATAACGGTCGGTCCCGTCCTGGGGCCGTGCTCCTCGTAGTAAAGGTTTATTCCGTTGACGTTGGCGTAAGGCATCGCAGTCCTCCAGTTCTTGGCTTGGCGCCGGACCGGGTCTACCCGGCGACGTAGGGGTTCCCGAATCGGTTTCGGTGGGCGATCTCCTCCAGGGGCTTCCGGGGTACGCTGGGCCGACCGGAAGGAAGCCCGGTGCGGTAGCCGTATGGCATCAGGGTAATCAGGTGGTAATCCTCGGGGATACCAAGGATTTCCTTGACTCCCACCTGCTGCTCCTCGGCGCGAACGCCCACGAAGCAAGTGCCCAGGCCCTCTTCCCAGGCCACCAATTCCATCTGCTGCAAAGCCCGGCCCGCGTCAAGCTGGGGGCGCGGCGCGTCAGGCACCATCACAATGGCAAATATTAGCGGCGCATCCGCGATGAAGGGCCCCTGGGTTGCAACCTCCGCCAGCCTGGCGATAATGGCAGGGTCCGTGACCACTACAAAGTGCCAGGGCTGGGAGTTACTGGAACTGGGAGACCAGCGTCCGGCCCGCAGAATCTTTCGAACCACCCGCTCCGGAACCGGGTCGGGCTTGTATTGACGCACCGTCCGGCGGGATCGGATGCATTCATAGACATCCATAGCATCCTCCTGAATTATTTACTTGTCCGATTTGCCTGCATTATGGCACGGGGCAGTCCCTTTGGATAGCGACCCGGTCATTGTACGGGTTTTGGGCTACAGAGCCATTAGAATGTAGGCCCTCAATGGGTTATAATCGGCGTGGTTTCCCCGGAAGGAAGCCAACGCCAAACTACGAAACAGAGGTGAGGTATGCCAGCAGAAATTGGCGACGTTGCGCCGGACTTTAAGCTGCCCTCGGTGAGCGAAGGCGACTTTACCCTTAGTCAGTTCAAGGGGGAGAAGAGCGTCATACTCTCCTTCCACGTCTTTGATTTTACATCTGGTTGAACCACGCAAGCTACCGCCTTCCGGTCTTTTAACGACCGTTTCCAGGAGGCGAATGCCCAGGTGCTGGGCATCAGCTGCGATCACGTTGCCGCCCACCGGGCTTGGAGCACGGCTATGGGGGGGCTACCTTATCCCGAATTGTCGGACTTTCACCCCAAGGGCGAAGTAACCACCGCCTACGGGCTGTGGAATGAGGAAAGGGGCGCCGGTACGCGGGCAGTCATCATCGTGGACCAGGACGGAATCGTCCGCTTCCGTCAAACTTATGCCCCGGGCACACTGCCCGAGCCCGACAGGATTCTGGAGGAGTTGAAGAGCCTGGGTTAAGGTTGCTTCAGGGAACTTCGAAAGAAGGTAGCCAAACAGGGCGCAAAAAGGGGGTGAGCTTTAGAGCTCACCCCTGTTTTTTGCCGTACATTGCCCTTTTACCGCTGCACAAGGCACATTGGCGCCTTGCCCACACGCAATCAGGCGCCGATCTTTTCGATCAGGAAGCTCACAGTCCCCTTGGGGACGGTAATTTCTACCGTATCTCCTACCGTTTTGTCCAGAAGAGCCTGGCCCACGGGGGAAACGGTGGAAATCTTGCCTAACTTAACATCGGCTTCCCGCTTGTCCACCAGGGTGTAGTTAATTACACTACCTGAGGAAGTGTCCTTTATGGTGATATTGCTACCCACCACTACGCGCTTTCCCGAATTGGTATCGACTTCCCCAGACAGAATCTGGGCATTGGACACCTCGGACTCCAGCTCCCTAATCTTGGCGACCACGAAACCCTGTCGTTCCTTGGCCGCGTCCAGCGGAGCATTCTCCCGGAAGTCCTTGCCCGCCATAGCTTCCTTGACTTCTTCGTCGGCCTTAACCTTTTCCACCTTGTACTTTTCCAGTTCCTCTACCAGGCGCTCGTAACCTTCCTGGCTTAACCGGGGGCCGTTGGCCTGACCATCAGCCGCCGTAGTCTGCCGCCCGGTTCCAGTCCGACGCGACCGACTGGCTCGAAGGTGAACTGAAAGGTTGATCTCGATCCAGTCCATCTTTCTCAGGAAAACGAAGAATTCTTTGACGGGAACCAGGCGTTTCTGAGCCTCTGATCCCCTCTGGGCAAATTCCCTCGCGTAATCTTCAACCAGGCTGGGTGAAAGGTCGTGAATCTTTCGGTCCCGGCCGTACCAGTCTATGAATCGGAGAATTTCCTGGTGGCCATCCATCGATTTTTTGGAGTTCTTGAGATTTTTCTTCTCAATTACGAACAACCCAAGAGCTTCGTGCAGGTTGTCGGGCGTCGTTCGCTCTGAAGGTGGCGCCGAAGCAACGGCAGTATCAGTGGCAGAGTCATTGGGCGTAACCAATGGGAATACCTCCTGCGTTCTTATACCCGGACGTCCAGTTTTAGCAGTAAACTAAAGAAAACCGCGGTTGGCCGCCGGTGCCATGAGGAACAACTTTCATCAGTGGGGGCAGCAGGGTAATACATTCCGAGGGTTTCACCAGGCACAAAGCCTTTGTGGTCAAATCATTTCGGTTGGGGGACTTACCAGGAGCATCAGGTGAGAAAGATTCGCAAATGATGGCCGAGTGGGAAACGCCGGTTTGCAAAGGCTGCAACCTCTGGAAACCGGACCCGTAATTCGGCGGGAATTTTCTCACGACCCTGATTTCCTTCTCTGAGAACTTTACAAATCTGGATTAGGGATAATTCAGCCTGATATCCACTATGGTAACAGTAATGACGAACAGTGGCAAACCGAATATGCCCCCAGGCAGGGCCACCTGAACATCGGTAGTCTGCTAGGTTCGCCAGTTCTATCGCCCCTAAGGAAAGAGGCTCGGGCAGTTTCGAGAGATAGAGAAATCGGCGCTTGGCATAGCCGTTCCAGGGCAAGCGGAACATTTACCGGCATCCCTGGTGTTATACTAGGCTAGCGCTACGGGGTGGCGCACTGACATTGCGCTTGTACGAGGAGAAATCATGAAAGCGGTTCAGATTGACGAGTTTGGTGGCCCGGAGGTAATGCAGTACCGGGAAGTGGCCGACCTGACTCCTGGAGATACCGACGCGCTGGTGGAAATCCAGGCAGTAGGGGTCAACTTCACCGACATTTACAGTCGCGCCGGGATTAACCCGGGACCTCCCCTGCCCAGGACAATCGGAGTAGAGGGCGCCGGTGTTGTCCGCTCCGTAGGTTCTGCGGTAAGCGACCTGAAGGAAGGCGACGTAGTGGCCTACAGCAGCAGCCAGGGTTCATATGCCGAACAGGCCGTGGTTGCCGCTTCCCGGCTGGTCAAGATGCCCGAGGGACTGGGCTCCCGAGACGGCGCTGCCGTCATGCTCCAGGGCATGACCGCCCACTACCTTTGCCATTCCACATACCCGGTACAGCCGGGCGACAAGGTGTTGGTCCACGCCGGTGCTGGCGGTGTAGGGCTGTTGCTTATTCAGATGATTAAGAGGCTGGGTGGGTACGTCTTCTCCACGGTCTCAACGGAGGAGAAGGCTGAATTGGCCCGGGGCGCCGGGGCCGACCACGTGATCCTCTATACCCAGGAAGATTTTGCCGACGTTATCAAGGAATCCACCAGCGGGGAGGGGCTGAAGGCAGTTTACGACGCTGTCGGACTGACCACATTCGACAAGAGTGTCAGCTGCCTGGGCCGACGGGGCCACATGGTTCTGTACGGGCAGGCCAGCGGGGTGGTACCTCCCATGGATCCGAGAATCCTCGGCAACGGGTCGCTGTACCTGACCCGCCCGGGCCTGGGCGATTACACCGCTACCACCGAGGAATTGCGCCAGAGAGCCGGTGACGTGCTGGGCTGGGTACTTTCCGGCGAACTGAAGCTAAGGGTGGAGCACGTGTTTTCCCTGTCTGAGGCGGCCGAAGCCCACCGGCAGCTGGCGGGCAGGGCCACCACCGGCAAGTTGCTGTTGATTCCCTAGCGCCTGAAAATGAGCTTCTAAACAGGTTGGCGTTATTGCATTGGAGAACCGGAGCAAAAGTGCGTTCGCGGTGAGTTATTTATAGAATGAGCGTGCTGCCCTGCGGCAAGCTACGGGTTGCTTGAATTCCAACCAGGGGCGTCCAGTATCCTGGCTGATCGGTGGCGGCGTTACGAATATCGTTGACCCGCCGTGCCCCGTTCCATATACTGAATCCAGTCCAACCGGATAAGGAGGCAATATGCCCGCCGAAGTATCGAGGGAAGAAGTCTACCAAGCTTTGAAGACCGTCTATGACCCGGAAATTCCGGTGAACGTGGTGGATCTGGGCCTGATTTACGATGTCCAGGTGAATGACGACAGCAATGTGTTCGTCCAGATGACCCTTACCTTCCCCGGCTGCGGCATGGGACCCCATATTGCCCAGCAGGCGGAATGGGCCATTCAGGACCTGGACGGCGTAGAAGAGGTGGAGATCGAACTGACCTTTGATCCGCCCTGGTCGCCCGAGATGATTAGTGAGGAAGCCCGCATGATGTTGGGCATCTAGCGTAAGTTACGAACTATACCGCGCCGTCTGGATCACCAGTATTCCCGCAGTCGGCGCGGGCTGAGAGGAAATATGTCCACCCCCCAGGATAATCCCAGGCTGGAGCAGATACGCCGAAGCTGGCAGCAGCGGCGACAAATCACGGAAAGACTGTCAACCATCAAGACCACGGTCGGAGTTTACAGCGGCAAAGGAGGGGTGGGGAAGACCACAGTGGCCGTTAACCTGGCTGCCACGCTGGCCCAGGACGGCCTGAAGGTGGGACTGCTGGATGTGGACATTGATTGTCCCAATGTAACCAAGGTGCTGGGCATTTCAGAGAAGGCCGACTACGTCAACGGGCAGATTGTTCCGGCAGAAAAATGGGGCGTCAAGGTCATTTCCATGTCCTTCTTCCAGGAAAATGAAGAGGAGGCAATTATCTGGCGCGGCCCCATGATTCACAACGCCATCAACCAGTTCCTGCAGTCCACAGACTGGGGAGAACTGGATTACCTGATTGTGGACATGCCCCCCGGGACTTCCGACTCGCCGCTGACAGTGATGCAGACCCTGCCCATGGACGGGTTTGTCGTGGTAAGCACGCCCCAGGAATTGGCCAATATCGACGCGAAGCGCTGCATCAATATGATCCGCAAGCTGAACCTGAACGTAATCGGCATCGTGGAGAACTACACGGGCGCCATTTTCGGGCAGGGCGGCGGCGAAAACCTGGCCAGAGAAATCGATGCGCCCTACCTGGGCTCCCTGGAGTTAAGGTCCGCCTACCGGGACAGCAGTTGCCCCACGGCGCTGCTGGATTCGGAGGTGGGAGAAGAATTTGCCAACCTGATGGACGGCATGAGGGAGAGCTTAAAGGCTTTGGGCAGGGAGCCGGCCTGACGACTTGATGGGCAGGCAAAGCCAGGCAGGCAGTAAGAAACAGGTCTAGTCAACTTCCAGCGGCACAACCGGGGCTTCGGGGGCCTTCTCCGAAGCCCTTTTCCTGTTGTTCCTGGTCCCTTGGCCCGTGCGGCGGGTGCCGGCCGTAATGCGAATGAGAAGTTCCACTTCCCGGTCCATGGCTTCCTGCGAATAGGCGCTGGTCTCTCCCATCTGGCGGAACTTCTTATAGCGTTCACCCAGCAATTTGCTTTTGGATGACTTGGAAACTTCCTTCAGACTCCGGTAAATTTCCGCCTTCAGGACTGCCGCGCCCTCCTTGGGATCGTTATGGGCCCCCTCGACCGGTTCGGGCACGATGGCGTCGATTATTCCCAGTTCAAGGCAGTCCCGCGCGGTCAACATCAACGCCTCGGCCGCCTCCCGGTCCAGTTCAGGGTCAATGAATGGGCCACCAGGGGCACGATTGAGTGTAATGGGAGCGAAAACGGCGTACTGCTGCATTATTATGCGGTCCGAGATTCCCAGGGACAGCGCTCCCTCGTTACCGCCCTCCCCAATAATGGAGGCAACTATTGGAACGGGGGATTCCAGCAGCAATGAAAGGGTGGAGGCGATGGCGTTCCCCATCCCATGTTCCTCAGCCTCCAGGCCAGGGTCGGCGCCCTGGGTGTCAATGTATGAAATTACGGGCAACCGGAACCTGGACGCCAGCTTTATCAGGCGCTGCGCCTTTCGCAAACCGTCCGGGTTCACGTGATACTTTGCTCCATCAAGAGAATAAGGCCGCTGCTGCCCTACGACCGCCACAGGCAGGTCATACAGGTAACCAACCCCCGTCACTATGGAACCATCATCTCCGCTTAGCCGGTCACCGTGCAGCTCGAAAAACTGGGTAAGTATATTGCGGACGTAGTAGGTAGCCGAGGGCCGTTCACCGTGACGGGTAACCGACACCGCTTCCCAAACTTCCGGGTCCGGCCCCAAAGGCGGGCGGTTCCTCGGCGGGGGCTCAAACTCACCCTTGCCCAGTTTCTCTCCCATCAGAAGCCTGAGCAACGCTGCCACGCGGTACTTCAAAGACTCCCTGTCGACCACATTATCTACCAAGCCGTGTTCCAGGTGAGACTCAGCGGTGTGGGCGTCCAGCGGTAAAGGAGTTGCCGACAACTCCCGCAATGCCCGAAGGGGCGAAAGACCGATCAGGGAACCCGGTTCCGCCAGAATTACATCGGCCAGATTGGCAAAGCTGGCGTAGGCCTGGCCGGTGGAGGGATTTGCCAGAACCGCGACGAAGGGAAGGCCCTTCTCCTTGAAACGATTGGCCGCCGTCACGGTTTTGGCCATCTGCATCAGCGACAGGACGCCTTCCTGAATTCGTGCGCCGCCGCCGGTTACCACCGCTACCAGGGGCAGTTCCTGGTGGGCTGCCTCTTCCAGGCCAAGGGCTATCTTCTCCCCCACGACGCTACCCATGCTACCGCCCATGAATCCAAAATCCAGGACCACCAGCATGGCGCGTACGCCGTCAATGCGGCAGGTTCCCGTTACCGTGGCCTCTGTCAGGCCGGTACGGTTCTGGTCCTTGCTCACCAGGTTGCGGTAGGAACCCCGCTGCGAGAAAGTGATAGGCGCAACGGAACTAAGGTATTTGTGGGTTTCCTTGAAGGACTTGCGGTCGGCCAGCAACTGGATTCGCTGGCGAGCCGAGAGGGAGTAGTGGAAGCGGCAATACGGGCATACCCTGTAACTCTGGTAGGAAGTAGACTCCCGTATTTCCTCCTCGCAATAAAGGCAACGGTCATGGACCGACGAGGGAAATATACGGTCCATCCTTCCCTGGCGGCTGAACAAATGAACGAGAAGGTTGCCGAGGTTCCTCAACTCTGCTCCATGTCTTGATGGATGATGTCAACTATCGCCGAGAGCAATTCATGCAAAGGCTAGACGCCTTTAAACCTGAAGAAACTCTCGATCAAATCATACTACTTCCCCAGCAAGAGGAAAAGACAGGGTTTGAACAGTTAAGGTCCAATAGGAGTAAGTTACCCGGAAAGTGGGCGATAACAGCGGGGCCCTCATGCCTTGACAGCCCACTGATACCGACGGAGGCCCCTGCAAAAGCTGTCCGAGCCTTTCGAACCAGGGCGCTGCTATGGGACTCCAGGGGTACCGGGCAAGGCACTATCATTGTATAATGGGCGGGCCTTGTCCCAGCAGATGGACAGGTAGTTGTTGCCCTGGCAATTGGGGATGGACGATAGCAAATCGCCAGAGCGCCAACAAGGAATTCCGCCGTTATTCTTCCATAAAAGGGTATATTCCCTGGCCACGGTCGACCCAATGCGCCACGAGCAAAATTCGCGAAGATCACATTCGGCCGGGCTTCAAGGTTTTCCCACATAAGACCTGGCTGCGGCCGGTAAAGCTTAATCGTTAAGGAGTGGAAAATGGCAGAAGCCGCCAAGATTATATATACGGAAACGGATGAGGCGCCGGCCTTAGCCACGCACTCGTTGTTGCCGGTTCTGCAGGCCTTCACCAGGGGGACTGGAATCGAACTGGAGACCTGGGACATCTCCCTGTCCGGCCGCATCATCGCCAACTTCCCGGACAACCTGACAGCGGAACAGAGAATCCCCGATTACCTGCAGATGTGCGGCGAGTTGTGCCTGGAGCCGTCGGCAAACCTGATAAAGCTCCCCAACATAAGCGCCTCCATCCCCCAGTTGAAAGGCGCCATTTCGGAGCTGCAGGCCAAGGGCTACGACGTTCCCGACTATCCCGACGAACCCGCTAACGACGAAGAGCGCCAGGTGCAGGCTCGCTACTCCAGGGTGCTGGGCAGTGCGGTCAACCCCGTGATACGCGAGGGTAACTCCGACCGCAGATCCTCCACTGCGGTTAAGCAACACGGCAAGCGTAATCCCCATCGAATGATGCGGGACTGGCCCGAAGTCTCCAAGACCCGGGTAGCCTACATGAACGATGGCGACTTCTTCGGCAGCGAACAGGCAGTAACAATTGCGGAAGCAGGTTCGGCCACCATTGAGTACGTGGGCAGCGATGGCGCTGCTACCCCGCTCAAGCCCGGCATTCCACTACAGGCAGGAGAAATCATCGACTGCGCCGTAATGAACGTTAGGAAACTGCGCCAGTTTTTCACTGAGCAGATGGATCAGGCCAAGGCCGACGACATCCTGCTCTCCCTTCACGTGAAGACCACCATGATGCGGATTTCCGACCCCATCATCTTCGGTCACTGTGTTTCGGTGTTCTTCCAGGACCTTTTTGACAAGCATGGGGAAAGCCTGGCCCAACTGGCAGTTGACCCGGATAACGGGGTCGCCGAACTGATGACCAAGATCCAGGGCCTGCCCAACGACAAGCGGGCAGAGATAGAGGCAGACATCCAGGCTATCTATGACAGCCGGCCGGGACTTTCCATGGTAAATTCCAACCGGGGCATCACCAGCCTGCATGTCTCCAGCGACACCATCATCGACGCTTCCATGCCGGTAATCATCCGCGACGGCGGGCGCACCTGGGGTCCTGACAATGAACTGCACGACACCATCGCCATGATTCCCGACCGCTCCTACGCCACAATCTACCAGGCAGCCATCGAAGACTGCCAGGAGAAGGGCAACTTTGATCCGTCCATCATTGGAAGTGTAGCCAACGTGGGGCTGATGGCCCAGGCGGCCGAGGAATACGGTTCCCACGACAAGACCTTTGAAGCTCCTGGCAACGGCTCCATCCGAGTGGTTGACGCATCCGGCACGACCCTCATGGAACAGAGCGTTGAGGAAGGCGACATTTTCCGGATGTGCCAGACCAAAGATGTCTCTGTCCGGGACTGGGTCAGGCTGGGCGTCGCCCGCGCCAGGATTACCGGCAATGCAGCCATTTTCTGGCTTGACGCCAATCGGGCCCACGATGCGGAGTTGATTAAGAAGGTCAATGAGTATCTCCCCCAGCACGACACCAGCGGCCTGGACATCAGTACCTTGGCTCCAGTTCCTGCCATCAAGACTACGATGGAGCGCAGCCGAGCAGGCCAGGACACTATCGCCGTGACGGGGAACGTGCTGCGCGACTACCTGACCGACCTGTTCCCTATCCTGGAACTGGGCACGAGCGCCAAAATGCTGTCGGTTGTTCCCCTGTTGAACGGCGGCGGCCTGTTTGAGACGGGCGCCGGTGGATCGGCTCCCAGGCACGTCCAGCAATTCGTGGAAGAGGGTCACATGCGGTGGGACTCCCTGGGCGAATTCTGCGCCCTGGTGGCTTCCTTCGAACATTACGGTGAAGTCTTCAACAGCGATAAGGCCAGGCTCCTTGCGGATACCCTGGACCAGGCCATAGGCGAACACCTGGAACACCAGCGGGCGCCGTCGCGCCGGGTCAATGAACTGGATACCCGGGGCAGCCACTTCTACCTGGCCCTTTACTGGGCTGAGGCGCTGGCCCGACAGGACGAGGACCCGGAGTTAAAGGCCCGCTTCACTGGGGTAGCCCGGCAGATGTCGGACAACGAGGAGAAGATCGTCCAGGAGTTGAACGATGCCCAGGGGCAGCCGGTGGACATTGGCGGCTATTACCGCCCCGACAGCGAAATGGCGGCCAGGGCCATGCGCCCCAGCGCCACGTTGAACGCTATCCTGGATGCAATGTAGGGACAGACCAACCGGTTGGGCAGTGGCCCGTCCGGTGGAAATAAACAGAGGAGCGCTAACCAGATGAGAAGCAAAGTAACCGTAGTGGGCGCTGGCAACGTAGGCGCCACTGCCGTTCAGAGAATTCACCAGTTGGGTTATGCCGATACCGTGCTGGTGGATGTGGTCGAGGACCTGCCCCAGGGCAAGGCCCTGGATATGCTCGAATCCGGACCAGTCATCGGATCCGACGCCTTGGTAACCGGCAGCAACGATTACGAGGCAACGGCCGGTTCCGACGTAGTGGTCATTACGGCAGGCATCGCCCGCCGCCCCGGCATGAGCCGAGATGATCTGCTGCTGACTAACATGAACATCACTTCGGCGGTCACCGAGCAGGTGGTCAAGTATTCCCCCAACTGCATCATACTGGCCGTTACCAATCCCCTGGACGCCATGTGCCAGAACATCCTGGAGTCCAGCGGCTTCCCCCGCAGCCGGGTCTTCGGGATGGCCGGCGTGCTGGACACTGCCAGGTTCCGCACCTTTATTGCCCAAGAAATGAACGTTTCTGTGGAAGACGTGCAGGCCTACGTGCTGGGCGGCCACGGCGACGACATGGTGCCACTGGTCAGGTACACCACCGTGGGCGGCATCCCCATCAGCGAACTCCTGCCTGCTGAAACGGTTGACGCTCTGGTTGAGCGCACCCGGCAGGGTGGTGGGGAAATTGTCGCTCTGCTCAAGGCCGGCAGCGCTTTCTACGCCCCCTCCGCTTCCATCACCCAGATGGTTGAGGCTATTCTGCTGGACAAGAAGCGGATTCTCCCCGGCTGTGCCTACCTGGAGGGCGAGTTCGGCATTAACGGCCTTTGCGTGGGCGTCCCCGTCAAGGTGGGCGCCGGCGGTATGGAGCAGGTAATCGAAATCAAGCTGACGGATGAGGAGCAGAGTGCCCTGGAAGCGTCAGCAGCCAGCGTACAGGAACTTGTGGAAGTAATGAGGAATTCCAAGGCGGAAAGCTCTTAACGCCACGGGGCTAGATCCCAGGGACAATGTACTGGTTATCCCCGAGTCTCAACTGTGTGCCTGTAAGCAGGTTTATTCTTGAAGGAGAGCCAGCACTGGACCAGTGGCCAGCGGCTTCAAGCAAGTAATTGTTTGAGGCCGTTTCCTTTTAGAACGTACGGTTAAGTTGGTACGAAACAGCCCCAAGTATTGTAAGATATTATTAGAAGGGACTAATCGGTTAAGAGGATAGGGTGGAATAGTGGCGAATCGAAGTACTCGGGAAATGGAGCTATTGGAAAAGGCGTCCCGTTACTTGCCCGGCGGCGGATCCGGCAACACCAGCTTTCCCGATTCGGTGAACTTTCTCGCACGGGAAGGGCGGGGGTCCCATGTTTGGGACGTTAGCGGCAACGAATACGTAGACTGGCTGATGGGTTCCGGCCCCATGGTGCTGGGTCACGCCCATCCCGCCGTCGTGGAAGCAGTGCACGAAGCGGCGGGTCAGGGAAGCACCTTCTTTACCACCAACGAGAAGGCAGTCTTGCTTGCCGAGGAACTGGTCAACTCGGTGCCCTGCGCGGACAAGATACGCTTTACCACGAGCGGCACAGACGCCTGCTTCCAGTGTATGCGAGCGGCCAGGGCGTACCGCAAGCGCGACAAAATCCTGAAATTCGAGGGGGGCTTTCACGGCACCAGCGACTACGCCCTGATGAGTGTAACCCCCTCAGCTACCGAGGAATTTCCCATAGCTGTGCCTAACAGCGCCGGCATTCCCCAGGCAATCCAGGACCTGATGCTCATCGCCCCGTATAACGACCTGGAGACTACGTCATCAATAATTGACGCCCACCATGACGAGCTTGCCGCAGTCATTGTAGAGCCAGTGCAGCGCATTATTGCCCCAAGGCCCGGCTTTCTCCAGGGACTGCGAGACCTGACCAGGCGGTACGACATTCCCCTGATTTTTGACGAGGTGGTTACCGGTTACCGACTGGCCTACGGTGGCGCCCAGGTCTATTACGGTGTGACTCCCGACCTATGTTCCATGGGCAAAATTATGGGCGGCGGTTACCCCCTGGCGGCGGTCATGGGCCGAGAAGACATAATGTCGGTGTACGACCAGTCGCTGGTGGACTCGGACGACTACGTAAACCAGATCGGTACCTTGAACGGCAATCCGGTAGCCTGTGCCGCCGGGCTGGCGACGCTGGCGGAACTGCGGAAGGAGGGCGCGTACGAGCAGATTTGGAACACCGGCCGTAAACTGCGTGAAGGGTTGATGGAAATCTGTTCCGGAAACGGCCTGACTGTCCACAGCAGCGGCGAAGACCCCATTTTCGACATCTACTTTACTGACAAGCCAGTTCTTAACTACCGGGACGGTCTGGCCGCCAATGGCGCGCTGATGGCCCGCCTGAACCAGGGCCTGCTGGAGCGGGGAATACTGAAGGGATGGCCCCAGAAGTACTACCCATCCCTGGTACATACTGACGAAGACGTGGAGAGAACACTGGGTGCGGTTCGAGAGGTTGCGCGTACCCTGGCCGGATGACTTGCAGCGAAAGAGGGTGGTAAAGTTGCGGAGGAAAATAAACTCGAAGCTGTACTCCCAAATGGCCTGAACTCTTAAAACATGATTGCCGCTGAACAAATACCTACAAAATATCGGGAAGGCTACAAAAGGGCTCGCCTTTTGGACGAAGCTGTCGCCGATAACTACATCGCCCACACCCTGATAGGCGATCCTGTTATGGATGCGTTGCTGGAGGAGCTTGCCCCACTGAACCAGGCCGAAGTGCATCGGTTAATTCACGCGGGAATGCAGGAAGACACGCAAGGTATGAAGGAAGCGCCCCAAGCCCTGCGAGACTTCTTCACAATTGTTGCAGAAACTGAACCTGACTGGCTGGACTACGACGCTTTTGGGCCTGGGATTCGGGCCTTCCAAAGAAACTCGATACCGGTGCTCTCGGCATTTGTAACCGGGGTGCTGATTGACGGCTTTTCCACCCTAATCAGCACATCTTTTGTCCAGACAGGACGCATATTTGACAACGGAGTTAGGCGACTCAAACAGAATAACCGACATCAGATGGAAATTTTCTTTCCCGGTGGACTGCACCGGCAAGGCGATGGCTGGAAACTGTCGGTGCGTATCCGATTCGTACATGGCCAAATTCGCCGGCTGCTCGCACAGACCCCCGAGTGGGATCACCAGGGAATGGGTGTGCCGCTCAGCGCCGCTCATTTGGGTTACGCCGTAGCTTGTTTCTCCGGTCGGACCGTCAAGCATTCTATGTCCCTGGGGGCCCATTACACTCCGGAAGAGCGAACAGGTTTTCACGACGTTTGGCGCTATGCCGGTTACCTTATGGGAATACCGGAAAGCATCTTGTATTCCGACGAACATGAGGCCGTTCAGTTGTATCGAATTGGTTCCATCTGCGAACCTCCGCCGTCCACTGACGCAGTAATAATGACCAATGCGCTGATTAATTCCGCCCCCCTGGTGGCAGGGATTGAGGATGCAAAGGAAAGGGCCGATCTGGTCAATAGGGTTATCTACCCGGTTTCCCGGGGACTGATCGGGAACCGGTTGGCTGACGAACTGAATTTTCCCAAGGGCAGGTTGCCCTTCCCGCTGTTCTGGTATCGGCTCGACCAGCGAATCAAGCGATTGAAGTCACGTATCAACAGCACACATGCTGACAGTTTTTCGACGCTGCTGGAAGCGTCGGCTTACGACGAAGCCGGCCTCTCTTACCGGCTGCCGGACCACGTCCACGACGAGCGCAGCGCCAGTTGGTAGCCGGAAATCAGTGGGGCCGGAACCTCTGTTGACCAAGTATTAATCGCTGTTTCCGTTTGTGGGAAATGAAGACGGCAGTTCGTCGAGAGGCCGCCTTTCTCAGTGCTTAGCTTCCAACCGCTGGCAGCGAACGCGCCGCTTAAGGTTGCTCAGGATGTTTCCCTTGTTTGTGGCTTTGGCAACTTTGGCGGTGACCTGTTCTACGGCTTCCCTGAACAACCGCTCGGTCTTTCCCTTGCCCAGTACACTTTAAAGCAGCATTCTTCGCTTGCTCCGATAGGAAAGACATGGAGCATCCGCACTAGGGTTATCATTGCCGCGCCCGTCAGCAGAGCGGGCGTGCCCAGGCTCCAGCCTTCCAAAGCGGCTCCGGCTATGGCGGATGAGGTGATGATGATTGATATCCCCACCAGAATATGCATGAAGGGCCATTTGGGACTTCATTCACTGTTATCTTCTGCTCAGTGTTAGTGCCTTGAATGTCCAGATAAGTGGAGCGCCGAACCCCAATCCATTAAGTACGGTCGCTAGCCGCCACTCCAGGCTCCCCTTCAACGCCTCTAACCCCACGGCTCGTTTATCAGCACCAGTTCAACCAGCGCCGCGTGTTCGCTGCCCAGGACCTTGCCACTTTCCCGGCTATGGGCAGTGAGAAACCTATAGGTTTCCTCCGCGGACGTCTCCAGGTTGTCCAAGTAGGTCTGGTGCTGCCTTAGCGAGTCCAGACCGCGCTCCCAGTACCCGGAAACATCAATGCCGTGACGGGCAGCGGCAGGGTCGGCCCCCATTACCACAACGAAGCGCACGCCGTTCCAGGGCTCCAGGCCCTCAGTCATCAACTCCGGGAATATCCAGCGATTTCCGGCATCCCGGGCGGCGTCCAGCACCGCCAGGCCAACGTTGCGGTGATCGGCCATGTTCAGGTGGCCAGAAGAAAACTTAAGGCCGTAATTGATGGTAACCAGCACATCAGGGCGGTGCCGGCGGATGGCGCTGCTCAAATCACGGCGTAAGGGCAGGCCGTACTCGACAATACCGTCCGGGTAATCCATGAACTCCACCACACTCACCCCGACAGCGGCGGCAGCGTTGATTTCCTCTTGTGAACGCAGGGGACCAACGATGGAAGGGTCCATGCTGTCTATGCCGGCTTCGCCTCTGGAAACCATCAGGTAAATGACCTCTTTACCCTGGGACGTCCACCTGGCAATGGCGCTGGCCCCGCCGTACTCCAGGTCGTCGGGGTGGGCCACAATTGCCAGTGCTTTCTGCCAGTCTTCAGGAACCCGAAGGATTGATTGTTCTTGTTGCTGCATTAGTTCTACTAGCCTCCGTCGCAAATGCCGGGAAGCTCCACGGCTCTACAGAAAACGGCGGCGCAGCTCTGCGCCGCCGATTGTTACTACAACCTTGGATGACTTGGGGCAGGAAGGGCCGATTACCGCCGCGCGCCCAGCTTCACGGTCAAAGGCTGGGTGCTCATGATGTGCTTCTGCAGGCCCAGTTCCTGCGGGGAAATGCCCATAGCCAGTCCGATTGCCTGGGGCAGGTGCAGAATGGGCAGGTCAACCTTGCGCTTAAGCTGGGCGGAGGCCTTGGGCTGGTAGCCGTCCAGGTTCAGGTGGCAGAGGGGACAGGGGGTGACCATGACGTCCGCTCCCAGGTCCTTGGCCTCCGACGTGTGCTTGCCCACCATGGCCATTGAGTTCTTTTCGTTGATGGTGAGAATGGGGAATCCGCAGCAGCGGGTCTTGCCCTCAAAGTCCACCACCGTGGCGCCCAGGGTTTCGATCAGGGTCTCCAGGGACGTCTGTCGTTCCGGGTGTTCCTCGATGTCCAGGGCCTCGGTGGGGCGGACAATGTAACAGCCATAGAAGGGGGCCATGCGGATGCCGGCCAGTGGTCGGGTTACCAGTTCCGTAACCTTGTCCAGCCCAATGTCCTCGATCAAAATCCACAGCAGGTGCCTTGGCTGGGCGGTACCCTTGTATTCCAGCCCTTCCTCGGCCAGGTGCTGATTAATTTCGGCCAGGTACTCAGGGTCCTTAGTCATGCGCTTGTTGGCCTGGCTCATGACTCCCTGACAGGTGCTGCAGATAGTCAGGATGGGCAGACCCATCTGCTCCGCCTTGGCGAAATTGCGGGCGTTAAGGGTGTCGGCAAAGAACTGGTTCTTTTCCTGCATTACGCCTGCGCCGGTACAGGTCCACCCTGGAATCTCCTCCAACTCGATGCCGATGCGCTGGCAAATAAGCACCGCGGCGGGGTACAGTTCCGGCGCGGCTCCCTGGGAAACGCAGCCGGGGAAAAAGGCGTACTTCACTGTTAAGTTCCTCCTGTAATTGCGCCCCTTAGGCAAGGGGAGTGGCCCGTCGGCCATAGACCTCGAGACGGCCTAGCCGAAGGGAGAATTCTTGCCGATTTGCGGTCCGGACAGTTCGGGTTCCAGTTTGCGGAACAGCCGGCGCACGTTCTCCACGTTTTCCACGTTCTTGTGGCGGATGGGTGGCATCTTTCCGTGGGTAAGGGCCCGCCAGCCAATAGGTGCATAGCTGATCATGGCCCCGATGTTGGTCACGCCGCCTACGGACTTGATGGGAAGCCTTAGCTCGTCCAGCCTGCCGCTGTGGCCCACCGACTCGGTAAAGGCGCTGGTATGTCGGGCCCCATTGTTGTTGGTAAAACCGGCCTGGACCGCCTGCTCACGCAGCGCCATGATCCGATCCATGGGCGCGACGCCCTTGGGGCAAGCCTGAACGCACTCGTTACAGCGGGTGCAGTCCCACATTCCCGTGGCTTCGCTTAACTCACGCAACCGCTCACGGGACACTCCTTCGCGGTTTCCGTCCCGTGGATCGGCGGTGAAGCGGTAGGCCTTGGCCAGGGCAGC
>DAOUHR010000094.1:0-14876 GCA_034428635.1 Dehalococcoidia bacterium
GGTGCCCATTGCCGCCTCCGGCCAGGGCCACGAGGCCGCCCAACTGGGTGTCCTGCTGGCAGCCGAAAAGGACGGCAACTGCTTCCACTTTCCCTACTACCGCGACCTGTCTCTAAAGATGGGCTCCGGCCTTACTCCAACCCAGGTAATGCTGTCCTTTATGGGCAAGGAGGGCGACCCCTACAGCAACGCCCGCCAGTTCCCCCTTCAGGGCGCCGACCTGGAGCACAACATCATCCAGCTTTCCAACGTGGTGGCTGCCGGCCTCACCCAGTCGGTAGGGTACGCCCTGGCCTGCAAGATGCAGGGGGATGGACGGGTTACGTTCGTGTATTTCGGCGACGGCGCCTCCAGCCAGGGCGAGACCCACGAAGCCATGAACTTCGCCGGCGTCCACAAGCTGCCCGTGGTTTTCATCTGCGAAAACAACGGTTACGCCATTTCCGTGCCCCAGCGCATGCAGATGGCCATTGGCGACGTCGCCAATCGGGCCGAAGGGTACGGCTTCCCCGGAATCATCGTGGACGGCCTGGACCTGCTGGCTTCCTACGAAGCATCCCGCGAGGCCATCCACCACGCCCGCCGCGAGGGGCCGGTCCTGCTGGAAATGAAGCTGGAACGCCTGATGCCCCATACCACCGACGATGACGACACCCGTTACCGGCCCAAGGAAGAAATCGAAGCCGTCCGGCAACGGGATCCGGTGGTCGCCTTCGGCGCCTTTATGCTGGAACAGGGCTACCTGACCGAGGAGCAGCAGGAAGAAATCCGGGCCCATGCCCGACGCGCCGTCAACGAAGCCACCGACTTTGCCGACGCCGCCGCTCCCCCGGATGCGTCGCACCTGCACCAGCACGTCTACGCCCCGTAATTCTTTCGTTTAACCTAACGCCCTTAAGCAGCAAAACTAAGCAAGGAAAACCAATGGCCGTCAAAAGTGTAATTGAAGCCGTAAGGGAAGCCATGCGCGAAGAAATGCAGCGCGACGAGCGGGTCTTCGTCCTGGGCGAGGACGTGGGCTGGCGCGGCGGTGTCTTCTTGGCCACCCAGGGCTTCATCGAAGAGTTCGGCCCGGAACGGGTCATCGACATGCCCCTGGCCGAGGCATCCATTATGGGTATTGCGCTGGGCGCCTCTTTCCGGGGCATGCGCCCAATCCCCGAGGTGGAGTTCGCCGACTTCCTCTGGCCGGCGGTCAATCAGCTTATCGGCGAGGCGGCCCGGGCCAGCTACGGCACCAACGGCGCCGTCAACGCCCCTGTCACCATCCGCATTCCCTACGGCGGCGGCATTCGGGGCGGCCTATTCCATTCCCAGAACGTGGAAGCTTACTTCTTCCATACCCCGGGCCTGAAAGTAGTCGCGCCCTGTACTCCCTATGACGCCAAGGGCCTGCTCAAGACTGCCATCCGCGACAACAATCCGGTTGTCTTCCTGGAGCACAAGAAGACCTACCGCCTGGTACGGGGCGACGTACCCGAAGAAGAGTACGTATTGCCCATTGGCGAGGCTGAGGTCAAGCGCCCCGGCCGGAACATCACGGTGGTCAGTTACGGCTTGATGGTCCACTACTGCCTGGAGGCTGCGGAACAGTTGGCAGCCGAAGGGATTGCCGATGTGGAGGTGGTGGACCTGCGCACTCTCAAGCCACTGGACACGGAGACGGTGCTGGCATCTGTGAAGAAGACGGGCAAACTTCTCGTAGTCCACGAGGACAACATCACTGGCGGGGTGGGTTCCGAGATTGCCGCCCTGGCCGCCGACCAGGCCTTCGATTACCTGGACGCCCCGGTTGCCCGCGTTTGCGGCCCCGACGTGCCCACCATGCCCTTTGCCCAAACCCTCGAAGACGCCTATATGCCCAGCACCCAGAAAATCGTCGAGGCCCTGCGCGGCCTGGCCGCCTACTAAGCGTTATCCACGAACAGGCACTAAAGTTCCCGAATAAGATTGAATTCTATTGGTGAACATTCGTGGTCATTCGTGGATAAATTAAAACCTGAACCAGGGGTGGTGAAACCTTGGCCCAGACTATAGAACTTCCCCACGTCGGCGAGTCCGTCGTCGAAGGCACCATTGGCAAGTGGCTGAAGCAGCCGGGCGACCGGATAGAACGCTACGAGCCGCTGGTGGAAGTCGTCACCGACAAGGTGACCATGGAAGTCCCGTCCCCGGTGGATGGGTCCCTGGTCAAAATCCTGGCCCAGGAAGGCGAGACCATTCCCATGGGCGCTCCTCTCGCCGAGGTAGAAACCGCCGAGAGCCCTGCCACCCAATCCACTCAGCCTGAACCCGCCGAAAAACCGGCTGTCAGTCAGCCAGAAGAGCCTGAGCCTGCCGGGGAACCATCCGGTGAAATACTCGCCGCCCCACCCGTCAGCCGCATCGGCTATCTGAACACCTCCGCCACTATGATCGGCCCTACCGGTGGTGGCGCCGGCGACGACACTCCGCCCGACCCGTCGCCAGAGCTGACCGCCGCTGCCTTGTCGGCATCCCTAGCGGCTCAAGTCGCCATTGAAACCCCGGCAGTTACTGCACCCGCCAGTGCCGACCGTCGCAGGCTGTCTCCCGCCGTGCGCCGCCTGGCCCGCGAGCACAGCGTTGACTTGTCCCTGATATCCGGCACCGGCATGGGCGGCCGCATCACCCGCGACGATGTGCTCAAGCACCTGGAGACTGGTGATGTGGTATCCGCTCTGCCTGAGCCTGTCGAAGTCCCGGCCGTCGCTGCTGATCGGCAAACCGCCGCTGCGGGCGACGAGGAACATATCCCCTTGACCCCGGTGCGCCGCATGATCGCCGAGGCAATGGTCCGCAGCGTCAGCCAGATACCCCACGCCTGGAGCGTGGTGGAGGTGGACGTTACCGGCCTGGTGGCGGCCCGCACCGCCATGCGCAAGTCCTTCCGCCAGCGGGAGGGCGTGGACCTTACCTACCTGCCCTTCATCCTCCAGGCTCTGTTGGCAACCCTGAAAGAGAATCCCACCTTTAACGCCACCTGGGGCGGCGACAAAATCATCCTGAAGAATCGGCTCAACATCGGCCTGGCCGTGGCCGCGCCCAACGGCCTGGTGGTGCCCGTAATTCACAACGCCGACCGTCTCAGCCTGTCCGGCCTGGCCCACGCGGTAGCCGACCTGGCCCAGCGGGCCCGCGATAACAAGCTGACCCTGGACGACGTGCAGGGCGGTACTTTCACCCTGAACAACACCGGCGCCCTGGGTTCCGTGGTGTCCCAGCCCATCATCAACTACCCCCAGGCCGCCATCATGACCACCGAGGCGGTCCAGAAGCGGCCCGTGGTCATCAACGACGCCATCGCCATTCGCTCGATGATGAACCTGTGCATGTCCTTCGACCACCGCATCAACGACGGCGCCGAATCCAGCGCCTTCATGCAGTCCATCAAGCGTAGGCTGGAAGCCATTACCCCCGGGGAATAAACGGTCTCCCTGGCAAGCCCTTGCCTATTGTTGGAAGAACCACCGCAGAAGGAAACCTCTGGCGAACTCATGGCTCAGGGCGTGAGTTCGCCCTGCCGGCCTTTCCAGTTTCTGCGATTGGGGGTCTTCCTATATCTATCCACCTGTGTCTCCGAATCTCGTCGGAGGCTTGCTGCTTTCACTATGAACGCGACACCCCAAGTTCAATTGCAGGGCCGAATTGGAATACCATCTATATGGTGCTAGAATTGCCCCAACCTGGCGCGGAAGGAGATAACAATGACGGCCCTTACCGACAATATGTACTTCGGAATCTTCCTGGCCCCCTTCCACCGGGTGGGCGAAAACCCCACCCTGGCCCTTGAACGGGACCTGGAACTGCTGGAGTGGCTGGACGCCCTGGGCTACGAGGAGGCCTGGATCGGCGAGCACCACAGCGGCGGCTGGGAGACCATCGCCTCCCCGGAGGTATTTATCGCCGCCGCCGCCGGACGCACCAGCCGCCTGCGACTGGGCACCGGTGTGGTCAGTCTCCCCTACCACAACCCCTACATGGTGGCCAACCGCATGGTGCTGCTGGACCACCTGACCCGCGGGCGCGTGATGCTGGGCGTGGGCCCCGGCTCCCTGGCGTCCGACGCCTACATGTTCTGCATCGACCCCGAACGCCAGCGGGAGATGATGGACGAGTCCCTGGGCGTGATCATGCAGCTTTTTGAGGGCAGGGAACCCGTTACCTGCGAAACCGACTGGTTCAAACTGCGCGAGGCATCGCTGCAATTGCGCCCCTTCCAGAAGCCCTCCCTGCCCGTGGCCGTGGCCTCGGTGCAGTCGCCGGCCGGCGTATTCGTAGCCGGCAAGCACGGGGCCGCCGTCCTGTCCCTCAGCGTCCCCCGCTCCATGATCCGGCAGACCAGCCTGAAGGACCAATGGGACATTGCTGAGGAGTCGGCCCGGGAACACGGCAAGGAGATGCACCGCAGCGAGTGGCGTCTGTCCGTGCCCGTCCACCTGGCGGAGACACGGGAGGAGGCCTTCGAGCAGGTGCGGGTGGGTGCCGGCCGCGTGGTTACGGAGTACACCGGCGGCACCAACGGCCACCCCATTCCCGACGTTCCCCAGAACGAAATCGTCGACCACATGGTGGACGCGGGCCAGTGGATTGTCGGCACGCCGGACGATGCCATTGTTGCCATCGAACGTTTCCAGGAGGCCAGCGGCGGTTTCGGGGGCCTGCTGGTGCGGGCCGAGGACTGGACCACCCGGGAGAACCTGTTCCACAGCTACGAACTGTTCGCCCGCTACGTCATGCCCCGCTTCCAGGGCAGCCTGGCCGGCATAGAGGATTCCAACGGCCGCTTCTCGGCCATGCGCGAGTCCCTGCAGGGCAACCGCCGCGCCGGCCTGCAGCGGGCCACGGACACCTATCTGGCCAGGGCGCGTTAGCCTTATTCACATCAATAGCAAGAATTAACGGAGGTTTACCCATGAAGTTCATCCGACTCTACACTGGCGACGACGGCCATACCCACATCGAGGAACTGGACTGGGAGTCCCGCCCCGACTATACCAACCTGCATGAAGCCAAGGGCGTGGTATTCCGCGCCGCCGAGGTGGGCCGGTTCAGCGACTGGCACGTGGCTCCCCGCCGCCAGTACGTCATCACCCTGTCCGGCGAGGGCGAAATCGGCCTGAAGGACGGCACCAAGTTCCGCCTGGGCCCCGGCGACGTCAACCTGGCCGAGGACACCACCGGCGACGGCCACACCACCGCCGTGGTCAGCGACGTACCCCGCGTAACGGTGACCATCCACCTGGAGGACTGATTCGGAAGCTAATAGTTACGAGTTAGTAGTTACGGATTGGCGTTATGAAATGCGAAATGGCCTGGCCACCACTACCGCCATAACCCAATTCGTAACTACTAACTCCTGATTGAAAACTGGGAGGTCAGGCTCATGGCAGTTACCCGACTGGAAGTCCACTCCATCAGACCCTTTGCCGGGGGCGCCGTCTTCGGTGAAACCGGCCCCTACCGGCAGATTGACGGCATCGTCCACCTGGCCGTCGACCCCAACCATCCGGCCAACGAGGTGATCACCGATATCAAGCTGGCCCCACGGGACGCGGCGGGACGGGCCCACTGCTCCGCCGACTTCACCATCCTGCAGCCCGAGGATACGTCCAGGGGAAGCCACCGCATCGTCTTTGACGTGGTTAACCGGGGCAACCCCACTATCCTGACCAACCTGAACAGCGCCGGCCAGCGGCTGGGCGCCGGCAACGGCTTCCTGATGCGCCACGGCTACACGGTGGCCTGGTGTGGCTGGCAATACGACGTTCCCCCCAACGCACCCGGCCTGGTCAAGGTCTACGTGCCCGAGGCCCTGAATCCGGACGGTTCCTCCATTTCCGGCAGGATCGCCATCGGTTTCCAGCCCCACGCCGTAACCCACACCCACACCCTGGCCGACCGGTTGCACAAGCCCCATCCCGCCGCCGACATCAACGAACCCGACGCCACCCTGGTGGTGCGGGAGTATCAGGACGGCCCGGCCGAGGTTATCCCCCGCGGTCAGTGGTCCTTCGCCCGCCTGGACGGGGAGGAAGTGGTGGCCGACAGCCGCTCGGTTTACCTGGCGTCGGGGTTCCAGCCTGGCATGGTGTACGAGGTAACCTACACCACCTCCGGCGCCGATGTGGTGGGGATGGGCATGCTGGCGCCGCGTGACCTGGTCTCCTTCCTGCGGTACGGTTCGGCGGAAGCGGGCAACCCCTGCGCCGGTGACATTGAGCATGCCTTCACCTTTGGTCGCTCCCAGTCCGGCGGGTTCCTGCGTCGCTTCCTCTACTGCGGTCTGACCCAGGACGAGGAAAATCGGCCCGTCTTCGAAGGGCTGATTCCCCTGGTGGCCGGCAGCGGCCGCGGCGAGATGAACCAGCGGTTCGGGCAGCCCTCCACTCCGGCCCGTCCCTCGGCGGGGCGCAGCTTCCCTTTCCACGACACCCTGCAAACGGACCCGGACTCTGGCCGCACCGACGGCCTGCTGGCCCGCCTGGACGCCGCTGACAAGACGCCCAGGGTCCTGCTGACCAACACCTCGGCGGAATACTGGAGCGGCCACGCATCGCTGATCCATACCACCATAGATGGCGCCGCCGACCTGGCTCCCTCGGAGAACGTACGTATCTACCATTACTCCGGTACCCAGCACGGCCCGGGCCAGCTTAACCTGTTCGACGTGGATGTGCGGGAAGGCCCCAGGGGTCAGCAACTGGACAACTCGGTAGACTACCGGCCCCTGCTGCGGGCAGCCTTGAAGAACGTGGAACGCTGGGCCATCGACGGTGTGGAACCCCCTGCCAGCCGACACCCACGCCTCGACGACGGCACCGCCGTCCCCGCGCCGGACCTGGAAGCCACCTTCCGGTCCATACCCGGCGTCAACTTCCCTGGGGTGCTTAAGCACGTGCACCGCGCCGACTTTGGCCCTGAGGCCCACAACGGTCTGGTACAGCCGGCCCCCTCGAGCAATGAGCCCTACCCCAACTTTGTGCCCGCGGTGGACGCCGACGGAAACGAAGTAACCGGCATTCGCCTGCCCGACTTGACCGTGCCCCTGGCCACCTACGCCGGCTGGAACCTGCGCCACCCGGACAGCGGCGCCCCCGGCCAGATAATGCCCCAGATTGGTTCCACCATCCCCTTCCCCGCCACCAGGGAAGACCGCGAGGCCACCGGCGACCCGCGTCTCTCCATCGAGGAACGCTACCCCTCCCGCGAAGAGTTCCTGGACCAGGTCCGCCAGGCAGCCCAGGCCCTGGTCGACACCAGGTACATGCTGCCCGAGGACCTGGATACAGTGGCAGAACAGGCGTCTCAGCGGTACGACTCCCTGATCACCATGCGAAGCGAAGTGCCGGCGGCCACTGACGACAATTAACCCATGCCGGTGCCGGCAACAATGGCCTATATGTCGTAGGGGCTATATCGTAGGGGCGGGTTTGTAACCCGCCCCGTTCGCAATTACCAAATTCCCCGCAATAGCGCAAAATCGGGGGCAGGTCTTTGAACCTGCCCCCGATTAATTCACCCATTAGTGAATATTCGTGCGTATTCGTGGATGAATCACAAATTGCGGGCCGGGCTGGTATAGTCCTTCAGCTTGTTGTAAATCTGGATGCGGTTGCGCTGGGTGTCCATGATGATCAGGCGGTTGTTCGCGGCGTCGAAGTCCACCGCCCGGGGCATTTGCAGCTTCCACTCAACCGTGATGTCCTTTACCTCGCGCCGTTTCTTCACCGCCTCCGGGTTAACTTCCACCACCTGTGCTGCCCAGGGCGTCAACTCCCGGGCGTCTCCCTCGAAGCTGGTGAAGAACCTGCCCGTGGCGTCGAAGGCCTGTACCCGGTCATTGCCCCAGTCGCAGACATATACGTCGCCATCCGGGTCCACTGCCACGTCGGAAGGACGACTCAACTCGCCACGGCCCTTGCCGGGGCTGCCGAACTGGGCCACGTACACCCCGCCGGACGAAAACTTCTGCACGCGGTCGTTGTTGCTGTCGGCCACGTAGATGTACCCGTCCTCGTCCAGGGTGATGCCCCAGGGCGTGTTAAACTCGCCGTCTCCCCTGCCCGGAAATCCGAAGCTGGACAGGTAGCGGCCGTCGCCAGCGTACTTCTGCACCCGATGATTGCGGGAATCCACCAGCAGGATATTGTCGTCACCGTCGCAGATAATGCCGGAAGGGCCGTCAAACTCGCCCTCGCCAGAGCCAACAACACCCCATTCCGTTACCAATTCCCAGTTGCTGTTCCAGACGCTGACCTTATTCAGCCACTCGTCAGTGACGTAAATGGTGCCTTTGGAATCCAGGGCAACCCCTGTAGGCCAGTAAAACTCGCCGTAGCCGCTCCCGGTCCTGCCAAAATCGCCGTGGTATTCCTCATCGCCCGACTTCAGGCCCACATCGAACTTGCCGACCCGGGCTCCCCGTGAGGTGCGGTTCCAGGGAACGCCGGTAACGAACTCGGCGCCTCGGCTCACCACGTAAACCATGCCTTCGGAATCTATGAACATAGCGTTGCCGTAATTGAAGCCCATGCCCGCCACCGCGCCGCGGCCCATGGCATGGCTGAAGTCGTAGGTCCTGCCGGCTACTACTCTTGTTACCATACTTGGCTACGCCTCCCGTATTAGTCAAAGGGCCAGTCGTCTAGGTTCAGACGCTGGCCCCTATTAGTAAAGCAGGTTTGGTGCCTAGAGGAACTTGGGCTTCTCGAACTCACCCTTGACGATGGGTTTGGCATCCAGGCCCAGCCAGTCTTCCAGCACAGTGGAGTAGAAGCCGCGGAAGTCCATGTTGGGAGCCAGGTCGCCCTGCGACAGGTCCTCAGCCCGGCGGGAAGGATACTCACCGTAGAAGCCGCCCCGCACCGGTTCGCCCAGGGCGAAAGCAGCGCCAGCCGCGCCGTGGTCGGTGCCGGAACCGTTGTCCCGCACCCGGCGGCCGAACTCGGAGAACATGATCATAACCACGTTGTCCGCGGCGTCATGCTCCTTCAGGTCGGCGAAGAAATCGCCCACCGCGGCGGAAACGTCGCTCCACAGGCCGGAGTGCATGGGCACCTGGTTGGCGTGGGAGTCGAAGCTGCCGTAGTCGCAGTAGAAGATGCGGGTGCCCAGGTCGGCCAGGTGAATGCGGGCCACGTCCTTGAGCTTGCGGGCGATGGGAGTGTCGGCGTACTCAATGCTGGAAGAATACATGCCAGGCGCAACCTTCAGAATGTCGGCGCCCTGCATTGCCTCCAGGCCGGTTTCGCCCAGGTACTCCATCACGGCGCCGGTGCCGATGGTGGGCGTATACATCTGGGTGAAGCGGTCAAGAATCTTCAGCCGCTGCTCTTCGCTGGAAATGCCGGTGAGCAGGCCATAGCTGTCCAGCCCGTCAACCGCGGCAACGGGAACGCCGGGCACAGACACGGCGCGGAACATGCTCGGGCCCATGCTGACCGTCGTAACCACGTTTTCCTTGCGGGGGTCGATATCCCGGGCGGCCAGCCCCAGCCAGCCTTCGGTACCCACCTTGTCCGGCTCACAAGTATGCCAGATATCCATTGAGCGGAAGTGGGAGCGAGGCGAGTCAGGGTAGCCCACGCCGTGAATGACGGCCAGTTCGCCCCGGTCGAATATCTCCTGCATCACCTTCATGCTGGGGTGAAACCCCAGTTCGTCGTTGATGCGGATGATCTCCTCATCGGGGATCCCCACCGTGGTGCGGTTGTCCTTGTACAGGGGGTCGGTGTACGGGATGACGGTATTCAGATAGTCATTCCCGCCGGAAAGCTGCAGTACTACCAAGACTGGGTCTTTCTTGTTGCTGGTCATCTCCTATCTCCTTGCAGGCCTAACCGTTGGATTGTTGCCGGGTCGGCGACAAGTTGGCAAATTTCGAACCTAAGCATACTGGTATTCGCGCAAAGATACAACCAATTGGAGCATCTCGCCCACCCGGGCGCTGGCCTGGTCTGGGTCGCCCCAGGTAAGTTTCCCCATCTCCTGGGCGTGGGTTACCAACTGCTGCCGGTTGTCGTCCTGCACAATCATGGGACCCATCAGGTCCAGGCATGCGTCCACGAACCCTCCCGGTTCCAGGTCGCCCCGGGCCTTCAGGCGGTTGACGATGGCGCGAACCCCGGGCTTGCTGGTATCGCCAATACGGTCGGCCACAAAGTTGATGCGCTTCATCAGGGTGCCACTGTTGATCCACTCGGCGCCGGTGTGCCAGCCCTCCACGCTGGGGGGATTGAGCAGTTCCTGGCCCATGTAACCGGCTTCCTTGGAAAGGTTGCCGATGCCCGGGGCGGGGAACTTGTAGCCGCCCACCATGCGTAGGGTGCCCACCATAACCTCAGCGGGACTCTTGATCTTGGCGAACCGGGCTTCCTTGAAGAAGTCGGACGTGAACAGGACCCGCAGCACTTCCGTGATCTCGTAGCCTGAGTCTACGAATGCCTTGGCCAGGCTATCAACGGCCTCCGGATCCCTGGGAGGCGTGTCCAGCCAGGCCGGTACCTGGGGCTCGTCGGCCACGAAAAAGTTGTAAAGGTGGCGGGCAATGAACTGGGCGGTGGCCGGTTGGGCGCAGACAATATCAATAATGTCTTCGCCGTTAAAGTTCCCCGTGTGGCCCAGGAAGGTCTTCTCGCCCTCATCGTGGTCTTCATCCTGGTACTCGAACTGCCAGTCATAGCGGCCGTGGGCCTGGCGGGGGATGGCCGCGGCGATTGTCCATCCGGTAAAGGCACGGGAACACTCCCGCACGTCGTCCTCGGTGTAGTTGCCCACGCCCATGCTGAACAGTTCCAGCAGTTCGCGGCCCCAGTTCTCATTAACGGCATAGGAATGGTTGTCGCAGTTATCCAGCCAGTAAATCATGGCCGGATTCTTGGCCAGTGCAACGAGGAAGTCCCGGTAGTTTCCCATTGCGTGCTGGCGGAACATGTCTATCTGGTTGACCATCTCGTGCCAGTGGTCCAGCTTGGATCCGCCCGTGGCGAAAACATGGTGCCAGAAAAGGACCATCTTCTCTTCCAGGACCCGCTCGGTGTTGAGCAGATTATGGACCCAGGTAGCAGCGCCCATGCCCGGGGATGTGAATGGTTTCCAGAATGACGGGTGGTACCGCAGGAACTCCAGGCGGTCCGCGCCCACCACCGAATCGGGATCAAGCAGTTCTTGGACGGTGGCGTCGTAGCCCCTCTCGGCCCGTTCTTCCAGTTCCTCGCGGGTGGCGCCGAAGCCGGCCCGCCGCATAAGGTGCGCCATCAAAGCAATGTCTTCAGCCATATTCCTCCTTGTTGGAGCCAATAAAGTGGGGGAATCTATCCTGGGTTGGAATAGGGCAAACCATACCTTGGATTCCCAAGGGAGTCCTTTGGCGGCTATTATCTTAACTGGTACAGGCATTGTCAACATTCCTGGCAGTTCCGTCGTGAATCCACATCTCCCATCTTCAAACTGGCCTGATTCCGCCGTTGACGCCCCCAACCGCTGAGGCTATCATCGAGCATAACGAAAACTTCAACCGCAAAGTATCACAGGAGGGGCCATCATGGACTTTGGACTGTTTACTACCTGGAACGCCATGTACGAGGGCGGCAGGGTTCCCTGGGACCCCGAATACCAGGGCGGCAAGCTGCTGGAATCCGAAGCCTACAAGCAGAACTTCCAGGAAATCGACCACATCGAAGACGCTGGCTGGGACTACGTCTGGTTCGGCGGCAGCCACTTCTCCATCCAGGGGAGCATGGACCCCCAGCCCATCATGCTGTCCGCCATCGTCGCCAACCACACCCAGAACATCCGGATCGGCACTTCCATCCACCGTCCCACCCTGCGGCTGCCCGGCGAAACCGTGTCCGAGCGGGCGCTGCCCCACGAAAGGTACGCCTTCGATAACCTCCAGCCCGAGGACCCCTTCCAGGTGGCCGAGCAGGTCGCCATCGTTGACCAGATCAGCGAGGGACGCTTCATCTACGGCCCCGGGGCCCGCACCCGGGGGTCCGACGAGCGGCGGGAATACTTTTTTGAATACCTGGCCCTGCTGAAGCAACTGTGGGAGGAAGACCGCTTCTCCGGCTTCGAGGGCAAGTACTTCAATTATCCTGCCTTCTACGAGGGCTACATGAGCATCCCCAAGCCGGTGCAGAAGCCCCTGCCCATGCTGCTGCCGGTGGACAGCCAGGAAAGCTTCGTGCCCATGGGCGAGCAGGGCTACAAAATTGCCATCGGCGCCGGCAGTTCCCCCCACAACCTGCGGGGTTCCGCCGTGCTGCGCCAGGACGTCCAAAACTACCGTCAAGCGTACAAGGACGCCGGACACGATGGTGAACCCACCACCGTCGTACGGGTTCCCACCCTGGTTGCCGACACCCAGAAGAAGGCCGACGAGCGGGTGGAGCACCTGATGAACCTGGCCCGCCTCTACTACGCCGGCCGCATCGCCATCGGCAGCACCGACGCCGGCAGCGCCGGTCCCGATGCCACCGAGGAGATCAACCTGTTCGGCACGCCGGAAGAGGTGGTGGAAAAAATCCACATGTTCCGCGAAGCCTTCACCACCGACGAGATAATGTTCGAATGCAACTGGACCGCGTCAGTCCCCCGCGAAGTCGTAATGGACACCCTGAAGTGCCTGAGCGAGGATGTCATTCCCCACTTTAAGTAGGGTATTGCGGTTACAGGGGAAATTAGTGCGGCCCGCCAGTTGGCGAGCCGTTCTAGTTGTGGACGGCGTAGCTTGGGGCTAAGTCTCCACCTTGGATTGCTGCATAGAGTAAATCAATGATTTCCCCTAAGTAACGTAAGGCAAGAGTCCATCACTCTTGAGCTGTCCAATAGCAGTCTTTACTTCTATATCATTGAATTGTGGCTTCAGTTGGAGAATTTCTTCTACGACCTTGTTCGCGCTGTTCTCGTCAGAGATCTCTAACATATTCCACAGGTAGACAATCGTCGTCCTCAGCTCCAGGTTTCTAGCGTTATAATGGCCAAAGAACTGTACCATTCTATCTATGGCATTTTCATACTGTGTGAGGGGTCCAAGTTCTGAACCAAGATCCCCACCTCTTTCCCCCTCCGTTATGGCAAATCCTGCGTCTTCTCCAATGTAATCCATTTTAACTTGTTCTCGAAATCTTGCGCGGTCCAGATCAGCCAGAACCTCTGCTGAATAAGGACCATAAGTATACAGCGAAAATCGGTAACCAAGAGGGATCTTGTAAACCTCTTGCAACAGATAGGCCATCTTAACAAACACCGTCTTGCCAAATTGTGGAGACTTTCCCTCCAACTTCCGAGCAAGTACAAGAGGCAAAATTGTTCTGATTTCTTGCCCGTTGTTAGTCGCCATCAATCCCCTCCCTTTGCTTAAATTCGTGCACCTTCATCATAGCTTCTTCTCTGTCTGAAGGGCTTACGTATATCCGTTTTTGTGATACAGGGTTCATATTCCTTACTATGGAAGACAGGGTAGATAATGGTCTTCCTCTCCGCGGTTCGTTTTGACCATCACGTACAATCTGTAGGTCTTGCTCACCTAGAGAATACCAGGTCTTCTCAGCGTCCCTCACGAAACCTACCAAGTCCCCCAATTCGTCAAAGATGCGATCAAAAATTTCGAGCTCCCTTGCCGTAGGAGTCTCACTAGTCTGATGCACCAGTCGAAAGGGATTTCTCTCCAAAATTGCAGCACCGTCAGATTCAGCTTCTCCAGATGAAATCTTCCCCATTGCCATCCAGTCGTCCCAAGCCAGATACTTTTCTAACTCACTCTGTTCAGGGGGCGGAAATTCGGGTGTGCCGTATTCGTTTCCAAGTAATTTGGATAAAGCCATCTCCACGTGGTGGTCTAACGCTTGGCGCGTCCGCTGAAAGTAAACTTGAGCAAACATCGAATACCTAGCAATTATTAGCCCTTCAGCGGCGTGCCAGCCGCCTTCCTCTATAGCAATTACGGTATCATCACTTTCGTCTAACCCAAGATTTATCGTATCCAGTATACGATCTAAGTCGTATCTGCCGTAGGATACACCAGCATGAAGAGAATCCCTTAGTAAATAATCACATCGATCGGCATCGAGTTGGCTAGTGACTATTGGCCGCCACATTAGTCGGCGAGCAGAACCGGGGCTGGACGGGTTAGTTACACCCGAAACAATATTCGCTACGTCAGAAGCCTTGATACCATAGTTCTCGTTACCAGGGTGCTGCTCTATAGCCTCGCAGAAAGCCGTTTCAATAATTTTTGATGAATATTCCTCATGGTGATGCTTCCTACCTGTAGCTGGATTTAGGGGAAAGAGCGCTTCTCCGGAATGTGAAAATGGAGAATGCCCAACGTCGTGAAGTAGAGCTGCCAAACGGACAATTTGCCGGTCCCGCCTAATACCTGCTTCGTCATATTTCCTGATGTTTCGAAGGTAGTCCCACTGCTTCGAGACGATAGAATCAAACATACGCGTGGCGACATCCATCGTTCCGAGTGCATGCGCAAAGCGGGTATGATTGGAACCTGGATACACGAACTCAGACAGTGCCAACTGTCGAATTCTACGAAGTCGTTGAAATGCAGGATGGTCGATAATCGTGCGTTCCCAATCGTTAAACGCTATGAAACCGTGAACGGAATCACGTACCGAAAGATTGGGTAATTGATCGAGTCGATTGACCACAGGCCTCCTTGAGCAGAGTTTTGGGTTGGTTGCCAGAGTCTAACAAAGGTGTCATTTGGAGGCAACGACCAACTGTCATTTTCCCCGGTTCCTAAAGAGGACACTTTGTGTTGGGTTAGTAAATCGTACCATTGTCGGACCTAATCGTCACAAGAGGTGAGATTATCTTCGCTCGCCATAAGACTTCACAGC
>DAOUHR010000095.1:0-19007 GCA_034428635.1 Dehalococcoidia bacterium
TCTACCCCGATAACCAGCGCCCCAACGACAGTTCTGATGACATACCCGCTGGCCACCAGCAGCACGTCAATCACCACCAGGCGCTTTAGCCCCATGGAATAGCCTGCGTTCAGGGCGAGGTAAAGTATTCCGATTCCGGTGAGAAAGGGATCCACCAAGGTAAATATGGCAAGTCCCAAGATGAGGCAACAGAGGAGAGCGAAAATTGCCAGAGGAATGCTCACCTGACCGGAGGCCAGAGGGCGTAACCGCTTTACGGGATGGTTACGATCGGAATGCCGGTCTTGGAGGTCGTTGAATAGATAGACGGCGGCGGACAGAGCACAAAAGGCGGTTGCCGCAAGGGCTACCCGCAGCAGCAATCCCGGAACTGCTTCGAGCTCGGAAGTAGTCCAGGCCAGGTTGACGGCGAAAAGAAAGGGTAGAAACACCAGGCCGTTCTTGATCCACTGCCGCGGTCGCAAAGAACGGATTAGAGCCATGCCGCTGGAGCCTGTGCCTGCCGGGACTCCAGACTCTCCGTCAACGTTCCGGTTATCCATCAGGCGCGCCCTCGTTGACTGAGCCTGCGACTCTTCGCTCTGCGTCTCCCTCTATAGGACCGGAACCCGCACTCGCCGGCAAGAGCCAGTGAAGGCAACCGAGGGCCACGAGCCCCACTGCCACGGCGAACCAAAGGGTAGCCACCCTGACAATCAAGGTGCCGGCGGCGGCAATGTCGCGCTCGGCCCCAATCTGCTGGAGGATAGCGACCATCGCTCCTTCTGTACCAAGCAGCCCGCCCGGCAAGGTTGTGGCGGCTCCGGCCAGCACCGAGCCGGCATATACGGGAAGGGAAAGCAGGACACTGACATCCCCACCCAAGCCCTTCAGTACAACCCAGAGCGCTACCCCCTCGCTGACCCACGAAACCAGCCCCAGGGTCAACGCAGCGATCATCGGTCGGAGCCGAGACAGAGTCCTGACCCCTTGCCTGGCTTCACGTATCTCCTCTTGCCAGCGCCGGACCAGTGGAAAACCCAATACCCGGTCCGTGTGCCGGGTAGAAAACACATACAGCGCGGCGGCCAATACGGCCAGCGCCAGTAGGAGTAAGAACGAAATCGACGGTGGCAGCAACAGCAACCCCACCAGCCCCATCAGGATCACCGAAACCAGGTCAGTAACTCTTTCCATCAGCACCGCAGGAATGGAAGCGGTTACTGGTACGCCGGCCCGGTCACGGAGCAAGTAGCACTTTACCAGTTCCCCAACTTTTCCCGGGGTGATGGTCATTGCCAGGCCTCCGAGAAACACCAGCACGCTGACAGGGAAGGACACCTTAATTCCCAGGACTCTCAGGTAAAGGGCCCATCGGAGAAACCGCAGCAGGTAGTTGACCAGCGCCAATCCGAAGGCCCACAAAAGGTAGAGTGGCGGGAACTGCACCATGCGCCACCAGACCTCCTGGAAGTCGCCATAGCCAGCCACACCAACAAGTACCAGGCAGGCCAGAAAAGTCACCAGCAGCAACTTTCGCACACCGCTACTCACGGGGCTGACTCATTAGGTTGATCTGGGCTGCTAGGTAGCCGGCGCCGAATCCGTTGTCGATATTGACCGTTGCCACGCCCGGAGCGCAACTGTTCAGCATACCGAGCAGGGCAGACAGACCCTCGAAGGAGGCCCCATACCCAACACTGGTGGGGACAGCGATTACCGGAGCGGATACCAGTCCGGCGACGACACTGGCCAGTGCCGCCTCCATACCCGCAACCACCACTACCACCCTGGCCGCGCGCAATTCATCCAGTGAACTGAGGAGACGGTGCAGCCCGGCTACGCCTACGTCATTTACTCTTCTCGGCGGGCAACCCATTAGCGTGGAAGTAAGAATGGCTTCTTCGCCGACTGGAATGTCGGCGGTCCCCGCCGTCAATACCAGGACGCCCTCTACGGTTTTTCTCTGTGCATCATCCGAAACGACTATGGCGTTAGCCAGTTCGTGAAATGCAGCCTGGGGAACGAGCTCTACCACTGCCTTGTGGGCCACCCGATCCGTCCTGGTGACCAGCACGGGGTTACCACGTCCCGCCAGGGACTGGACTATGGCGGCCACCTGCTCGGGAGTCTTTCCCTGCCCAAATACTACCTCGGGAAAGCCCGTCCTCAAGGGACGGTGGTGGTCAACCCGAGCGAAGTCCAGGTCCTGATAGGGGTAATCATTGAGGAACTCCAGGACCTCTTCAACGCTGCAGTTACCATGACGCAGTTCTTCCAGTTTCCGCCGCAAATCAGAATTGGTCATGGAGAAAAGGGACCGCCATTGGGAATTGAATAACTGTCGGAAGCATTCGCTGAATCCATCCTTTTAGTTCAAGGGGAGGGGACGCCAGCAGCACTATTGAGATCGGGCGAGTCTCGAAAGCCACTTAGTTCAGTGAATCGAAAAGCGCCGGAAGCACCACTCCTTCGATAGCAACTGCCAGCCCGTCCTCTTCCACTGGAGGCGCTACGAAGTCTGCAATTTCCTTCAACGTCAAAGGAGCGGAAGCCATGGCAATGCGAAGGCCCGCAACCTCCAGCATGGGCTGGTCATTAAAGCTGTCACCGGCGGCAATAAACTCTTGTGGATTGACGCCCATCCGCTCGGCAAGAATGAGGGCGGCCGCACCCTTGTGAACCCCGGCGGCGGTGAAGTCTACTGCCCACCACCCGTTGTAGTGCAAATACACCTTGACTACGTTCAGGTCTGGTTCTCCGGCAAACATGGATACAAGCTCGTCAGCGTGCGACTCGGAGATGTCCATGGCTGAAATGCGGGTCAGGTCCCAATGGCTTATTTGCTCAACTGTCTCGGAGTCACCCGTAGGATGGGTTGCAATGAAGGGAATAGAGCGTTGCCCCAGCATTTTAATTATCGTTGAAGCAACCTTCTCCTGCAGATGGCTATTCCAAAGATATTTGCCGGTCAGGGGATCTATCAGTGTCGCGCCCCCGTTGCAGATCTGGGGCGCGGATAGGCCCAGCTTGCCGGCATAGTCCTTGACGTCGGACGCGCGCCGCCCTGTAGCAATGGATACGGGAATCACCTTCGACACCCTCGCCAATGCAGCGGAAACTCGCGGCGTAACCTCGTCGGTGACCATCAAAGTACCATCCAGGTCGACCAGCATGGCAGAAAAACGGGACATGGTCACTTTTCCCGCAGGAAAGCCGGGATTCCCGGTTCCATTGCAGTATGCTCTTCCATCGGACCAATGCAACCCTTCATCTTCCTAGCCACCCTCCTGTTGGCTTGCTTCTCTCTCGGCCCGTTGTTGTTCCCTTAGAGCGTAAAACATGGCGCCCATAGTTCCCATACTGCCGGTGTAGAGAGTGAAAACCGCTGCGCCTAGCCACGCCAGGGTGGCAACCCTCGGGTCATCAAACATCGCCGTCAGCAGCATTGCCACTGCCGCAAGGATGCAACCCAAAAACAACGCCAACAGCGAGCCGAACATCAAGCCGTGTAAGGCATAGTGACGTCCGGGGTTGCTAGCGTATTGTATGCCCCAATAACCCGCTATGAAGGGCCCGGCCGGTGCCAGAACAAAGTGGGCGATGGGAATCAGGAAGCAGCCCACCATTATAGCCAACCCAACCAGAACGCCGACGATCATATATCCCAGTCCCCTCAACTCATCAATAACGGGTCAAACGCAGAAAATTCTAACACAGCGGCAAACCGTTGTGATGTTTGCCGTTCCTTTTACGCCGTACAAGTTGGTGCTATAATTGCACTGCCCCAAAGAATTGGAGGTAAGCGTCATGCGCATCCCTATGAAAGTGGACTATGGCGTCCGTGCCCTGGTGGAATTGGCCATGCACTACGGTGAGAGGCAGGTGCAAACCTCCGAAATTGCATCAAGGCAGGGCATTCCCGAATCCTACCTGGTACAGTTGATGACGACGCTAAATCGTTGCGGGCTGGTCAAAAGCCGCCGGGGACCCCACGGTGGCCACAGCCTGGCCGTAGACCCTTCGACCATTAACCTCCACGTAGTGATGACCACCCTTGACGGAAATACTTCGGCGCTGGATTGCTTAAGTTACGCCAGCGATTGCATCTTTGCAGATTCTTGCGCACAGCAGGAAATCTGGAAGTCCGTAGAAGAAGCAATAGAGAAAGTCCTAACCAATATCACCCTCGAGCATCTGGCGCAACGGCAAGTATACCTGTCAACTCTTAACGTCTAATGGCGAAGGCGGCAGGGGTTGGGCCTGCAACCATTTGAATGTCTACTCCTGATTTTGTCGGCCTTTATCGCCCAGACTCTTCATGTTGACAAGCACATTGCCCAAGAATAGACTCTAGTTCTACGATGAACCAGTACGGATTAGGCAGCGATTTCATTTGTACCTGTCCCCGCACATAGGGGGCAGGCTGGCAGTTCCGTTCGTAGCCTGCACCCGCCCAATTTGGGCAGCCCGCAGAGGGGTGCGGGTTTTTTGTTGAACTTTTAACGATGCCAGTTGCAGCATTAGCAAGCGTCAAGCTGACGTTTTCCCAGCGCCCCGCACTAGGCTCCACGGAATTCGCGAAGATACTGACACTTGTACAAGGAGGCTTCGAATTCGATGACTCAGCAACCTCTCGCCCTAACTCCCGAACAGGTAAAGCGCTATAGCCGCCACATCATTATGGGTGACGTGGGCAGTTCCGGTCAGCGCAAACTTATGCAATCCAAGGCCCTCATAGTGGGCGCAGGCGGCCTGGGATCCCCCTCGGCCATATACCTGGCACTGGCCGGCGTGGGCACCGTGGGAATAGTCGACTTTGACGTGGTAGAGATTTCCAACCTGCAGCGCCAGATACTGCACCACACCGGCGACATTGGCCGGCCCAAGCTGCAATCAGCCATAGACAACATCCACGCCTATAACCCCGACGTCAACGTTATCCCTCACGAGGAGCGGCTGGAGTCGGACAATGCCATGGATATCATTAGCCAGTATGACCTGGTAATCAATGGCGCCGATAACTTTGCCACTCGTTACCTGGTGAACGACGCCTGCTATCTGTTGAACAAACCCCTGGTGGACGGCAGCATCCTTATTTTCGACGGCCAATCCACCGTGTTCCTTCCGGGTCAGGGCTGCTACCGTTGCCTTTTCCCGTCCCCGCCTCCTCCGGGCATGGTGCCCAACTGCGCCGAAGCCGGTGTGCTGGGCGCTCTTACCGGCCTTGTGGGCAGCATCCAGGCAACGGAGGCGTTGAAGTATTTCCTTGGTATCGGTGAAAGCCTCTGCTCCAGGCTGCTCCTGGTCGACGCTCTAAGCATGACCTTCCGTGAGGTTAAACTGAAGCGGAACCCCGCGTGCCCGCTATGCGGTGACAACCCTACGGTAACGCAACTGATCGACTACGAAATCTTTTGTGGGGTGGCAGCTCCTGAAGTTGCCGGTGTGGCAGACAACTAGCGGTCGGGTTGTTGCGCCAACATAGGCAATTTGAGGCAGGTATAATCTAAGTTTATGGGCACACGGCGGGCATATAAAGGCATTCTTGCTACCATAGGCAACACGCCTGTGGTGGAATTGCAGCGCCTCAGCCCCAATCCTCAGGTGCGAATTTTTGCCAAGCTGGAAGGTCAGAATCCCACCGGCAGCGTCAAGGACCGAATTGCCCTCAAGATGATCGAGCAGGCAGAAGCCGACGGCGAATTGTCGTCGAGCAGAACGATACTGGAACCAACCAGCGGTAACACCGGCATTTCCCTGGCAATGATTGGTCGCCTCAAGGGATACAAGGTCAAGGTGGTCATGCCGGAGAACGTCAGCGAAGAACGGAGCCAGCTTCTTCATGCCTATGGCGCCGATATAGTATTTTCCGACGGGGAGAAAGGTAGCAACGGTTCCATTGAAGTGGCCCAGGAAATGGCCGCCCGCAATCCCCACGATTACTTGATGATGTACCAGTACGGCAACCGGGGCAACCCGGACGCCCATTATGAGACCACCGGTCCGGAAGTGATCGAGGCGGTTCCCGACGTCACCACCTTTGTGGCGGGACTGGGGACCGGGGGCACCTTAATGGGCATGGCCCGCAGCCTGAAAGAGCATAATCCGGATGTCCGAATCGTCGCCGTAGCCCCAGAGCCGGACGACTTCATATCCGGATTACGCCGGTTGGAAGATGGCTACGTCCCGCCAATCCTCGACATAAATAAGCTCGACGCCCGCCTGTTGGTGGGAAGTCTGCCCGCCTTCCGCACTACCAAGGAACTGCTTCACCAGGAAGGCATATTCGCGGGGATCTCTTCGGGTTCTGTTGTACATGGAGCCATGCTCCAGGCCGAACGTATGGAAAACGGCAATATCGTTTGCCTGCTGGCCGATGGCGGCTGGAAATACCTCAGCACCAGTCTCTGGACCAAAGACTACGAACAGTTGGAGCAAGAGGTGCAAGGCAAGATATGGTGGTAGGCACGCAGGCTTGGAAACGTATCCCTTTGGAACATTAGCAAAGGCACAGAGTCCGGGCCAACCCGAATAACGGACCGAAAACTGGAGCAGGCGTGGTTAACGTAACCGTGCCTGCTCCTTCTCCATGAGCAGGATTTCATAGCTGGCGGACTGGAATGTCCTCTTTCTGGGTTTAGCCGGTATACGGAAAATCCCAACGTCGGGGAATCACGTTTCCAGGGGCCCTTTCCCGGGATATCGCCTAAATCGGGTCTCCAATTTCTCTACGCCTGGTATCGTCAGTTCGGGGGCGCAGATCATGCGTGCCCAGGAGGCTTTGGACATGCCCGTGAAATGTGCTGTGCCATAACCAAAGTTGAAAGCCGTTAGGGGCAATGATATACTGGCCGTGTGCTTCTTGTAGAAAGCGGGGTAGACCCGCTTTCTTGTTAGTTAGCACACTGTTTGCTTGACACTTTGTAAGAACCGATACTTGGGAGGGTGGCAGTGAAAAGCGATTTTTTGATTGCATTGACTCAGTTGGCCGCCGAACGTCATTTGCCCAAGGAGCAGGTGCTGCAGGCCATTGAGGTGGCCCTGGCATCGGCCTTCAAGAAAGACAATCCGGTGGCGGGACAGAACATCACCGTCACTCTGAACCCCAACACCGGCGATGTAAGCGTATTTGCACTTAAGACCGTCGTGGAGGAAGTGGAAGACCCCACGCGGGAAATCTCCATGAAAGACGCGACTGCCATAAGACGGGACGTGGAACTGGGCGACGAAGTGGCAGCTGCCGAGCCTCTGCCCCACAACGCCAGTCGCATTGCTGCCCAGACGGCGAAGCAGGTGGTCTTGCAGCGGTTGCGGGAGGCGGAAAGGGAACTCCTTTACGAAGAGTTTCTCCAGCACCGGCAGGACATCATCACCGGCGTGGTTGAGCAAATGGAAGGCAACAGGACCCTTACCTTGGATATGGGACGCGCCCAGGCCATTATGCCCCAAGACGAACAGGTGCCAACGGAAAGGTACAAGAAAGGCCAGCGCATCAAGGTATATGTTCTGGATGTCCGCAGCGGCCCCAAGGGCCCCGAAATTCTGGTCTCACGCAGCGACCGCAACATGCTGAAGCGCCTATTTGAAATCGAGGTGCCGGAAGTGTACAACGGCACGGTGGAAATCAAAGCCATTTCCAGGGATGCTGGGTTCCGCAGCAAGGTCGCAGTACATTCCACCCAGGAAGGCGTAGACCCGGTGGGTGCATGTATCGGGTTACGCGGTAACCGGATACAGAGCATCGTTAACGAGTTGCAGGGCGAGAAAATTGACGTGGTGCCTTGGGACGCCGACCCTAAGGCTTTCATTGCCCGGGCTATTAGCCCCTCTGAGGCTTCCCACGTAGAATTGAATCCTACCGACCAGACTGCCATAGTTGTGGTGCCTGACCGGCAACTGTCACTGGCCATCGGCAAGGAAGGGCAAAATGCCCGTCTGGCCGCCCGCCTGGTGGGTTGGCGCCTGGACATCAAGGGTCTTGCGGAGTGGGAGGAAATCAAGGAGACGCGCCAGCGTGAACTGGAAGAGCAGCGGCGTCTCGCGGCGCAAGAAGCGGCCAGGGAGGCGGCAGAATCTGAGGGACAGGAAGCTGTGGCGGAAGCGGAAGCCATCGTCGCAGAGGCAGAGCAAGCCGGGGAGCAGGTGCAGCCCGTCGCCGAGGTCGAGGAAGTCGTTTCGACTACGATGGAAGAAGGGGCAGCAGCGGTTGCCGAAGTCGAAGCGATAGACGAGGAAGCTCTCCTGGAAGCCTTGATACGCGAAGATGAAGTTGCAAAGCCCGAGGAAACTGAGCCCGAAGAAAGCCTCAGCGTTGACGATCTGGCCTCCTTTACCCTGGACGAAGTAATGGAAGAAGACGAAGAGGAAGAGGAAGATATCTTCCCCGACTTGCCCGATGTACCTATTTTGACCCCGGACGCGGGAAAGATCCGTTTCGCCGAAGACCTGGTAGGAGAAACCCGTGGCGCCGGCCGCGGGCGCCGTGGCCGGCGTAACACGGGCGGCGGTGCCAACCGGGGTGCAAGAAGGGGTGGCGGCAGGTAACCCAATCCCCTTCCCGTCTCCAAGTCGTCTATCCAGGGAAGGAGGTTGCTATTGGCCAAGCCTCGCCACGTTCCGGAGCGCAGGTGTGTTGCCTGTGGGCAACGGGCGCCTAAACGTGATTTGACCCGCATAGTTCGTACTCCCCAAGGCACGGTTCACGCAGACTCGACCGGCAAGTCTTCCGGCCGGGGCGCTTACCTGTGCAGATCGATGGACTGCTGGGACAGGGGAGTCCGAAAAGGCAGCCTGGAAAGAAACCTCAAGGTAACCATTGCCCCTCGGGACCGAGAGGTCCTGTTGGACTACTTTCGGGAAAGGGTAGCTACGGCCACCCCAGTGGAGGGATAATATGACTACAGAAGGACAAACGAGAAGTGGCCGCAGGGGTCCTTCTCGCACTCTAATACTGCCCCAAACCCTCACGGTAAAACATCTTTCCGAACTGATCGACCAGACCCCGGTCGACGTCATTAAGCAACTGATGCGAAACGGAATTATGGTTTCCATGAACCAGATGATCGACCACGAAGTCGCTTCCCTGGTTACCGCGGCCTACGGTATCCGCACCCGTGTAGCCGAGCAGGTATCTGAAACTGGTGCCCTGGACAGCACCGCACTGAACGGGGGTCCCATTGTGGGCGACCCTGCCAGCCTGGCCGAGCGTCCCCCGGTAGTCACCATTCTGGGGCACGTCGATCACGGCAAGACCAGTCTCCTCGACTCCATTCGAAATGCCAGCGTCGCTGACCGGGAAGTGGGCGGTATCACACAGCATATCGGCGCCTACCAGGTTGAGCACGAGGGAAAGAAGATCACGTTCCTCGACACGCCCGGCCACGAAGCTTTTACTTCAATACGCTCCCGGGGGGCAAGGGTAACTGACATTGCCATCCTGGTGGTGGCCGCCGACGACGGGATAATGCCCCAGACGGAGGAAGCAATAGACCACGCCCGTGCAGCAGAGGTTCCCATCGTTGTAGCTATCAACAAGATGGACCTGCCCGGGGCAGATCCGGAGAGGGTCAAGCGCCAACTGAGCCAGCACAACCTGCTGGTGGAAGACTGGGGCGGCGACATTATTTCCGTGACCGTCTCCGCCCGAACGGGAGAAGGCATAGATGACCTGCTGGAAAATATCTTAATCCTTTCGGAAGTTTCAGAACTCCGGGCAAACCCGCACCGTCCCGCCAGCGGCGTGATTATTGAAGCCAAGTTGGACCGCAAGCGTGGCCCCGTCGCTACCGTGCTTATTCAGGGCGGTACCCTGAATGTCGGCGATTACGTCGTTGCCGGCACATCATGGGGGAGAGTGAAGGCAATCGCTGACGACCGGGGTCGAGCAACCAGCGAAGTCGTGCCCGGGGCTCCCGCCGAGGTCCTGGCTTTCGGCAGTGTACCCGAAGCCGGTGAGTTGATGACTGTTATGCCCAACGAGAAAACCACCAGGGCTCTCGTCCAGGAAAGAGACCGGGCCAGGGCTTCCCAGCAGTCCCAGGTAAGGGCATTGACTCTTGAAGAAGTCGTCAAGCAGATTGACGCAGGAGACATCAAGGAACTGAACCTGGTGTTGAAGGCCGATGTCCAGGGCAGCGTGGAAGCGGTTCGGCAGTCCCTTGAACGCTTAACGGACGCAGAAGCACGGGTTCGCATACTGCACGCGGGCAGCGGCAACGTTACCGAGTCGGACATCTTGCTGGCCAGCGCTTCAGATGCCATCGTAGTAGGATTCTCCGTGGGCGAGGAAATTGGCGTCGAACGAATGGCAGAGCGAATGGGGGTGGAAGTCCGCCATTACAACATCATCTACCAGATGATTGACGACATTGGCCAGGCTTTGCACGGTATGCTGGAACCGGCTTTCACTGATGTCATCCTCGGGGAAGCTGAAATTCGCGAAATTTTCCCGTCCAGGCGCAGCATCAACATTGCGGGTTGCCGCGTAGTCAGTGGCAGAATGAACCGTGGCGCTTCCATTCGCGTGCTGAGGGAAGGAGAGCTTCTGGGCGATACCAGTATAGCCAGCCTGCGCCACTTCCGTGACGAAGTAAATGAAGTTACCAACGGGATGGACTGCGGAATCCTGCTCGACGAATTTAACGGCTTCGAGGTTGGCGATGTCCTCCAGGCCCACCGCCAGGAAAGGGCCCAGCGTTAACTCGCCCATATCTTAGACCTCTTCGCCCGGCTTCCCTATTATGGGCGGTCGGGCGACTGCCAGGGTTTCCTGCACAGACTTTTTGCCGTGGAGTAGCCTATGACTCGCCGTGCTGATCGTATTAACGGATTACTGCGCCAGGAAATCAGCCACCTGCTTTCCAGAGAAATCAAGGATCCCCGCCTCAACGGCATTATCAGCATCACGGAAGTCCAGACTTCGTCCGACCTCCGCAACGCCCGGGTGTTCGTCAGCGTCCTGGGAGACAAAGACACCAAAGACGCCGCACTGGACGGGATTCAGTCGGCAGCGTCTTTTCTGCGCAGGTCCCTACGCGACCGGCTAAAATTGCGGTACGTACCCTTCCTCAAATTTGCCTTGGATGAGAGCATTGAAGACGCAGACGCCGTGCTCCGCGTAATTGACCAACTACGTGATGACCCAGCCCCATTGCCGAACACGGAGTCCTTGCCAACCTATTCAGGGCCTCTTTCCTTCCCTGGCCGGAGATGAACCCCGTGTCCACCGGAAACTCCAGAGCTGAAAGACAGCACCTGCCTGCCGTCAACGGCTTTCTCAACCTGTACAAGCCCGTCGGCATTAGTTCGATGGAAGCCCTTCGCCAGGTTAAGCGAATCACTGGGCAGCGCAGAAAGGTGGGCCACGCCGGTACTATGGACCCTCTGGCACGGGGAGTCTTGCCCGTATGTTTTGGACAGGCCACCAGGCTGATGGAATACGTGGTGGAAGGAAACAAACTTTACCGCATGGTAGTCCGGCTGGGCGCCACCACCCAGACCTACGATTCGGAAGGAGAACCTGAGCCGGTTCGCGAGCCCGACTACGTAACGGAAGAAATGGTGGTGCAATCCTTCTTGCCCTTCATTGGCACAATCAACCAAAAGCCACCCATGTTCAGCGCTGTAAAGGTGGACGGCCAGCGCCTCTACAAGCTGGCCCGGGCCGGAGTTGAAGTAGAGCGTAAAGCGAGGGAGGTCGATATCTTTGCAATCCGCCTGGTGGAGTTCGCTCTTCCATTCGTCACCCTTGATGTAGAGTGCGGCAGAGGAGTGTACATGCGCTCTCTGGCCCATGATTTGGGGATGGCGTTGGGCTGCGGTGGCTACGTCACAGACCTCGAGAGGCAGTATTCCGCTGGTTTCCGGTCCGAGGATGGTGTTACTCCCGAAGCGCTGGAAGCAACTGTCAACGAAGCGGGCGATCGAGAGTATTGGATACGGCACGTCCATCCCCTGGACGAAGTCCTGCGGCGATACAGGGCCATCTCAGTAAGTGGGCCCTCCGAAAGGCAATTGCGAAACGGTCAGGATGTTGCCACGGGAGGGCTTGGCTTTCAGCCCGGCTATTTGGAACAATTTCGGGCTTATGGGCCTGAAGGTTGCTTTGTGGCTCTGGTGCGCCATAATCGCCAGACCAGCACTTGGCAACCATTAAAGGTCTTCAATTTAGACACCCCCTCTCCATTTGCGGAGGACTCCCACGATTCTACGGAAACACAATAGGACGACCTTTCCTTCACCGTTTATTCACAATAGTGGCCTCAGAGCATTGCTTTACACATAAATTAGGGCAAATCCAACGAATCTGGTTGAGAAACTGGGATTCTGCCTTGACAAAGACCGCCACCTTTTTGTATTACATAAAGTAGCAGAAACGTTAGCCCCTATTGGAAGTGTCTTCGATTGGGAGACCATTCCAAGAATTGCTGGGGCAAGCCGGCAGCTTCACGAACCGGCACGAGCTCGCGATGGTCAACCACTGGGTGAAAAAATCAAACCGCCACCGGTAAGTATCTGCTAAACAAAACTAATATGGAGGGAGAGGAGGATGGAAGCTTATTGCTTCAAATGCCGCAGCAAGCGGGAAATAAACAACCCCGAAGAAGTCACACTGAAGAATGGACGACCCGCCACACACGGCACTTGCCCCGAGTGTGGCACCAAGGTATTTCGGATCGGCAAGTCCAGCTAGACTGCTACAATACCGGAACAGGCTCGGCGGTAGCTTGCTTCCTTATGTACAAAAGAAGCGATCCGGCAAGACAGAAAACAGTGAAGCGCGATTGTGTCGGCTAGTTCTGTGAAGGCGCAACTCACCCACTTGGGTGTTGCGCCTTCAACAATTTTGGGAGAAAAGCGCGTTAGTATAAACGGTTTCACCAGGGACCGGCGCGGGTCATCACTGGGCCGAAGCCGCCCTGCCCGGGAGGAAGCTTTTCTTGGGAATCCCGAATCCAGGACCAGAAACTTGCAGCAAATGCGGCAAAGACCTGCGCGCTTCTACTTCGTTCGCCTTCCACCCGCCAGGCACAATCGAATTGAACGGCGGCAGCGTCAAGTGCCTGTATTGCGCTTTATTGCACAGACCCATGCTGAAGCGGTCGGCGATCGCCGCACTGGTTGTTGGCACTGTATTGACCGCGCTCAACCAGGGAGACCTGCTGCTTTCCGGCCAGTGGACCAGCGCCCTATGCTGGAAGATTCCCCTGACATACTGCGTTCCCTTCCTGGTAGCTACCTATGGGGCCCTGACCAACAGCCGCAGATAAACCAGACGCCTCGCCCAGAGTACTGAGCGAGGCGTAGATTGCCGATAGCTTAGGGGAAAACCTAGCCGAATTTCCTGATTACACTCACAACCTTGCCGCGAATTTCCACGTTTTCGGCGGAGCTGAAGATGGGACTCATGCTGGCATTGGCGGGCTGAAGCCTAACCTGTTCGCCTTCTGGATAGTATTTCTTCAGGGTGGCCTCTTCCTCTTCCCTTAGCCAGGCCACCACCATATCCCCGGGTTCGGCCTGTTCTGATGGCCTGATAATGACCACGTCCCCATCGTCAATCAGCGCATCTATCATCGACTGCCCCTGCACTTCCAGGGCATATAGTCGACCGTGTCTCTTGGTAAGTTCCGGCGCCACTTCGATGGTATCAAATTCTTGGCCAGAGGCGCTTTCTTCGGTCGAAAAAGCCGGCAGGGGAGAACCTGCCGCAATCCGACCCACCACTTGCACCTTGGGTATTGTACTCATGGGCTGACCCGAATCATCCAGCAGTTCTATACCGCGAGCCACGTCGGGCCGTCGGTTCAGATAGCCATCCCGGTTTAGTATCCGGAGATTATAGTCCACCACTGAAGTTGAACTGATTTCGCACGCCTTTTGAATGTCCCGCACTGTGGGCGGAAGCCCATTTTCCTCAATAAAGCTTTGAATAAAATTCAGGATTCGCTGTCTGCGAGGCGGCAGTCTCTTATTCGTTGTCATTACTCACCTTTAAAACATTAGTTCTCAAAAGAGTAGCAGATGCGAACATTTATGTCAATTTCAGCCGCCTAGCCAGTATAGTTCCGATCTAGCCTGTTTCATTTGTGTGACCAGGTCAGACGCATAGGTTTGCCTTTGCCGTTCCGATTGTCCATACCGTTTGAAACGAATCCCTACCCGCTCAGCCACGCTTGAGGCACTAAACTGTGTCCTTACAACTCATCCCTGCCCCTTTGGGGCCAGAAACGTCAAGGTACCCAGGAAAGTCTTAAAGGCCTGGGGGATAATTGGATACAAGCATGGGTTTATCTTCCTCGACCTCCAGCAGAATAACTCACCAAAAGGAAAATGCGCGGGTAATCCCGCGCATCCGCAATCACTAAGTGGAATCGGGGCCATTAGTTTTGCATCTGATTCAAGCGCGCCGCCAGCCTAGACTTTCGGCGGGAGGCGTTGTTCTTGTGAAAAACTCCCTTCTTGACCGCCTTATCCAGCAAGCTAATGGCCTGCCGTATGGCGGGCTCGGCCGCTTCCGCATCGCCGGACCTGACAGCCCTACGGGCGCTAACAATTGCGGTACGTGTTGTGCGGCGGATGCTTTGGTTTCGACGGTAGCGTTTAACGGACTTGCGGGCGGCCTTCTTAGCTGGCAACGGGTTCCTCCAATGTCTTGACTGGACTCTAGCCTGATTCTTCAGGAGCCCTATTATAATCGAAAGCGGCCAAACTTTCCAACTAAAACAGGAATGCCCGTACGAGCGTCCCTGTCAGTCCACTATCTCTGGCAGAGATGTGGCCGGAAATTGCTGACTAGCTTAAACGTCTAGGTTCTTCACGCTGCGGGCGTGGGACTGGATAAAGCTCTTGCGGGGCCCCACAGCTTCGCTCATAAGGGTAGTAAATACATCGTCGACTTCGATTATGTCGTCTATATTCACCTGGAGCATCTGGCGGCTATCCGGATTCATGGTAGTTTCCCACAGCTGTTCCGGATTCATCTCACCCAAACCCTTGTACCGTTGCAACTGCACGTTACGACGACCATCCATCTTGGCCAACAGTTGGTCTTTTTCTTCCTCGGAATAGACGTACTGGGGGGCGCCGCGCCCGGCCTGGATGCGGTACAAAGGCGGCTGAGCGATATACAAGTATCCGTTGTCGATCAGGCCCTGCATGCGCCTGAAGAAGAAGGTCAAAACCAGGGTTCGGATATGCGAGCCATCCACATCGGCATCGGTCATGATTATGACCTTCTGGTACCGGACTTTGGTCGGGTCAAATTCATCGCCCTCGCCGGCGCCCACCGCCGCTATGATGGACCGGATTTCCTCGTGCCCCAGGATTTTGTCCGGCTGCTGCAGCACCCGTTCCACGTTGAGAATCTTGCCCTTTAGTGGCAGGATGGCCTGGAAACTGCGGTCACGGCCCATCTTTGCTGATCCGCCGGCCGACTCACCCTCAACGATGTAAAGCTCCGACTTGGCAGGGTCCCGCTCGGCGCAGTCGGCTAGTTTACCCGGCAGGGAAGTGCCGTCCAGGGCGTTCTTGCGGATGACCAGTTCCCTTGCCTTCTTGGCTGCTTCCCTGGCACGCTGGGAAGTAAGGCACTTCTCAACTATTTGCTTGCTCTCAACGGGATGCTCTTCGAGGTACCGGCTGAGGCCTTCGCTGACCACTGAATCCACTACGCTGCGGACCTCTGCGTTGCCCAGCTTGGTCTTGGTCTGGCCCTCGAACTGGGGATTGGTCAGCTTGACGCTGATCACCGCCGCCAGCCCCTCACGAACGTCCTCTCCGGCCAGGTTGGGCTGGTCGTCCTTGATGAAGTTGTTCTTTCGGGTGTAGTCATTAATCACCCGGGTAAGGGCCGTGCGGAATCCGGTCAAGTGGCTGCCCCCCTCCTGGGTGTTGATGCAATTGGCGAAGGAAATTACCGACTCAGTGAAACTGTCGTTGTACTGGATCGCGACCTCCACCGAAGTTTCATCCACCGCTTTTTCGAAATAGAAGGGCGCCTGCTGGAACACTCTACGGCGTTTGTTCACGTTCCGCACCAAGTTGGCAATACCACCGTCAAAATAGTAGGTGCGCTCGATATCACCCCGGCGATGGTTCTCGTGCCAGTGGCTGACAAACCTGATTTCCAGACCCTTGTTCAGGTAGGCGATCTCCTTGAAGTGGTCCGTCAGAACGTCATAATCGTACTCAATGTCCGGGAAGATCTCCGGATCCGGCTGGAACGAGATAATCGTCCCGTGTTTGGAGGTTCGCTTGCCTTTGATGACTTCGCAGGTAGGGATCCCCTGGGAATATTCCTGGTGATGGACGTGGCCATCTCTATGAACCTCGGCCTTCAAGTAGGCAGACAGGCCATTCACCACGGATCCTCCGACGCCATGAAGACCACCGGTTACCTTGTAGGCGCCGCCGCCGAACTTGCCGCCAGCGTGCAGCGTAGTCATGACTGTCTCCAGTCCTGACTTGCCGGTAGAGGGGTGAACATCGACCGGAATGCCGCGACCGTCGTCGGCAACGGAAATCAGGCCATCCTTGCCCAATGTCAAATCGACCCTGGTGCAGTAACCGGCCATGGCCTCATCCACGGCATTATCGAGTATTTCGTAAATCAGGTGGTGCAGGCCTCGCTGGTCGGTGCTGCCAATGTACATGCCTGGCCGGACGCGTACTGCCTCCAAGCCCTCCAGAACCTGGATATCCTTGGCAGTATATTCTCCAGGTTCGGATTCTTCAGGCTTGGCACTGGGCTCAGTCTGACCGTTGATCTCGGCTACTACTGGAGGGAGTTCAGGAGTGGTGGTTCCCTGGTCGGCCATCAGTCGTCCTTGCATGTTTAGTCCATTCCCCCTGTGAGTATCGTGCGCAGTCTATCCCGACACCAATTCGTCCCTGGCAGGAACGCCCCTTCCCCAGCCCTGGTCATGCGCACACCGTCGAAATCCCTGGCAACTGAAGCCGATTGTGAACGGTGCGAATTAGCGAGGATGTATAACCAGCAATGCGGTGGAGGTCGGTAGTGGTTAACTTTTCTGGCAGGTTACATTATACCAGATTTATATCTAAATTGCCTCTTTTCAGATACAAACTCCGCAGAAATGTGCGAACTGTCTCATGCCATTTTCCGGGAAAAGAGAGGCGGCAAATAACTCGATCTAATAACCATCTATTGCGGGCGTTATTGGAACGTAATGTAACACGGGCAATTGCGGACAGATTCCCTCAGAGAGCAAACTTAGTCCCCGGAGAAATAGGTCCGGCCATTGCGGTAACTCTCCAGGGCATACCTGGCTGCCTCGAAAATCGGTTCGGGCAGATCATCCAAGTGAAACCAACCGGATTCTGAGAATGCCTCGGGCTCCGCTAGTTGAGGTTCCTGGTCGCCAATGTCGCCCAGGAACTCCACATCCACGTAATGGCGGTCATAGGCGATGATGTTGCTGATACAGAGGAATTGCAGGCCGCCCACCGTCACTCCCAGTTCTTCCATGGCTTCGCGCCTGGCGCACTGCTCCAGGGTCTCGCCCCACTCCAGGTGGCCACCGGCAGAGGCCCATGTGTCTTCTCCGTGTGCGCCCTGACGTTTGGCCAGGAAGACCCTGTCCTCCCGAACAAAAACCACGCCCACGCCCACCAGGGGCCTTCCCAGTTCCTGCGTCACACCCAGAGTATACACACAGGACTTTATGGCTTAAAGGCGTTTGGCGCCGTCATTTAACGAATGTTATGTTGCTCGCGCATTAACCTGCGTGCTAGACTTGCAACTCAAACCATTGCGGAAATCGTAACTGGGAATGCCTAGTGTATTGTCACAATTTCCAACGGAGCGGAAACAGGAAATGCTCTCTCAAGAAGCAGCGTCCACCACGGCAAAAGGGACCATACTTTCGGGCATGCGTCCCACGGGCAAACTGCATCTCGGCAACTACCTGGGGGCCCTGGAGAACTGGGTAAATCTCCAGCAGGACTACCGTTGCATCTACAGTATCGTTGACGTACATGCCCTGACCACCGTGGAAGACCCGGGCGACGTAGCTAACATCCAGCCCAGCATACACGAAATGGCCCTGGACTGGCTGGCTGCCGGAGTTGACCCTGAACAGAGTATCGTCTTCATTCAATCCCACGTGCCTGAAGTGATGGCCCTACATACCCTGCTGAGCATGGTAACGCCCCTGGGATGGCTGCTAAGGGTGCCTACCTTCAAGGAGAAGGTACGGCAGATGGACGAGACGGAGGAAAGCGTTAACTACGGGCTGGTAGGGTATCCCGTACTTCAGACTGCAGACATCATCATCTACAAGGCGGACACGGTGCCGGTGGGGCAGGACCAGTTGCCCCACCTTGAACTGGCAAGAGAAATCGTGCGCCGCTTTAACTTCCGTTTCGGCGACACTTTCCCTGAGCCCCAGGCCAAGCTGACGGAGGCTCCCCTGATCCTGGGACTGGAAGGGCAGCAGAAGATGAGCAAGTCTCTGGATAACCACATCGACCTGGCGTCCACGACGGACGAGACCACCCAGCGGGTACTGACCGCTTTCACCGACCCCCAGAGACAGCGGCGAAGCGACCCCGGCCGGCCTGAAGTGTGCAACGTATACTCCCTGCACAAGATCTTTAGCCCCTCCCAGGAAATGGGCCAGGTCTATGACGAATGCACCGGAGCCCAGCGGGGCTGCGTGGATTGCAAGCGCCACCTTGCCGGAAGCATCAACACCTTCCTGGAACCCTTGCGGGAGAGGCGTCGGGAACTGGAAGAAAAACCGGACTACGTGAAGGAAGTCCTTTCGGAAGGGGGCAAGAGGGCCCGCGCCATTGCCCGGGAAACAATGGGCGAAGTTTACGAGAAGATGGGGCTGGGCCAAATGGTCTAGCCTGATCATAGTCGGTTCAAAGAACTGCCTTCTCTGCCACCGTTTCTTCCCACATTTAACCTACAAGGATCTTTGATGGACCAGCAAGACATCGAAGCCATCCCTCTTTCGCAGAGTGGCCGCACGGCTCTCGAAGTATCCTTGGATGCGGCT
>DAOUHR010000096.1:0-17271 GCA_034428635.1 Dehalococcoidia bacterium
GCCTACTGAAGAAAGACCAATGGAAGCGGGTTCCGCCCGGGTCAAGAACACTTCATAGAGAGTGGACATGTCCCAGATAGCCCTGGTTGCGACGTACCGCTCTCTGGACAGAGCCACGTCCACCAGCGCCAGGTCTCGGTAATCGCCGTCCACGTACACCGCCAGCGTTTTGCTGATGGTCGATACCAGTTCCGGCTGCAGGCTTCCATCGGCCACCAGTCCGGCCGCCAGCCCTGCCAGGGTTCCTTCAATCATCTGCGGAAAGACATTGTTGGTGCCGGTTGAGATAGGGACGATCGGTATGGAGTTGCTACCGCAGGCAACGGCGCGGTTGGTCCCGTCTCCCCCAAGGGTCACGACGCAGGTGACACCTTCCTGTCCCATTTGCGCCGCTGCCCGAACAGTGTCTCCTTCGGTGTGGTAGGTGGGCATTTCCAGCAATGACAGGCCCATGGTTAGATGCGAATCATCACGCGCTCTCTCGCAAATGTGGGAACTGTCAGGCATGGCGAAAACCTGTTCAATTCCCACAGCCTGTAAGCCGATCAATACTCTTCGGACTATGTTGACTTTCTCCCAATCCGGTATGACCCTTCCCTGCGCAACCAACCGACGAATATCTTTGCTAGCCGCCGGATTGGCAATTATTCCAACTTTGCCCAAGTACGTTATCCCATTCGGCCGAAAACCACATGGCGCTCCGCCGACCTGACTTTGCTATAATCACGTCGATTGTAGCGAGTCTTAAAGTTTGGTGTCCCTCTAAAAATTGTTCAAGAATTGATCAAAAGTAGGAGTTATATCACCAGGGCAGAAGGAGAGGGGAATATGGAGCAAGAATTGGCCTTCAAATCGGCCGGGGAGTTGCGCGGTCTAATCGACTCCAAAGAGGTTTCCTGCGTTGAACTGACTGGTCTGTTCCTTCAAAGGATCGACGAACTTAATCCCATCTTCAATGCGTATTTGGCGCTGTGTTCAGATGAAGCCATCGCGGCAGCCCAGCGCGCCCAGAAGATGGTACAAGGTGGAGAGCCGGTGGGCCCCTTGCACGGGATTCCCATATCTGTCAAGGACCTGGAAATGACCAGCGGCATTACCACCACCCTCGGTTCCGCAATTTTCAGGGACAGGGTTCCTGACATAGACTCAGTAGTGGTAGAGCGCGTAAAAGCCGCGGGAGCCATCATCCTGGGCAAGACTAATGCACCTGAATTTGGACTCTCAGGCACCACCGAAAACAAACTAGGTGACGCTTGTCGCAATCCTTGGGACACGAGCCGCACTCCTGGAGGGTCCAGTGGCGGCGCGGCGGCGGCCCTGGCTGCCGGTCTCTGCACCCTGGCCACAGGAAGCGATGGAGGTGGGTCAATCCGCATACCAGCCAGTTTCAGCGGAGTTTTTGGAATCAAACCCTCCCAGGGACGGGTTCCGCGCTACGGCGGTTATGGCTACCCGGCAGCCAACCACTTTTCCCAGTCGGGCCCAATGTCCAGAACAGTGGCTGATTCAGCACTTTTGCTGCAAGTCCTCGCCGGCCCGGACTCCCGGGATCCTGTGTCTATGCGGGAAGCTCCGCCCGACTTCGGGGCCAACCTTGGCCGCGGCGTGGAGGGCTGGCGGATTGCCTGGAGCCCTGACTTGGGATATGCCGGAGTTGATCCGGAAGTTGTAAGGGTTACGGAAATGGCAGCCCGAGTATTCGAAGAATTGGGCGCGGTTGTCGAAGATCCTGCCCTTGCTATTGAGGACCCATTCCAGGCTTTTTGGGACGTTTTCTCCACGGCTTCATATACCTCTTATGGACACCTGTTGGACGAACAAAGAGAGCAATTCACCTACTACGGGCTTCGCGCTTTCGAGCATGGGTCTGAAGTCACCGGGGCTGACTTGTCCCGCGCCTTGCTGCGGGTGGACCAACTGCGACGGCAAATGGAGAACCTTTTTGACGACTATGACCTTTTTTTGACGCCAACGATGGCAGTGCCGGCATTCCCTATCGAAGCGCGGCCGGCAATTATCGGCGGCAAAGAAGTAGACCCGTTTTGGGGTTACCTGCCATTTACATTCCCGATAAATATGACTGGGCAAACCGCCGCCAGTTTACCCTGCGGATTTTCGGATGATCCGGCCAGTGCTGGAATGCCCATCGGCCTGCACCTGGTAGGACCCAGGGGCGCTGAAGCCAACGTATTGCAGGCTTGCGCCGCATTCGAGCGGGCACGACCCTGGGCGGACAAGCGGCCACCATCGCTCTGAGACTCAACCGGTTACTGGACAGATCAAGGAAATTCCGCATTACCGCTGTTCTTGCGGTAGGCGAAATTTTGTTGCCACGACTATGAAGTTAGGCGGATGTTTTTATTCCCCCCACTTTATTGTGCAACCTTGGTGCGCAAGGTTGACGAAGAGGCTAGCAAATGTTATTTAAGAGTTGCACACTCTAAGACTATGGTAAACATTGTGATACATAGTGCTTGGTGACTCGATGTTTATGTCATATTTGCGATTGCTTTTCAGCATGCTGTTCCTGGTAGCTGCACTAGTGATGACCTTCCCCTTGGATGGCGTACCCAGAATTGTCGAAGCCAAGGCAACTGAAGGAAGGTTACCTGGCGGACCAATGGTACTCACCTCAACAGCACGCCAGGCATTGCAGGCGACTGACAAAGCCTTTCCATCTGACGACGCAGGATTTTCCGCCTACTACCGTATAGAAGACGGTGGTTCATACAGCCTTGATAAGGGCACGGTGGACGACCACATATTTAGTCCCATTGAACCGGATGACCCTACCTTGCGGACTGCTCCCGCCACACTAGTGAAGGTGGGCGCGAATTATACTGTAGCTACTCTGACGCTAGAGAACATCGACTCGCTGGTTTCCACGGTAAACCTTTATTATGACGACGAGGGGTGGATAGTAGCCTACCTGTCCAGCGGCGTTGCCTCCGCCTTGATCTGGCAGGCTAAAGACATTGACGTGGAAAATCCATCTGTAAGCGAAATCGGTGACACAATTCTGCTGGAGGCCATAAACGTTGTGGTGGACGAGGCCCTGGGCGAGACCGCCATTGAATACGATGACACAGACCTTGGGCATTATCACTGGCAGTTTCCCGACGCCGACAACTACCTGATCATGGCGGTTTCCAGGAAAGATCAGGGAGAATATCCGGTTCAGTTTGCTGTACCCGATACCTTGACCCTTTCAGAAATTTCGACCAGCCTTTGGGTTTCCCAAGGCACTAATCCCCTGGCTCCCTGCGCTAAGGTAACGCTGGATGACACGGATCTGATCGCCGAGCAGTGCTCCAAGGGGATATATAGCGGGACCGTAGACTTGACAAGCCTGGCGGACACCGCGGGCCACACATGGAATCTGATACATTCTGAACGAGATGAAGGCGCCAGCGGGTCGCTGATGATTATAATCTACAGTTCCTCCGGTTAACGCCTTCGTCCTGCCTGAGTGCGAACTTGCGAAAGCTTATATTCCTTGCGGCAATTACGGCGGCACTGGCGCTCGGCGCGTCAGCCATGTTATTCCCGTATTCCTCCAACGCCTCCATCACGGTGAACCCCGCCGGACAGGAAGGGGCCTTCCAGGATACGATCAAGGATGTGGCCGTGACCTCCATCGTGCGGGATGGGAATAATCCACCGTTCATCACCGAAGGCGAGACCGCCACTTTCAGCATCGGTGTCTCCAATAACGGTACAAGAGAGGAGACCTTTACGGTGGAACTGCGGGATGATACCGAGAACAAATCCATCGACTCACAGCAGGTTACCCTGGCCGCCGGAGGCGCGACCACCGTCAGCATTGACTGGGACACGACGGGGGCCACCGGCGGGCCGCCGCCGCCGGGCCCACCAACTCCCGGCACGATTCATGCATTGACAGCCGTCGCAACCCTCGCCGGTGATACCGTGGAAAGCAACAATTCGCTAAGCCTTCTTCCAGGTATCTGGGTGATTGCTGCTCCCGAACCTACGGAGATTACGTTTCCCGAGAAGTCTAAGGAACCCATCGTCAAAACAACCAGCGGACTGACCAAGGAAGCCCCTTCAGGCGATACAGAAGCAGAACCTCTTACAGAAACTTTCGTTGGGCCAATATCGGTCCAGCAAGGTGCTGCATTTGCCGCTCCTTCTATCCAAACAGATCCAAGGTCACTCACCCACATCTTTAAGAGTGAGGTTGGGTCCGACGAAAAACTACCATTTGACAAACCCAACATTTCCACCGTCGTAGAGATGCTGTCAAGAATAAGAACTGACGAAGTCGGGGCCAAGCAGGAGCAATCCTTTACGACTCCAGGAATAGGAACGGCACAATCTCCTTTGAACGAGGTCTTTCTGTACCAGACTGAACCCAAAGCGGTTATTGCCAATTCGGGTCCGGCATTAAACACCCAGTCTGATAGCCTAGCGCAGATCTTTACGACTTCCCTGGATTCCAGGGCAGTCGCTGAACTAAATGAACCCGGTATTGACAGCGATTCCCCGCCAACAGATCGCATAGTCGCTGATGTGACCCAGGCCACCCTGATGGATTCCCTTGACGAGCCCGAGGTAGCAACTCAATCCGTTTCCGAGGACTTGCCCACATTGATTGAGGAGGAGGGGATCGGGGAGCCGATAGCACCGGTTGCCGGGTTGACGGAGACTGGGACGATCCGAGGGCGCATCAAGCTGCAGGGAAGGATCAGCAGTCTGGGAAGCTATGTCGAAATCGGCAGCGCGGTTACCTTTGCGGATCGGCAGGGTTACTTCCAGATACAACGGCCGGCGGGCAGCTTTGACTTGACCGTCGCGGCCCCGGGTCACCTGTCCCATGCAATCCACAACATCGGGCTGGAGCCTGGCGATGCGCTTGAGATTCCGGTGGTGACGCTGCCATTCGGAGATGCTGACGGTGATGGTGTCATAGACATCTATGACCTGACCGTGGCGGCCGGAAACTATGGAAGGACCGTCGCGGACATCTGGTTTCGCTGACCCTTTGCTAGACTTTACGCAATGGCGTCTCTAAGGACTTCCACCAGATGGCGGGCCGGGCGACCGGCGCCATGCTCCACCTGCTGGCGGCAGGAGACACCCATTACGGCCACCTCCCAATCTGGGCCACGTTCGCGAATGGTGGGGAAGAGCACCTGTTCACCGATGGCCATTGATATGTCGTAGTGTTCCTTTTCGAAGCCGAAGGAACCTGCCATGCCGCAACAGCCGGAGTTGATCAACTCCACCTGGTAACCGGGGGGCAGGCGGAGGGCGGCCATTGAAGGCGCGGTTCCCACCAGGGATTTCTGGTGGCAGTGGCCGTGGAACAGTACCTTCTTCTCCACGTCAGTGAACTGCAGATCCAAGTCCCCCCGCTCGGCCAGCATGGCCAGGAACTCGTCAATGAGGTAGCTGTGTTCCGCCACCTTTGCTGCACGCTCGTCCTGGCAGAACTCGGGATATTCGTCCCGGAAAGTAAGCAGGCAACTAGGTTCGCAGCCAATGATGGGCACACCCTGGTCGGCGAAGGGATACAGGCGGTCTACGTTGTACCTAGCGTGGGAGGCTGCTTCGTCCAGCAGACCCTTGGAAATCATGGGGCGGCCACAACACTCGGCATTGGCCAACTGGACCCCGTAACCGGCGGCTTCAAGCAATTCGACGGCGGCGATGCCAATTTCCGGATAGTTGTAGTTCATGAAGGTGTCGTTGAACAGGGCCACGGTGCCCTTAGGTCCCCCCTTGACCCTGGCGGTGTGGCGATAGTTGAACCACTGAGTGAAGGTCGTCGTGGCCAGCTTGGGCAAGTCCCGGTTGGGGTGCACCCCCAGTAGCGTGCGGGACAGGAAGCGGCCCACCGGGCTGGCGGCGCCCAGGTTGGCCAGGGGCGCGAATTTGCTGCCGGTGCGGCTGTGTCGGGCAATGTGGGCAAAGAACTTGTTGCGGAATGGCCGCTTGTTGGCCTTGTAGTAATTGTCGAGGAACTCGTACTTGAGCTTGGCCATGTCCACGCCCGATTCGCACTCGGACTTGCAGGCCTTGCACTCGAGGCAAAGGTCCATGGCTTCATAGAGGCGCTTGTCGGTAATGGTGCCTCCGGGGAGTTTGCCGGACAGGGCAGCCCGCAGCAGATTGGCCCGCCCGCGGGTGGAATGCTCCTCGTCCCGGGTTGCCATGAAGGATGGACACATGGTGCCAGTCAGTTTGCGGCAGGCGCCCATGCCGTTGCACATCTCCACGGCGCCGGCGTAGTTGGTGTCCATGGAGAAGTCCAGCGTGGGTATCAGGGAATCGGCATTGTATTCGGGGCCGTAGCGCAAGTTCTCCCGCATGGGCGGGCAGTCAATTATCTTGCCGGGGTTCAATATTCCCTGGGGGTCGAAAGTGCTCTTGAGGTCGCGAAAAGCCTGGTAAATCTCGGGGCCAAACATCTTTTCGGTCCAGACGCCCCGGACAATGCCGTCGCCGTGCTCGCCGCTCATGGAACCGCCGAACTCCTTGACCAGGTCGCTGATCTGCTCGCCGATGGAGATCATCTTCTCGACGCCCTCGGCGCTCTTCAGGCTGATCAGGGGGCGGATGTGGAGGCATCCGACGCTGGCATGGCCGTAGTACCCTGCCGTGGTGTTGTGGTTTCTGACCACTTCATCGAATCGGCGAACGAAATCGCCCATTCTCTCCGGGTCGACCGCAGGATCCTCCACAAAGGGAATGGGCTTGGCGTCGCCGCGGATGCTCATCAGCAAGCCCAGACCGCCCTTGCGTACGTTCCAGACCATATCCTGGTCGGCCCGGGAGAGCATATTGACGCAGGCGTAGGCCAGCCGGCGGTGTTCCATATCCTGCTTGAGGTTTTCCATCTTGGAGGTCAGTTCGGCCTCGGACTCGCCATAAAATTCCACCAGCAGCATGGCCCCCGGGTCGCCCTGGACGAAGGCCAAGTTTCGAGACTGGCCCATAGACTCGCGGGAGCGATCCAGGACCATCTTATCCAGCACCTCAACGGAAGAGGGCTCATGCTTTAGAACTTCTACGGTCGCCTCGCTGGCTTCGAAAATGTCCCGGAAGTGCAGGACGGACAGGCAGGTCATAGTCGGCCTGGGCACCAGGTTCACCCTGGCCTCGGTAACGACGCAAAGGGTGCCCTCGGAGCCTACAACCATCTTGGTCAAGTTAACGGGTTCTTCGCCGAGGAAGGAGTCCAGGTTGTAGCCGCTGACGCGCCGCATAATCTTGGGGTAGCGGGACTCGATTTCAGGCAGGTTGTCCTGGGCGATACGCAACACACCCCGGTAGATGTCGGACTCTAAACTGTCGCCCTGAAGGCGGGCTTCCAACTCATGGGGCTCCAGGGTGCGGAACTGGGCCTGGGTGGCGTCGGAGAGGACCACGTCCACCTCTTGGATATGGTCCAGGGTCTTGCCATAGATGACCGAGTGGGCGCCACAGGTGTTGTTGCCAATGCCGCCGCCCACGCAGGCCCGATTGGACGTGGTGGGGTCGGGGGCATACTGGAGGCCGTGAGCCGCCAGGTAGCGGTTCAGCGAATCGAGAACAATGCCCGGCTGCACCTTGACCCAGCTTTCTTCGCGGTTAAGCTCCACTACCTGGTTCATGTACTTGCTGAAATCCATGACGATGCCGTGGTTGATGGTCTGACCGGCAAGACCCGTACCACCGCCGCGGGGCAGCACGGGTACGCGATTGTCCCGGGCGATTTCCATGACGGCCAGGATGTCTTCGGTGTTGCGGGGAATGACCACGCCCACGGGTTCCATCTGGTAGATACTGGCGTCGGTGCTGTAGAGGACCCGGGAGAAGGGGTCGAAACGCACCTCGCCGGACACTCGTTTGCGCAGCTGTTCGGCCAGTTCGGCCCGCTCTGAACCCTGGATGCGACGCGCCGCCTCGGTGGTAGCCATAACCATTCCTCACTATATGGAACTGTGGAAAGGTCTCCCCAATTGCAGGTAAGTTTATCACAGGCCGCTCTGCTCAAGATTGAGGAAATAGCGAGGTGGAGTTTATTGTTTTGGCCCATTTTGGCCCGGTTTTGCCCTCACGCCCGTGGCCTTGTGCCGCAGGAGGAAGGGGTATTGTCCTTAGGGCGTGTCGTCATATTCAATGTCATTGCTACCAAGGCAGGAACCTCGACCTCAGCCCATCGAGGTTCCCGCCTTCGCGGGAACGACGAAAAGGGACGTTCGGAAGGTCTACCTTCAATTTGACGACGGCCTCCAGGCCTGGGCAGACACACAGGTCTGCCCCTACGGTGGTCGCGGGTGGGACAGGGCAGACACATAGGTCTGCCCCTACCAAGGGACCGGGGCCTTATGCCATGGCGAACCAGCGGGCCCAGAGCAGGGACAGGTCGGGTTTGGGCTTGGGGGCGGGCAGTTCCCGCATGAGCAATTTGTCGTACTTAGTCTCCCAGGCCCAGGGGAGCAGGGCCAGCAGCATGCGCCGGGGTTCGGGGATGTCTCCCTTTTCCCTAACCTTGTCCAGGTAGTTGTGCAGGTGCATCCAGGTGGTGAGGCGGAAGCCCTGGTCGGCGATCTTGCGGATTACCTCCAGGGGTTTGGGTGGGTCCTGCTGGTCGGCCACGGCGCGGGCGTAGTCGTGGTGGACCTGTTCGGTGACGCGGCGCATGCGGTAGATGGTCAGTTGCCGGTGGTACTTGCGCTGGAGGGCGCGGATTTCTTTTCTGATTTCGCTGAGGGTTCTCATGGTTGTCTGTCTCCTTATTTTTTTCCACGAAGGGACACGAAGGGGCACGAAGGTGGGAATTTTTTTAATAGTGTCCCGTTTTGTGCCATTTTGTGCCATTTTTGCCCTCACTCTCGGGGCTTGTACCGGAGGGAGGGGGTATTGTCCTTTGGCCAGGGCAGACAAATAGGTCTGCCCCTACGGTGGGGGGTGATTGCCTCCGTTTCTCTTTCTTGATCTTGTGTTCTTATGGTGAAGGGGTGTTATGCGGGGTGGCAAGGGGGGGAGTGTCAGTAATTGGTAGGTGTTGGGGTTGGTCTGGTATGGCAGGGCATTTGGTCCTGAAATTGGTTGACCAGGTGGCATTTCTTTGATGGCCGAGACGGGTCTGGCCCGAGTTCGAGGTTCCCGCCTGCGCGGGAACGACGGGGTTTTCCCAAAGCTGTTATGCGATTGCCCTGGGTATGCATGTCAACCTTGACAGATTGGGGGTTTGGTATCAATATTGGGAATACTTTGAGCAACTTTTTATTACAGGTTTCTCTTGCCCAACATTAACTTGAGACCATCCCAACTGGCCATCGGGGACCACCGGATTCACTATGCCTGGGTGATCGTGATAGTAGGGGCGCTGATGCGCCTCAGTTCGTCCAGCTTCCGGACCTCATCGAGCATCCTCATCCCGCGCCTGGTGGAAACCTTCGGGTGGAGCTACGGCATGGTGGGCGGCGCGTTCGCCCTGCAGTGGGTGGTGTCGGGCATGTTCGGGCCGCCCGCGGGCTGGCTGGGCGACCGGTTCGGGGTGCGGATCGCCATGCTGGTGGGAGCGGCCCTGTTCGTTGTGGGGATGGTGCTTACCGCCACGGTAACCAACATCTGGCTCTTCTACCTCTATTTTGGAATCGTCCTCAGCGCGGCAATGGGCATCTTCCAGGTGCCCCTTACCGCCTCCATCACCCAGTGGTTTCACCGGCACCTTGGCGTGGGCATGGGCGTACTGCAAGCCTCGCAGGGGCTGGGACCCCTGGTGGCAGTGCCGGTCATAGTCCTGATCATCGAGCTTTTTGGCGGCGGAGAGGCGGGACTTCGGGCGGCCTTCTGGGTGCCGGGCATTATCGGCGGCGTGCTGATGCTGCTCCTGATCCGGCTCTTCTACACCGAGCCGGCTTCCATTGGCCTGCGACCGCTGGGCGCTTCAGAGTCGGAACCGATAAGGCGCATGCAGACCGGGCCGGCGGCCAAAATGCGGGCCAAGGTGTTCGTGAAGCAGGTGCTGCGCACCTTCGCCTTCTGGAACCTGATCGGCATCCACTACTGGGGCTGCGCCGGCCACGCCATCGTCATGGTATTTATCGTCGCCATGGCGGAGGAGGCCGGGGTGTCAGCGCCACTGGCGGCGGGAGTCTTCCTGACCCTGTCGGTTTCCAGCACCCTGACGAGATTCGCGGTGCCGGTGCTGGCGGACCACCTGGGCAGCAAGGGAGTAATGGGCGTGTGCTTCTTCCTGCAGGTGGCCCCGGTGGCATTGCTGTTCTTTGCCGACAGCGTGTGGATGTTCTACCTGTTTGCGGTGCTGTTCGGCATTGGATTTGGCGGGGAGATGACTGCCTTCCCCATCATCAACCGGCAATACTACGGCAACGCCCCCATCGGCACGACCTACGGGTACCAGATGATGGGCGCCGGAGTGGGCATGGCTTCAGGCGCGGCCATCGGCGGAATGCTGCGGGACTTCACGGAAGGGTGGACCTACCCGTCGATCATAGCTTCCGGGGACTTTACGGCCACCATTGCCGCTTCCCTGGTACTGAGCGCCGTGGGAGTGGTTTCCATCGCGTTGCTACCCAACACGGGCCACCACCAACTACCGGACTGGGAGGAATCGCTGCCCGATGAATTTCGGAGCACACCACAACCGGGGAAAGCAGGGGCGGCCGGGGACTAGGAGCGGCCGCACTTCATCGCGGGTGTTATTAGCTGGGCAAGGGCGAGTGACAGGAAATGTGGGCTGGATTGAATCCAGCCCCTACGCATTGCCAACTTCATAAACCGGGGAAATACCTTACCAGGGAAATCGCTTTTTAGATTCAGACTATAGGTGGTAGACATTTGCCTGGCAAAAGTTATGCCTTTCTGAGATTGCCGAAGGGCCTAAAATCCTGCATGTCAGCCCAGTTTCGGGTCTCCTAGTCGGCCTGTAGGATGGAGTTTAGATTCTTCACTCCGTTCAGAATGACAATTTAAGCATAATGCGATGGCCCTGCCTGCGTGTCCAGGGCAAACGCCTTCTCCCACTAGACCCGAATTTCCAGGCTAAGAAGAGGTCTATTTCGATACTCTTCAGGTTCGAGGTTCCCGCCTACGCGGGAACGACGGGCTTGCCAAATTAGAATGCGATGGCCCTGAATACCTTACCGCCGCAGGCCGGGGCCTTGCGGGGTGGTTTATCATAATTAATAATAGTGTTTTCCGGTGCCGGCAGCACATGCGTACAAGCGGGAGCAAGGAGGGGGAGCATGTTTGACTTGATTATCCGCAATGGCCAGGTAGTTACGCCCTGGGGTGTGGGCGACTGGGACGTGGCGATACAGGGGGAGAAGATCGTCGCGGTGGCCGCCAACCATACACTGACGGAAGAGACGGCCCGAGTCGTCGACGCTTCGGGCAAGATCGTGGTTCCCGGGGGCATTGAGCCCCACGCCCACGTCTATGCTCCCATCATGGGGCAGGGCGATCTGAAGACAGCGCCTCCGGATGAGGTGAGCCGGGCGGCTTTGTTCGGAGGCACCACCACGATCCTGGACTTCGCCATTCAGTACCCGGGCATTGATATCAGCCAGGCCATAAACGAACGGACCACTGTCTGGCAGGGTAATTCCTACGCCGACTATGCCCACCACCTGATGCTGCTGGGCGATATTTCGGACAACGTGCTGGGGCAGCTTAACGAGCACGTGCAGGACGGGTTCTCCAGCGTCAAAATTTTCACCACCAACATCCGTCCGCCCAGCATGGCGGGGGAACCGCGCATGGTGCGGATGGGCCACCTGCACGACCTGATGGAGCAGGTGCAGCGGCACGGCGCCATGCTGATGGTCCATGCCGAGGACGACGACATGGTGCAGCACATGTACCAGAAGCTGACGGAGCAGGAGCAGACGGAGTGGTGGAACATGCACCTGGTCCACAGCAACGAGTCGGAGGACGTATCCTTCCGGCGGGTGCTACGGGTGGCGGAATGGACGGGGGCGCCGGTCTATTTCGTCCACGTGAGCGCCAGGGAGGGACTGACCGCGGTGCAGGAGGCCCGGGCTAACGGGCGGCCCGTGTACGGGGAAACCCTGCATAACTACTGTTGCTTCAATGCCGACAACTACCGGGAAGAGAACGGCATGAAGTACCACACCTACCCGTCCCTGAAGTCGGAAGAGGACCGTAAGGCCCTGTGGCGGGGCATCATTGACGGGGGCCTGAGCACCATGGCCACCGACGAGTACTGCACGTCGTGGGACGTGAAGATCTCGGGCAGGCTGGTTACCGACGTAACCGGCGGGCATAACGGGGCAGAGACCCGCATGGGCGTGACCTTCAGCGAGGGTGTGTCCCGTCAGGGGATGTCGCTGCAGCGGTTCGTGGACGTGACGTCGGCCAACGCCGCCAAGATAATGGGGCTTTACCCGCGGAAGGGCGTAATCGCCCCGGGCAGCGACGCGGACATTGTGCTGATAGACCCCAATATCAAGCGACCGCTGACCATGGACGATTTCCACATCTCGGACTACAGCATCTGGGAGGGATTCGAGGCGGCAGGCTGGCCGGTTATGACCATCCTGCGCGGCATGGTGGCAGTGGAGGATGGCCGGTTGAGGACGGGCCACGGCACTGGGAAGTTTGTGCGGCGCAAGGTTGACCCGACGGTGTTGAATCGCCCGGGGGCGTAGGGCGTCCGGCGACCGTCAGATCCAAGATTGCCGGCAGGTTAAGGACGGGGAGGCTGCTATCAGCAGACAGAGGCCTCCCCATTCATTGCACAGGCGCTTCCGTCCGGATTCTCCTGCCGCTCCTCGACGGGGGCTACCCACCTTTTCCGGGAACCAGGGAAGGCCGGCAAGGGCGTCAAGCAAGGGTTCTTGAATAAGATAGTTCCGAGTCAATCCGATATGTTGATAGAAACTGGCGATAATGCTATTATTTGCCCAGCTATGTTTGCCTCAAACTTTTGTTGAGGAGGAGTACGGATGGCCGATAACGACATTGCCTTGATGGCTCACCTTATGCGGCGAGCCGGGTTCGGCGCCCAATACGACGAAATCGTCGAGCGGGCAGCCAGGGGATACGAGGCAACGGTGGAGGATCTGCTAAATCCCACCGACGAATCCCACGGAATGGACCTGGACCTGGCCGAGCGCAGCTTCCTGGAATGGAACCACTTTGTCCGCGCCGTGCCGGAGTATATCGCGTGGCGCATGATCAATTCCAGGAACCAGCTGGAAGAGAAGATGGTGCTGTTCTGGCACGGCATTCTCTGCACTGCGGACAGCAAGACCCAGAGCTATGTCACTTCCAAGGCAGAACTGGATATGCTCCGCGAGAATGGCATGGGCAACTTCCGGGACCTGTTGATCGAGATTTCGAAGGACCCGGCAATGATCTACTTCCTGGACAACTGCCTTAGCCACAAGGACAACATTAACGAGAACTATGGCCGTGAACTGCTGGAGCTCTTTTCCATGGGAGTCGGCATGGACGGCGAGTTCAACTACACCGAGGACGACGTAAAGGAATGCGCCCGGGCATTTACCGGCTGGACCATTGCCAACAACATCCCCGGCCAGCCCTACGGTCGCTATCCTTCCCAGTTCGTCTTTAACCCCGCCGACCACGACGAGGGGACGAAGACATTCCTGGGCGAGACGGGCAACTTCGACGGCGAAGACGTCATTGACATCATCGCGAAGCAGCCGGCCACCGCGCGCTTCATCTCCCGCCACATGTACAGTTTCTTTGTGGCCGATGAGGCAGGGGTACCGTCCTGGATGGAGACCCCGCCGCGGGACCCGGACACCATAAAGATGCTGGAGGACGAATACTACCGCTCCGGCTACGACATCAAGTCCATGCTGCGGGTGCTGTTCAATTCCGACGCTTTCAAGAACGCCCGATTCTCCCGGATCAAGGGTCCCATTGAATCGATAGTTGGCACCCTGCGATTGGTGGGTGACTGGACGACTCCCAGGCCAGGCTTCGAGATCATCTTCGATGAAATGAAGCACATGGGCCAGGAAATCCTCAATCCCCCCAGCGTGGAAGGGTGGCACACCGGCAAGGAGTGGATTGACGGCGGAACCCTGGTGCGCCGCATCAACTTCATCGCCGACTACGTGGGCGACCTGACCCAGCCTGGCATCCAGGATATTGTCCGGAAGCTCCAGGCCGAGGGCCCTGTGATGACACCGGATGGACTGGTGGAAGGGTGCCTGCGTCTGCTGGGATGCTACGAGCTGGAGCCTGAAACCCGCCAGATGCTGATCGCGCACGCCGAAAAGAGCGGCGACCTGCCCACCGGTAACCGCGAGTTCGCCGGGCAGGTGAGCCAGATGCTGCAGATGATCGTGGCAACCAAGGAGTATCTCTACGCCTAACCGGAGCTTTCGGTTGGCTTCGACCCACGGATAAGGAACCCTACTCGAGACCAGTTAAGGAGAAAAAGATGACCTCCACCAAGAAAGACCCGGTTTTGGTGATACTTCAGATGACCGGCGCTTACGACGCGCTGAACACCTTTGTACCCTATGGCGACCCCCACTACCAGGACTATCGCGACGTGCTGCGGCTGTCGGCGGATGACGTGCTGGCGGTGGACGATTATGTGGGCTTCAACCCCGGCATGGGTTCCATCAAGGAACTTTACGACGAGGGCAAGGTTGCGGTAATGCAGGGCATCGGCTACCCGAACCCCATCCGGTCCCACTTCCGCTCCCTGGACATCTGGCACACCGCCGAGCCGGACAAGATGGTCACCGACGGCTGGCTGGGCAAGGCAATTCGCGACCTGGACCCCAACAAGGAAAACATCCTGACTGCCGTGAACTTTGGCCGCGGGCTGCCCCGGGCCCTGGCTGCCCCGGGCGTGTCCGTCGCCTCCGTGGGCGACCTGGCCAGCTACGGCGTGCTGACCGGCATTGACGGCGAGGATGCCCGCATGGACGCGCTGGACATCTTCGGCCGCATGTATTCCCCTATGATCGGCTCCGGCCCGGTGAACGACTACCTGTCCCAGACTGGCCTGGACGCCCTGCGCGGCGCCGACATTCTGAAGACTGCCCCGGAGATTTACTCTTCCAGCATTGAGTACGGCGGAAGCCCCTTCGCCCAGTGGCTGAAGAACATTGCCCAGGTCCACCTGGCAGAATTCGGCACCCGGGTTCTGTACACGGGCGTGAATCCCGGTACCTTCGACACCCACGCCAACCAGCACATCACCCTGCCCAGACTGTGGGGCGATGTCACCACCGCCATCGGCGACTTCTACCAGGACCTGAAAGAGCACAACGCCAACGAGGAAGTTGTGATGATGGTCTTCACCGAGTTTGGCCGCCGGGTCAAGGAGAATGGATCCGGCACCGACCACGGTTCGGGCGGCGTGGCCTTCATCATCGGCGACAGCGTTAAGGGCGGGCTGTACGGCGAGTACCCGTCCCTGGAGCCCGACAAGCTGGACGAGGGCGACCTGAAGTGGAACAACGACTTCCGCAACACCTACGCCACCCTGCTTGAGGACTGGATGGGCCTGGATTCCCAGCCTATTCTCGGCGGCGTCTACGAGAAGTTCGACTTCATCAAGTAATAGCGCGAAGGCAAGGACAGAGGCTGGCGGCGGAAGGCTGCCAGCCTTTGTCTGTCCCGCCAACAAATACATTCAGTGAGGTAAGATGGTTACTACTGAGATTGCGCCCATAACCTTCCAGTACAGCCATACCATCGGGCGGCAGGAAAACCGCAGCGGCTCCGGTTTCTTCTATCCCGTGGACATCGTCCGCAGCGGCAAGAACCAGTTGTCCGTTATCAGCCGCGGGTCCGAGACCCCGGCATTCTTCCCCTGCAAACGGGTGACGGTCTTTACCGTGGACGAGGAACTGGTGCAGGAATTCGGGCAGAAGATTCCCCCGGAAGACGCCGACGAGAACGCTCCGGCTGGCACCTTCATGTGGCCCACGGCCCTGACCGTGGACGGCCAGGGCAACACCTACGTGGCCGATGAGTGGCTGCAGCGGATCACCGTCTTCGACAAGGACGGGGAGTGCACCGGCACCTGGGGAAAGACGGGCAGCGGCGAGGGCGAGTTCAACAAGCCTTCGGGCCTGGCAGCCGACGCCAACGGCGATATCTACCTGGTGGACAGCTACAACCACCGGGTGCAGGTCTATACCGGCGGCGGCCAGTTCAAGTTCCAGTGGGGCAGCGAAGGCAACGGCGACGGCCAATTCAGCTATCCCTGGGGCATTGAGATTGACTACGACGGCAACGTGTGGGTGGCCGACTGGCGAAATGACCGCATCCAGAAGTTCGCTCCGGACGGCCAGTTCCTGATGAAGTTCGGCTCCAGCGGCGATGGCGACGGCCAGCTTAACCACCCCACCAAGGTGGCGGTGGACAAGGAAGGCATCGTCTACGTGGCGGACTTCAAGAACGACCGGCTGCAGGTATTCGACGCCGAGGGCAACTTCATGACCAAGCTGCTGGGCGAGGCCACGTTGTCCACCTGGGGGCGGCAGCGGGTGATGCTGGACCCCACCATCGTCAAGGGCCGGGAAATGGCCCACAACCTGCACGAGCGGGAGAAGCTGTTCCACGGTCCCATCTCCGTTGAGGTGGACGACGAGGGCCGCATCTACGTGCTGGAATGCCCCCGCCAGCGATTGCAGGTTTACCACAAGCAGCACGCCATTTTCAGCGGCGGCCAGCTCTAAGACTAATACCCTGACCCAACGGCAGATCAAAGAAGGGGCCCCGGAAATTTCCGGGGCCTTATCATTTTGCCCGCGAAGGGACAAAAGGAGCATGAAGAAGACAAAGAACGGAGGCGGTACCAATGACCGCCTCCGTTCCCCACTGGTTTGGTGACGGCCGGCCCTTGGGGATTGGATGAGAGCCGGGCCGTCATTGCTGCTGGTTCCGGCTTACTGGGAGTTAGCCAGGATGTCCTCCACGGAGCCGTGCATAGGGTTCTCGCCTCCGAAGGCGGTGCCAGTGGTGCCGTTCTCGAACTTGGCCAGCGCCAGGTCATACACCGCCTGTGGATAGGGTATGTACCCTACTTCCGCGGCCAGGGCCTGGCCTTCACTGCCCAGGTAGTACCGGATGAACTCGGCGATGTGCGGCGTGGTCGCCGCGTCCTTCCGCACGTAGATGAACAGCGGCCGGGACAAGGGGGCGTAGCTGCCGTTGTTGATCGCTATATCGGTGGGGGCGATGCAGCCGCTGCCGCCGTCAATCTCCACGGCGTTCAGCTTCTCGGCATTCTCCACGTAGTAGGAATAGCCCAGGTAACCGACGCCGTTC
>DAOUHR010000097.1:0-56967 GCA_034428635.1 Dehalococcoidia bacterium
CGAGGAGGCCCACGCCACCTACCAGATCGTAACCGGCAATCCGGATACGGTGGTGGAAAAACTGAAGCACGTCGTTGACATTGTGGATCCCAGTTATCTGGTGCTGTGGGGCCGGGAGGGCCCTATGTCCCACGAGACGGCGACAAAGTGCATTGACCTGCTGGGGCAGGAAGTGATTCCGGCGATTAAAGAGTATCAGTCAACGAGGGGGAAGTAGGGGGAGAGCTGCCATTAAGCGAACCTCGACTTAACTACCATTAACCACCTCAATGCGGCCCAGCGATTTCAATGACCAAGCTACTTGTGGTAAACGGTGTTTTTCAGCGTCCTCAATGCGGCGGGGACGCTCTGCCACCAATTCCGCGAGCGTCGCTTCGTCTCTACGGTGATTTGCCTCCCAAACTGGTAAAATCCGGCGTTCGGATTCGTTGTCGCTCTCCCGGATTCGGTTCAAAGTGGCCCAAGTTTCCGCCACTTTATCTCTGGCCACAATTTCCCGATAGTCGAAATAAGCCGCTAACCTGGCGACTTCCTGGTCAACCCGCTCGGAGGCTTGATTTTGGATTTGCTGCTGTAGCGACTCACGCTCATTTGTAGCGACCTGGTTTGCAATTTGTGCAATGTCTTGGAGGTTTTTAGGAATCAGAGAACGGTCAATTTCCTCCTCATTTTCGTCAAAACGGCAAGCACGATCTGCCAACTTTCTTCCCAAGTCAACGCTCACCTCTCCATCGTCGTTTATGAATATGGATAAAATACGTTCGGTAGCCCATGGGCCGGAAATCTCAAATTGGTATGTGAATAGCCACCCGGATACCGAAGGCAAATCCTCGCCGGCGAGGATTCTGCGAGTGCCAGTTATGCCCTCATAGCCCTCTGCGAGTACATGTTCGACTACTGCCTCCACCACGGGATGTCCAAAGACCATGAACTCTACTGCATCCGAGTCGGGCCGGCGGTCGGGTCGAAATACGGCCTTTTTCTTGTCACCCGCCAAGAAAAGATGCCTGTGGCTAGGAATATCAATGAAAGAGCTATGAAATGTCAGTTCGTACACGCCTTCTTTTTGCCGGATATATGTACGAACATCGGCTAGTAGTTGTCCGATGAATTTTTCAAAGTCTTCGCTATTAACCGGTGAAGGTTGCCCCGCTATTCGCTCGGCCAGTTCCTTGCGGTAAGACTTGGTATCCATAATAAAGTCGCCAAGGCGCTGCTCGGCTTGACGGGCATCTCGGACTCTCATCTCTAGCTGTTGCCCGTATTCTTCAAGGGCTTGCCCACGCTGTTCGACCGCTTGGCGCATGATGTTCTGGATGTCATTTTCAGTTTCTCCGAGGATAGCATCAAGCCCTCCCACGGTTTCTTGGAATATTTGGATGCGATTTTCCAGAACTTCCAACACCCTCTCTTGAATTGTATCTTTGACCCAGAGGTTAAATATACTGATAACTTCTTCTTGTCCGATGCGGTCCACCCGACCAATTCGTTGCTCGACCCGCATAGGATTCCAGGGCAGGTCGTAATTGACCAGATAATGGCAGAACTGAAAGTTACGTCCTTCACCACCTGATTCGGTGCTGATAAGGATTTGAGAGCCATTATCGTTCTTAAACCGCTCCACCGCGCTATCCTTATCTTCAGGTTTCATCTGCCCGTGGAACAGGTTGACGTCCCAACCCCGTGCAATAAGCAACTCTTCCAGGAATCGTTGGGTCTCCCGAAATTGGGTGAACACGATTACCTTCTCATTCGGAGATTCACCGAATAATTCGGCAAGTCGCTCCATAAGGACCAGAGACTTGGAGTCGGTTTTTACCGAGTTGAGGGATCCAAGTGCGTCATCCAGAAGCCGTAACTCTTCATTTGCCAAGCTCTTGATAGTGCCGGCGACTTCGACTACATCTCCGGCGTCATAGTCATCATCTAGCAATTCTTCCATTTCATTGGATGGCTGTCGACTTGCGACCCTTTCATTGACTTTGTCCCGACGCCGGGTCAGAGAGTGCTTAATTGCTGCTATGCTGGATGCCATCAACTTCTGGAAAGTAACCATCACGAAACCGACAGCACTGTCGTTGGAACCTTCTGCCATTTGAAATCCGTATTGGACGTAATCTTCTACCGCGGCTAACGCATTACGTTCCGCTTCGGTGAGGTCAACTGCCCACCGATAAGCGGAACGAGGCATAAACCCGCCTACTATTGCCTTGCGGTTCCGAATCATTACCGTGCTCAGCAAGTGACAATCGGACAGTTCATTGGTCAATGTTTCAATGGATTCTCGTCCGCCGGAGAGACGTCGCTGCGCTTCAGATTGATTTATTCCCAGCCATTGCGCAACTTGTTCCACCGTCGTCTCTGCAGCTTCATTTGGCAAGGGAAACCCGTTCTCAATCAACCGCTCGACGAGCAAGGAAAGCCCGGGAACCTTTCGGCGATGTTCCTCAAAATGTTTTTCCGAAGGAAACAGGGCAGGATCCAGCAACTCCACCAGTGAATATATTTCGTGGGTGTTGAGTTGCATAGGTGTTGCCGTAAGGAATAGCATCCCTCGACGGGCGAAATGTTGCGGCGCGGCTAAATCCTGTACCAGTTCAAAGAGCTGTGTAGTGGTTACTCGATTACCGTTGCGATAACTGCGAGCATGATGAGCCTCATCCACGATAACTAAGTCCCAATCCACCATAGAGCATTGCCGACCCCATTGAGGGTTGGAAAGCCAGGCTGCAGAACATATCACGTTATCAAAATAGGTGAATGGATTGTCAGCCTGTCTCTGACCTACCATATATCTGACTGTATCGGTATTGAGAACTGAAAAACTCTCATTGAATTTGGACTTCATCTCAAATTGCCACTGACGAACCAAGTTAGGCGGAACGATTATCAAGATCCGTCTGGCCCCTCCTCGGGCCCGTAGTTCCTTTAGGATCATTCCTGCTTCAATTGTCTTCCCCAAGCCTACTTCGTCGCAGAGCAGGAACCGGTGAGGATAATTGGAAATAACCTTATGGACTGCAGAAACTTGGTGGGGTTTGATGTCAACCCCAATTTGACCTAAGGAAACGAGCTCATCGTAAAGATGCAACCCGCGATACCACCTGGTAGATTCTTGGAGACGATACTTCTGGAGAGAGCCGATGCGGTTTTGTAGGAATCTCTCTACAGGGTCATTGATTGGCAAAGGGCGAAGGTCGGCCTCGGAGATGTTTATTTTACGGCCGTTACCATCAGCGACGAAGCACTGCCAAGCCGGCGGCGATGATTCTACGGGCTTCATAACTGCTGCAGTGGCACCTGTTGACCTTACACTAACTGTTTGCCCTAGGAGATTAATCCTCTCCAACGGTGCATCGGCGCTTCGAAATTGGGGAGGGCTCCCATCATCACTATCCCATTGGACATGAATCATCCCATTGTCAATGGATATTACTACTCCATAAGTATCCGACTCCGTCCACTGGACAAGGCCACCTACGACTATTTTTGGCGGACTACTAAGCATGAAATTCCACTCCAGCCCATACCGTTGCGACTAGATTCTATTATACTTGTTGCCAGTCTTCAAATCTCACCCCCTATTGACTCCCCCCGCCCAAATACCGATACTTGGGACAGGTAACAACTACAACTTTTGGAGGTAAACGTCCTATGACTACCGTAGGAAGCGGAGAGTACACGTACGAACTTATTGAGAGCTGGGCCAAGCTGCCGGAGGGCGAAGAGTTTGGCATGGTCAGCGCCTGTGCCACTGACTCTGCGGGGAATTTGTATGCCTTCCAGCGGAAAGAGCCGCCCATCGTCATCTTTAACCCCGACGGTGAGTACATCGGCTCCTGGGGGCTTAATGCCATCAGTAATCCCCACGGCATCTTCATCAAGGACGACATAGTTTATATCACCGACCGTGAAGACTCGGTGTGCCTGCGCTACACCCTGGATGGGAAGCCCCTGCAGGTAATCGGAGACCGTGGCGTGCACTCGGATACGGGCTGCGAAGTCCCCGGCACCCTTTGCCCCCGGTCGGCCGGCCCCTTCAACTACCCGGCGGAACTGGTGCCGGGCGCCGGTGGAGACATGTACGTGGCGGATGGGTACCGTAACGCGCGGGTGCATCGCTTTGCCTCCGACGGTCAGCTGAAGTCTTCCTGGGGTGAGCCTGGCAAAGATGCGCCCAATGAGTTCCATCTAGTGCACAGCATGATGGTGGGCGCCGACGGCCTGTTGTACGTCTGCGACCGCGAGAATAACCGGGTCCAGATTTTCAATGCCGACGGCGAGTACCTGGGCATGTGGACCGACCTGCTCCGGCCCATGGACATTTCCCAGGACGACAACGGCGTCTTCTGCATCAGCGAGGGCGGCCGGGACGCGCGGCAGGGCTGGACTGAGGACACCGATTCCCGCATTAGCCTGATGAATGCCAACGGCGATCTGCTGGCCCGCTGGGTCATCCGGGGTGGCCACGGCTCCTGGATTGCCCCGAACGGCGATATATTTGTTGGTGTTCCCGACGGCGTGGGCGTGGATAAGTACGCGAAGCAGTAGGCTTCATGCTCGGTCCAGCTAAGAAATGTGAGGAGCGGCCTAACGGGCCGCTCCTTTAGTTTGTCAGGGCAAGGGATGGATCTATCCCCTGTCAGGAGGACTTGCGGATTGGAGCTCTGCTTCACGCTTTCGCCGGAATTACGGGTTTGGGGATGGCCGAGGGCATGAAATGCTAATTGCGTTAGAAATAGCTCAGGCCCGTGAATCAGATTCACGGGCCTTTTCTGCATTCAAAATAGTTGGCGACCCGGAGCGGACTCGAACCGCCGATCTCTGCCTTGACAGGGCAGTATGTTAACCAACTACACCACCGGGCCACTGAAAACAAGCGCCGCCTTGCAGCGACTAATAGATTCTATGACTGCCAAGGTAGGAGTGTCAAGACGTGGCGCGAACCCTCCGGTGCTGTCGCATTAGGGAAGCTTTGGATATTTCGGCGCTTCCGCGAAAGGGTGAATGAAGCGATTGTCCGAATCCCAAGCGTGATGTTAAGGCATCTACCACCGCCATTCCAAGCGTCAGCTCAAATCCTGGTCATCTGGCTCCAAACCCCAATTCTCGTCTTCATACACTGGTTCGGTACTGCGGCTTGAACCCAACGCGGTGCGCAGGGCCTGGCGGACGGTCCTGACAAAGACCGGTTCTAAGTCGTCTATATTGACCAGGTTGTCCCGGGCGGTTTCAGGAAGGATGCAGCGGTTGAGGCCCAGGCGGGCGGCTTCGGTTACCCGCCGTTCCACCTGGGGGACGGAGCGCAGTTCTCCGCTGAGACCGACCTCCCCGATGGCAATCAGTTGGGGGTCCAGGGGACGGTTGTAGGTGCTGGAGGCCAGGGCCAGGATGATGGCCAGATCGGCGGCGGGTTCGCTGACCCGGAAGCCACCAGCCACATTGACGATAATATCCTGGCCGGCCAGTTCCAGCCCGGAGCGGCGGGAGGCCACCGCCGCCAGCATTAGCAGACGGTTGTAGTCCACACCATTGGCCACCCTCCGAGGCACAGGCGCAAAGGCAGGAGAGGTCAGGGCCTGGATTTCCAGCACCAGCGGACGACTGCCTTCCAGAGTGGGGGCGAGGGCCGCGCCAACGCCCCGTTCGTACCGCTGGGCCAGCAAGGCACGAGAGGGGTCGGGCACCTCGACCAGACCCTGGCCTGTCATCTCGAAAACCCCTATTTCGGTGGTGGAACCGAACCGGTTCTTGCCGCTGCGAAGGATGCGGTAGGAGGTGATCTCCTGACCTTCCAGGTACATCACCAGGTCCACCATGTGCTCCAGGACGCGGGGGCCGGCAAGCGAGCCGTCCTTGGTCATATGGCCGGCCAGGAAGACGGGTACGTTGCGGTGCTTGGCCCAGCGCATGAGCTTCAAGCCGCATTCCCGCACCTGGGCCACGCTGCCGGGCCCGGAGGGAGCGTCCTGGGTGTATAGGGTCTGGATGGAGTCAACAATGGCGAAGCCAGGCATGCTCTCTTCCAACCGGGCCAGGGCCATATCTACATCGGTCTCGGTAACAAGAAAGACACCGTCACCGGAAAAGCCGAGGCGTTCGGACCGCAGCTTGACCTGGTGGGGGGACTCCTCGCCACTGAGGTAGGTTACCTGGCGGCCACCTTCGGACAGGTACCTGGCCAACTGGAGGAGCAGAGTGGACTTACCAACGCCGGGCTCGCCGGCCAGCAGTGCCACCGAGCCGGCAACAATGCCGCCGCCCAGCACCCGGTTGAGTTCCTCGGAGGGCAGCTTCAGCCGACTATGGTCTTCGGGGGCCAGGGCAGAGAGTTCCTGAGGCGCCTCGCTGGCAGAGGGCAGCCACCCGTGGCGGGGAGCACCTTGGGGGACCACTTCCATTTCCTCCAAAGGCAGGGGTGAGCCGCAGGCCGGAGACGGACAGAAACCCATCCAACGGGAACTTTCGTGCCCGCACTCCTGGCACACGAACTGGGTACGCTGTTGTCCACGGGCCCGATTGACCATGCCGCCTCGCTGGATGTTGCCATTTACCAGGTCATGATAAAAGGAAAGCAGGCCCTTCGAAAGGGCCTGCTGTCAGTAACCGGCTTGAAAAGTTTTGGTAAGGACCCTAGGCGGGAAGCTCCGCGGGCACCTTGGAGCGAATGACAATCTGATCCTCCTCCACATCGACGATAGCAATGTCGCCGTCGTTGAGGCGACCGCTGAGGAGTTCGTCGGACAGAGTGTCCTCCACTTCGTTCTGGATCACGCGGCGCAGGGGGCGGGCGCCCAGGACCGGGTCGAAGCCCTTTTCTCCCAGGTACTCGCGGGCGGCGTCGGTAATCTCCAGGGTGACGTTGCGTTCTTCCAGTTCCTTCTGGACCATCTTGATCATCAGGTCAACGATGGCGTTGATCTGCTCCTTGTCGAGCTGGTGGAAGACCACCGTGGCGTCGAGACGGTTCAGGAACTCGGGGCGGAAGAAGCGCTTGACTTCGTCCATAACCTTATCCTTCATCCGCTCGTAGGACTGCTGGGCCGTCTGGGCCGACTCTGCCCTGACGCCGAATCCCAGGGTAGTGTCGCGCTTGATCAAGTCGGAACCCAGGTTGCTGGTCATGATGATGATCGAGTTGCGGAAGTCCACCCGCCGTCCCCGGGCGTCGGTCAACTGGCCGGCGTCGAAGATCTGCAGCAAGATGTTGAAAACCTCCGGATGAGCCTTTTCAATCTCGTCCAGCAGGATGGCGCAATAGTTCTTGCGGCGGACGCCCTCGGTCAACTGGCCACCCTCGTCGTAGCCCACGTAGCCCGGAGGGGCCCCGATCAGGCGGGCGACGGTGTGCCGCTCCTGGAACTCGGACATATCCAGGCGGATCATATTGTCCTCGTGACCGAACATCAGCTCGGCCATGGCCCGGACCAACTCCGTCTTGCCGACGCCGGTGGGGCCCAGGAACATGAAGACGCCGATGGGATGACGGGGATCCTTAAGGCCGGCGCGGGCGCGGCGGACGGCCTTGGAGATGTTGACGATGGCTTCATCCTGACCAATGATGCGCTTGTGGAGGTCTTCCTCCATGTTGATCAGGCGCTCGGTTTCTTCGGCGGCCAGGCGGGTGACCGGGATGCCGGTCCACATGCTGACCACTTCGGCTATGTCCTCTTCGGTGACAGTGGAACGGCCCCTGGAACGATCTTCCTGCCATTCCTCTTTGAGCGTATCCAGATCCTGGTTCAGGTTCAATTCCCGGTCGCGCAGTTCCGCGGCTACCTCGTACTGCTGGGACTGGATGGCCTCGTCCTTTTCCTGCCGCACCTTGTCCAGGACTTCCATGGCGTCCTTGACGGAGGAGGGGGTAACGCTGCCGCGGAGGCGGACGCGGGAACCGGCCTCGTCCAGCAGGTCAATGGCTTTGTCAGGCAGGAAGCGGTCGGGGATGAAGCGGGTCGCCAGGGCCGCGGCGGCGCGGATGGCGGCGTCAGTGAACTCAACGTTATGGTGCTCTTCGTAATTGCCCTTGACGCCCAAAAGGATGTCAATGGTCTCGTCGCCGTTGGGTTCCTCAACCCGGACGGGTTGAAGACGGCGTTCCAGGGCGGGGTCGCGTTCCACGTACTTGCGGTAGTCGTCCAGGGTAGTGGCACCGATGCACTGGATTTCGCCACGGGCCAGGGAGGGCTTAAGAATGTTGGAGGCGTCCACGGCGCCCTCGGCGGCTCCGGCTCCAACGAGGGTGTGTATCTCGTCAATGAACAGGACGCAGTTTCCGGCGGTCTTGATCTCTTCGATTACCTTCTTGAGGCGTTCCTCGAATTCGCCGCGGTACTTGGTACCGGCCACCAGGGCGCCCATATCCAGGGTCACCAAGCGTTTGCCCTGCAGGGTATCGGGAATTTCGCCGGTGTTGATCTGCTGGGCCAGAGCCTCGACGATGGCGGTCTTGCCAACGCCGGGTTCGCCCACCAGCACCGGGTTGTTCTTGGTGCGGCGACTGAGGATCTGGACCACCCGCTGGATCTCCGAATCGCGGCCCACCACCGGGTCCAGCTTGCTGTCGCGAGCGGCGTTGGTGAGATCGATTCCCAGCTGGTCGAGGGTGGGAGTGCGTGTACCGGTGCGGGAAGCCTGAGCGCTGCCGCTGCCGGAGGAACTGTTGCTGAGGATACGGTGGGTTTCGGTGCGGACCTTTTCCAGGGTAACTCCAAGGCTTTCCAGTACCCCGGCGGCAACACCTTCGCCCTCACGGAGGAGGCCGATGAGCAGGTGCTCGGTACCAATATAGGTATGGTTCATGCGGCGGGCTTCATCCACCGCCAGTTCCACCACCTTTTTGGCCCGGGGAGTAAGGCCTATCTCGCCCTGGGCGGGCTTTTCGCCCCGGCCGATGATGAATTCCACGGCGGAACGAACCTTGCTGAGATCGACGCCCAAGCCGGAGAGGACCCTTGCGGCGACTCCCTCCGTTTCCCGGACAAGGCCGAGGAGAATGTGCTCGGTGCCTATATAGTTGTGGTTAAACCGCTGGGCCTCTTCCTGCGCCAGCGAAAGAACTCTCCGAGCCCGTTCCGAGAACTTTTCGAATCTACTACCCATAATACCGCTCCTGTCGGGTAATACGGGGGTGCTTCAATGGTTTCCGGGACAATGCGGGGCTGAGCGTAAGTTACCGAACGAAGCAGGACCCCAGTTTGTATCTGAAAATTACCCGACACCTAACTCAACAGAATTATATTGCACATATACGTTTAATGTAAAGCTGTGAAACGCTGGCCGGCCAGGCACAAGTTTAACCTATCTTTAACTGGCGAGGATTCGCAGCTTCAGGGGAAGACTATTGCCGGCGATGGGTAGGCACCCAACGGGTTTCAGGGGGCCGGATGCCGGCAACTGGGGCTTTAAGAAATACTTCCCGGCGGTGACCTATTTTCCCACTCCGTTACCAAAGCAGTATCGTCGGCGCTGGGGCGTTTCACTTCCGTGTTCGGGATGGGAACGGGTGGGGCCACCCCGCTAGAACCACCAGGAAGTAGATCTAACGGGGGAAAGTATGCACTATTTTTCACGATCGTGCAAGGGGGTGGCTGACGAAACGAGGGCTATTCCATACGGACTCATTTGCCCGTAGCTTTCGCTTAGCCCACGAAGGGGAATTTTTTTAAAACGTCCCATTTCGTCCCATTCTGTCCCATTTTGGATGGGTCCGGTCATCCCTAGTCCTTCGGCAAACTCGGGCCAGGCTCTAACCTTCGCCGTCAAGGGGAAGGGACCCCTGGGAGGGGCAGAATCATAGGTCTGCCCCTATTGATGTGGAATCCGGCTGTTCTCATAGTTAATTGTGGAGACAGGTAATGCCAGGTGGCAAGTTGGGAGCTTTGGTCGAGGACCCTGCCGGTGCGGGAACGACGGGCTGCCGAAGAATCTGCTATGCGATTACCCTGGTAAAGAATCGGGGAAATTCACCTACGGACAGATACAGGTATGCTACAATATGTCTCCGCTAATTTTTTCTCCTAGGGGCCGTTAGCTCAGTTGGCAGAGCACCGGACTTTTAATCCGGGTGTCGTGGGTTCGACCCCCACACGGCCCACCACTAGTTAACCGTTGTGAGACACATCGTGCAACTCTCTGAACTTACAAATATCTTGGCTGACATACTCAAAGAGTTTGACAATGAGCGACCCGTCCACAAGAAATTTCGACCTGGGATAGGACCATTCGGGGAACCTCAACTAGTCAAGCAAATTGCCCATCGCCTGCAGCTACGAGGACTCAATGCGCGAACACGTAGAACGCCCGACCTAGAGATCGGAAAGAACTGGGCTGTCGAGTTTAAATTAGTCCGCCCTTTTGGTGATGATGGTAAGCTTGCCGAGAGCTGGAGCCAAAACTTGCTACATCCTTACGAAGGCAACACTAGCCTAATTGGTGATTCCTTGAAGCTGAGGGATAGGAAGGACTACAAGAATAGTTGCCTTTTTGCGATTTGCTACGAGCACGAACCTCCCCAAGTTGACTTAGAACCGCTGCTGTTTTCCTTTGAACTGATCGCCGCGTCAGTTATGGAAATCTCATTGAGTGAGAGGGTTGACGTACGACGAGCCAACCAAGTACACCCTACACACCAAGTTCTACGTTGTGTTGCCTGGCAACTCACAGAATCTCCTAACTGGTAACTGCAGCAATTGTTGGGACAATTGTTTTCCGGTTCCGAAATGAAGTTGCCTCATTTTCCAGACCTTTACGAGCCGCCCAAGCTCAACTGGGAGTAGAGTAAATGCCGGAAAAGAAGCCCAGGAGCAATGTCAGGATGAAGGAGAGGCCGCCCCTGCCGGTGAACGAAAACGGGGTGGTGATGCTGGCGGGCGGCAACCCCCAGATTGCCAAGGGGGACGGCGACGGGCCGGTGCAGATGTACATTGCCAATATGCCCGAATGGAAGAGGGACGTGGGCCGCCAGCTTGACGACCTGATAGTGCGCACGGTGCCCAACGTGACGAAGGCGGTGCGGTGGAATTCGCCCTTCTACGGCGTGGAGGGCCAGGGCTGGTTCATCAGCTACCACGTCTTCGCCCGCTACGTAAAGGTAACCTTCCTGAAAGGCAAGTCGCTGGACCCAATGCCGCCGGTGGATTCAAAGGACCCGGACGCCCGCTACTACCACATCTTTGAGGACGGGATGGACGTGGGGCAGATGGAGGAGTGGGTGAGGCAGGCGGCGGCGGTGCCGGGGTGGGATGGGTTTTAGGGGGGAATTAGCTTTGAAACTGAATAAACTAGAAACGACAATCTTTCAACAAGTTCTCAATGCGGAGTTAGACGTGCCCGTCCACGCAACATTGACATATGAGGAGAAAGTTTTTGAGATCATAGTTGTTCCCACTATAGATGACGAAGGGTATTTCAAGCTAAATTACTTTAATGCCCCTGAATATCGACCAGAACCCACGGCCCAAGAGGGCGGAACTTCGCATTTAACATTTTCTACAGACGAAGCGTTTGGCCTCCATCCAATGTTGGAAGATGCATGGCGGAAGCGAGCTCCCGTTACACTGAAGATGAAGCCGTCGATGTCTCCCGTTCTATTTTTGCGAAGGCCCATTCCTTCGATAGAAGCGAGAGTTCTTTTTGCCGATCTACATCACAGAGGGTCGTTGGTTCTGTACAACAACCAAGCAATCTTGAGCAATTCGCCTTTGAAGAATGCCCAATTCAGTATTTCTGGCTTTACAGATTTTCAGACCCCAGAAAAACAATGGTCATCGATTAGCGGCATCGACGAAAGCGACCGAGTTACCCTGCAAAGAGTGGACGAAGAATTGAGAGAAGAAGGAGCCTCCCTTTCTATTAGACCAGCGCAGCACCATATCGTCCTGGACACTGGTGACGGATGGCAAATTACACTTTCCAGGGAAGGAACATTGGATGAGGAAGCGATCACTCATTCAGGTATTATAGAAAGAGTTGATGGTACAGAATTTAGCGTCGACGAATTGGATCAAGTTATGGAGGGCCTACGGTATTTTCTCGCGTTTACTAAGGCCACATATTGCTTTCCCAGTGTAGTCATTGGTTATGACTGCAATGGGAAAATAGCCTTTGGCGAGGTCGGCAAATTCGAAACAGCGCGACAAAATCCAACAAATTGGTTTCACCATAGTGCTGAAGGGAGATGGGGGAGTACGTTGGAGGACTTCTTTCCTAGGTTTTGGCGCAAATGGAAAGCGCATACCGATGAATTGACCGAAGTAATAGACTGCTATGTAACTAGCCTGGCTATGAGCCGCGCTGGGATTTTGCGTGATTCGGTGGTTAAGAGTTGCGCCGGATTGGAGATTATTGCTGGATTGCTTAGGAAGGTCGCAATTAGAAACCAACCATTCGAAGGAATTGGTGATGAACTCGAGAGGTATGGAATCCTTAACCGCCGGTTGAGTGAAACAGGCAACCCTGTCACGTTTCGACTCGCCTCCGAGCTAGGAATTGAGGACAAATCGGGAGTGAAGCTTCTCTTCGAAGTCAGAAATTATATTGCCCACCCCCTTAAGAAAAATACAACCGCAATAAAGCGAAATTTCCGAAGACTGGTCGATTCTGACATGTTCCAATATGCGGACCTGCATGATCTTAGCCAGTTCTATCTCGAGCATCTAGTGCTGGCTTTCTGTGGCCAAAAATTGAGAACCTACAGGGGCTTGCTCGAAATGCTTCGGTAAAGACTGACTACCTAGATGTACCTAGTTAGTGAAGTTAGCATGACTACTAATGACTCCCAAGCACCATAAATCTCCAAGATTGACTTTGAGTATCTCTAACGTTCTACAAGAGGAGCCACCATCATGACAACCACCACCACCAAACCCGTAGCAGTAGTAATCGGCGCAACTTCCAAGTGGCAGGCTGATGGGCGGAACACCCAGCTGATTCATGGGGGGGCTATTGACGATAGCGACCTGCCCGTGGGGATTCGGTTCGGCGTGGGCGGCGCTATTGCCCAGAAGTTTGCCCAGGAGGGCTTCCTGACGGTGCTGACCACCCGCAGCGCCGCCAACGCCGCGTCGCTGGACGCCGCTATCCGCGAGCAGGGCGGCGACACCCTGATCGTGGAACTGGACCTGGCGTCGGGGGAGTCCATTTCCGGGGCCTTCGCCCAGATACGAGCCGAGGCTGGCGACCCGCTGGTGCTGGTGTACAACGCCGGGTACCTGGAGGGGCGGGACCTGCCGCCGGAGATGGAACTGTTGGAGCACATGCCCTACGAAATGTTCGAGACGGCCCAGCACATCTCGAGCAGCGGCCCCTTCCTGGTGGCCAAGGAGGTGCTGCCGGCCATGCGGGAACGGGGCGAAGGGAGCATCCTGTTCTCCAACAACCCGGCGTCCCTGCGGGGCCGGAAGCGGTACACGGGCCAGTCCCTTTACTATCCCCGGGTAATGATGCGGACGCTGTCCCAGGCCCTGACCGAGGAGTACTCGGAGCACGGCGTTCACGTCGCCAACGTGGTCATTGACGGGACCATCGACTCGCCGGGCACCCGGGCACGGGCGGGGCAGAACCCGGAACTGCTCGTCAATCCGATGGCCATCGCCGACGCCTTCTATTACCTGCACAGCCAGGACAGGTCGTGCTGGAGCCACGAGATACAGTTGACGCCGTATGCCGCCAGGCCCGCTTACTGAGGGAATGGGATCAAGGGATTGAGGGTTGGCGCGCGCCCGAGGCGTCATTCCGGACTAGATCCGGAATCCAGTTCTCCGTTCTCCTGGTGACGTTGGCTGACCCATGCCTTCCTGGATTCCGGCCTTCGCCGGAATGACGGTGTGAGGGCAAGGAAATTGGGAGGAAGGGATTCACCGCAAGGTAAGGAGTAACACCATGGACGTGGGATTAATGATGATCTTCTCCAGCTACGGCTGGGAAGAGGGATCGGACGGCCAGATGTGGGAGGAGGAACTGCGCCTGGCCGAGATTGCCGCCGATGCGGGGTTCGACTGCCTGTGGTCTGCCGAGCACCACTTCAACGACTACTCCTTCGTGCCGGACAACCTGCAACTGATGACCCACGTGGCGGCCAAGCACCCGGACATTGACGTGGGGACGGCGGCGGTGATTCTGCCCTGGCATAACCCCCTGCGGGTGGCGGAGAACGCCGCCGTGCTGGACATGCTGAGCGGCGGGCGGCTGCGGCTGGGCTTCGGTCGAGGCCTGGCCCGGAGGGAGTTCGAGGCCTTCGGCATCAGCATGGACGAGTCCCGCGACCGGTTTGATGAGGCGGCGCCCATGATCGTGGAAGCCTTGAAGACCGGGTTCATTGAGGGCGACGGGCCATACTACCAGCAGGCGCGGACGGAAATCCGGCCCCGTCCCCAGCACTCCTTTGACGGGCGCATTTACGCCGTGGCCGCCAGTGACGAATCGGTAATGTCGGCGGCCCAGCTTGGCGCCCACATCATCATGTTCGCCGACCGGCCCTGGGAGATGCGCATGCCGGGCATCGAGCGAGGCCGCGCCCTGCACCGGGAGTTTCACGGCACGGAACCGCCTGCGCTGATGATTACCGAGTTTGTCATCTGCGGCGAGAACCTGGCCCAGTGCGAGTCGGAGGCCCGCCAGTACCAGGGCAAGTTCGTGGAGAGTAACTTCCACCACTACGAGTTCCTGGGCGACCACTTCCGGGACGTGAAGGGCTACGGCGCTTACCAGCAGAAGGCGGAGATCGCCCGGGCCGCCGGCCTGGACGGCGCGGTGGAAGGGTTTATGAAGGCGGCAAGCTGGGGCACGCCGGACAAGATACTTAGGGGCCTTGAGGACCGCAAGGATCTGCTGGGAGAGTTCGAACTGAACGTGGCCTTCCGCTTCGGCGGCACTCCCCCGGAGGTTGCGGAACGGAGCCTGAATTTGTTTGCCAAAGAGGTGCTGCCGGTGCTGAAGTCCTGGTAGCCGTTCCCTCGTGGATATGGGCCGAGTGATTTACTCCCTTACGTTGGGACTGTCCATATCGGTCGCGACATCTATCTTCAGTGTCTCCCCGGTCAGCCTATCCCGCCGTGTTCCAATGGGACCAACCGTTTTGGGTTGCTTTGACTCCACCTCTCTATTGCGATGGGTAGTGGCGGGCACCACCCAGGTTGGTCCGATTTCGCTTAGCCATTGTTCCACTGGCCCGGCAAGGTTACGGTGTGCCGGGGCGGTATGCTAAACTGTGGCGGCCTCAGCCAAGAAAGGCCGGCACACATGTGGGCGGGGGACTTTCATGCCAGGGGCTTCACATGCAATCCATCATTAATTGGAACCGCTACTAAGAGCGCCATTCACAGCCCATGACACGACTGGTTCAACTCTCCTCACGCCTGGCCAACTCCCATTCCCTCGAATATTTCATAATTGGCGTAATAGTCGCCAACGGCGTCCTTTTGGGCCTGGAAACCTCGCCGCGACTGGTTGAAAAGTATGGGGAACTGATGCACTGGGGAAACCAGGTTGCCCTGGGCATCTTCATAGTCGAGGCGGCCCTAAAGCTGCTGGCCCATTTCCCCCGGTCTCACCGGTATTTCCTGGACGGCTGGAACGTGTTCGACTTCCTGGTTATCGTCTTTGCCCTGGTCCCGGCGACCGGGCAGTTTGCCATGGTAGCCCGGCTGGCGCGCCTACTGCGAATCGTGCGGCTGGTGTCGGCCATTCAGGACCTGAGGCTGATTGTAGCGGCCTTGGTGCGTTCCATCCCCAGCGTGGTGCACGTTATCCTGCTGATGAGCATTGTGGTGTACATCTATGCCATCATGGGGTATCACCTGTTCCACGAACACGACCCCGACAACTGGGGAAACCTGGGCGTTTCTCTCCTTACACTGTTTAACATCATTACCCTGGAGGGTTGGACTGAAGTGATGAACACGGCCATGGAGCGCCATCCCCTGGCCTGGATATATTTCGTCAGCTTCGTAGTCCTGGGAACGTTCGTGGTCATCAATATGTTCATTGCTATCATCATCAACAACCTGGATGAGGCCAAACGGGAGCGGCTGGAAGAATTGCAGACTCCTCCATCCAGTGACCAGCTTCTGCAGGAGATTAGGGCTACTCAAGAAGCTTTGCACCGGCTGACGGAATGGTTGGACCAGGATCCGAAGGAGTAACCGCTGCTGAGTTCCGTTGCCCTTTGCTGCCGGCGCCTGTAGTATGGGGCCGGAACACCGATTCCCCGGCAGCCCAAATCCACTTCCAGAAAGGGTGCTTTATGACTGCCAGGCCCGTAGCTCCTACCCATGAACTTTCTCGCGACCGACTGCTGGAAAAAGCCAGAGAGTTGACGCCCGTGCTCAAAGAACGGGCCCGTCTTACCGAAGAAATGCGCCGTGTGCCCACCGAGTCCGTGCTGGACATGAAGGAAACCGGCCTGCACCTTATCGGCGTTCCGAGCAGATTTGGCGGGCTGGATATAGATTACGGAGTGGGACACGAAGCGGGAGTAGAATTGGCCCGGGGCTGCGCTTCCACATCCTGGTGTTATTCCTTGTGGGTGGCCCATTCCTGGCTGGTTGGGTACTGGCCGCTGGAGGCACAGGAGGATGTATTCGGGGGTGGGCCGGACGTCCTCTGCTCCAGTTCCCTTAGCCCAGGCAAGTCCACCTGCACGCCGGTGGAAGGAGGCTACCGCCTTACGGGCCGGTGGGAATTTTCCAGTGGGTGCGATTCGGCCGACTGGATAATGCTGGGCGTGGCAGGCATAGGACACCGCAACTGGGTGCTGGTGCCCAGAGGCGATTACCGGATAATCGACAACTGGTTTGTTTCTGGACTGAAGGGCACGGGAAGCAAGGATATCGAGGTCGAAGACGCATTTATACCGGCCCACCGGGCGCTGGAGGTTACCACGGCCGGTGACTCTGACCTGAGCGCCTGGGAACTGCACGGGCAGGACCGGTATCGCGTCCCCATCCCGGTTCTGCTGGGTTGGGATCTGGTAGCGCCCATGCTCGGCCTGGCCCGGGGAATGATCGACGAGTTTGTGGGCAGGCTGACGGGGACTGCCGGTCCCGGACGAACAGCCGATTCAGCAGCCATACACCTGCGCTTGTCCCAGGCCTGCGCCGAGGTTGACGCGGCTGAGGCACTGATGGGACAGGACGTGGCCGAAACGCTGCGGAAAGGTCGAGACGGGGAGCCGTTCAGCACTCTGGAGCGGGCCAAATTCCGGAGAGACAAGGCATTTTGCACCCAGCTGGGACTTCAAGCAGTCAACCGCCTGTTCGACCTGAGCGGGGGCCACGCCCTGTTCGATTCGGAACCCTTGCAGCGGTTCCACCGGGATGCCCAGGCAGTGGCCCACCGGGACGGGCTGATAATGGACCTGGGAGGCCAACAGTTCGGCCGGGTGATGTTGGGCCTGGAACCGGACGGGCCCATTTAGTTTCCGCGCACGGGGATTGGTCTTCCGAGTCAAGGTAACGGACATGGAGCGAGGGAGTGGCTAATCCTGTCCTCACTTGTTCACGAAACTGTCCTGGTACGGAAAAGACGAGCCGCAGGTAATCCCGGGTAATGGTGTGATTGATTTCAGTTTGGCTCAAATCGGTAGCGGTTTTCCGTTTTAACGTTATCCGAGGGAATGATAGTATCCAGCAACCATCAGGTTCACCCGTCAGCTCGTGTCGGTAGTGCATTAAATTAGAGGGACCGAGGGTGCAGGCGGTGTTGAAGGACGCCTACAACTTTCTTGCGTTGCCAGACGCCGGTCCCGAATCGCCGGACTAGTCTGGTTTCTGGTAACCGACTACCGATGTTCTTTGAATCTCCCCCCATCTACGCGCTGGTCCAGCAGGCCCAACGTCCCCTCATAAAAAGGCTGGCTCGGCCTTTTATCTGGACCCTCCGCAGGCTACTGGTCTCACTGCGTGACTTGGCGCCCATCATTCTTGTCATTGGCTTCTTTCAGATAGTGGTACTGCAGCAGCCCTTTCCCAATCTGGTGGGCGTTACGGTGGGATTGCTTTGCGTGATTGGGGGCCTTTCCCTGTTTATGCAGGGGCTGGAGTATGGCCTGTTTCCACTGGGCGAGACGCTTGCCCAGAGCTTTGCCAACAAGCGGAGCCTGGTTGCCCTTCTGTCCTTTGCATTCTGCCTGGGACTTGGAGCCACCATAGCAGAACCGGCGCTAATCGCAATTGCAGAGGAAGCGGCAAAGGTAGCATCGGAAGGAGGAGCAATTCCGAACAATGACGAGGCCCGGTCCAGCTACGCTTTTAACCTGCGCATGGTGGTGGCTTTTTCGGTGGGAATTGCCGTGTTGATTGGGGTGCTGCGTATTCTAAGAGGCTGGCCCATCCACCGGTTGATAATTGGGGGCTACCTTCTGGTCACGCTGATGACAATTTTTGCGCCACCGGAAATAGTTGGCGTGGCCTATGACTCGGGCGGCGTAACGACGAGCACCATGACAGTACCGCTGGTTACGGCGCTGGGCGTGGGCCTGGCCACATCCATAAGGGGGCGGAATCCACTGGTGGACGGATTCGGGATAATAGCCCTGGCCAGCCTTACGCCGATGATCTGCGTCATGGCCTACGGAATAGTGATATGAGCGAAGGGTTCTTCGACATATTGTGGAACATCCTTCTGAACACGGTAGTAGACGTGGCGCCCATTGTTGGGGTGCTGGCCTTCTTCCAGGTGGTGGTGCTCCGGCGGCGGTTGCCCCACGCTCGCCGGATGATAGTGGGCTTCGGTTTCGTGCTCGTGGGTCTGGCCCTGTTTCTGATTGGCCTGGAAGAGGCCCTGTTCCCCATTGGGGAGACGATGGCACGGCAATTGACGACCCCGGAAATGCTGGGAACCCTGGGAGAAGAAGGTGAAATCGACTGGCGCAACTACTTGTTGATATATGCTTTTGGCGCGGCCATTGGGTTCGCCACGACCGTGGCTGAACCTGCCCTTATCGCCGTAGCCATGAAGGCGGAAGAGGTTTCGGGTGGAGCGATAAGGTCCTGGGGACTCAGGATAGCGGTAGCGCTGGGAGTAGCAATTGGGGTGTCGCTGGGCTGTTTCCGCATCGTAACGGGTACGCCGCTGCCCTGGTACATCATCGCTGCATACCTTGTAGTAATCCTGCAGACCTTCCGGGCCAGCAAGACCATAGTTCCCCTGGCGTACGACAGCGGCGGCGTGACAACATCAACGGTTACCGTGCCGGTAGTGGCGGCCCTCGGGCTGGGCCTCGCAGCCAGCATTCCGGGCAGGAGTCCTTTGATAGACGGGTTCGGACTTATTGCCTTTGCCAGCGTTTTTCCGATAATGACTGTGCTGGCATATAGCTTTGTATCATCCTACTTTGCACGCAGGCGCAATCTGGCGAATCCAAAGGGGGAGTGACAAATGAAGATGAAGCTGATCGTCGCCCTGGTCAGCGACAATAAGACTGAAACCGTGCTGGAAGCGGGCAGGTCGGGCGGGGCCACGGGCGCCACGATTATAACCAGTGTCCGGGGAGAGGGATTGCTGCCCCAAAAGACCTTTTTTGGACTACAGGTGGAGGCCCAGAGGGATCTGGTAATGTTCGTAGTAGCAGATGTACGGGCGCGGTACATATTGGAGCGGATAAGAGATTCGGCGGGTTTCGATACCGAGGGGGGGTCTGGCATAGCGCTCCAGATTGATGTGGAAGACGCGGTAGGCCTTGTAACGCAGATGGCCGCCATCCGGGAGGAGGTGGAGCAAGAAATATGAATGAGTACGGAAATTTGCGGGTGGAAGATGTAATGTCGTCCAACGTACATGCCATTGAGGGCCTGGCCACTGTGCTGGAGGCCATAAATATGATGCGGGAATATCAGGTTAATTGCCTGGCGGTGATGCGCCGGGACGAGGATGATGAAGCCGGACTATTGCTGCTGCGGGACGTAGCCGTGAAGGTGGTGGCGCAAAACCGGTCTCCCGAGCGGGTCAACGTGTATGAGGTAATGACGAAGCCGGCTTTTACCTTGCCGCCCAGGATGACGGTCCGCAACGCCGTCATATTGATGGTGGAGCATTACGTTGCCCGGGCGCTGGTGGTGGACAATGACCGGAGCCCCATAGGTATCGTCACGCTGCGGGACCTGGTATTGGGGGAAGACCCGGAGGATTGATTGGCCCCTTGTGAACTCCCTGCCTGCGGGCCGGTGGTTCCCTTGGCGCTGAGAAGCACAAGAGGGTATGCCGGGTGCAGGTTTTGACAGATGAGAGGCGCCCCGGCCATTCGGCCGGGGTGCCTTGCCTTTTAGTCCCGCAGGGATTTCCGAGGCCAGGGCCTACTGGGCAATAAAGTCCATGATGTTGGCCCGGATTCGAGGAGCGTAGTGGGGTTCCCACTCCAGGTCCTCGGCGAGACCGTAGATCTGAACTACGAGGAAGTTGGGGACGAAGTGGTAATTGTTGTGCACGTAGTCGGCCAGTTCTTCCATGCGCTCTCGGCGCAGTTCGCCGGATGGCGTGGCGTTGGCTACTTCCAGCAATTCCTCAAAGTCCTGATAGCAAACGCCGCTGGAGCGGCTGTAGCAGCTGTTGCGCAGGACGGACTGGCGGGAGAAGTCCAGGGACTCGGTTGAAGTCGCCGGCGCGGTAATGTGCATGGAGGAGTAATTGGGCATACCGGGGCCCAGGGCCAAGCATTTTTCATGCAGATTTGCGCCAGGCGCATTGTCAAAGTCCTCGCGGGTGCGGCCGTGGCCGCAGTTGGACCGGCCGGTGCCGGCGTGGATGGAGGATTCCACCACCAGGAGTTCGGCGTTGATGCCGACATCCCTCCAGAAGGTTACCACTGCCTCCGCGTACTCGACGTCCTTGGGCACCCGCTGGGAGCGGATGTGCAGCTTGATCAAGCTGTCATCAGCATCCTCGTCATACCCCACCTGCTGAAGCAACTCCTGGGCTCGCTCCGGGTCGTAGGGATAGCCCGAGGAGTTCTCGGGGGTAATGCCGACGGTGCCCGTCTGGGCGATGTTTCCGTAGCATTCGAGTACGCCATCGAAGATTTCCTCCATCACCGTCTCGCAGTCGATGGCGAGGTTGAGCGCTTCACGGACTTCCTTCATACGCAGCCAGGGATGGTGCACCGTGTCGATGGCGTAAACGTAAGCCTCGTTGTTGGTGGCCGACTTCCACTTAGGAGCCAGCTCCCGGTCCTGGAAGGCGATTTCCGCCCAATCGGCTTCGCCGGCCGCCAGAGCGGAGGCGCGCACCAGGGGCTCGTTGCGCCACTGCTGGATCAAGGTTTTGATGGAGGGGGCGCGGGAGTAGTTGGTGGCCGGGTTGGGGTTGTAGCCTTCATAGGCTTCCAGTTCCACTTCCAGGCCGGTGCGCCATTCCACTATTTGGTAGGGTCCCAGCCCGACGGTGAAACGTTCGACTTCCGCCGGCATTTCTTCGGGCAAGTCTGATATGGAGGTTGCTCCCGTCTGCTCCAGGAACCAGCCTACGTCCTGGAACTTGGTGAAGATGGTGGTGCGGGGCAGAATGGGGCAAGCCTTGCCGCACACAACATCCAGGGTATAGTCGTCGACCACTTCGCCACCGAAAACGCCGTGGAAGCTGAAGTCATTGGAGTTGTAGTGGCCGCTGGTTTCTTCGTCGCCGAAGAAATCAATCCAGAACTTGGCCTGCTCCGCGTTCCAGGGAGCGCCGTTGTGGAAGGTAACGTCCTGGCGAAGTTTGAACTGCCAGCGGTCCGGACCAATCTGTTCCCAACCCTCAACTCCGGTCAAACCCACAACCTCGTAATTGTTGTGGTCGTCGATCCAGGTGAGGGGGTCGCTGGCCAGGTCGTCGCAGATGGTGTTCTGAATGTTGCCACCGCAGTTAGGGCTGGCAGCCCCGATTGTGGTGGGTTCCTCGGCGGTCAGGAAGGTCATGGTATCCCTGGCCGAAGCTGCCATCTGGGGGGGCGCCTGCGTGGGCTGGGGCGCCGCCGTAGGAGCCGCAGCGGGGCTGTCCGCCTGTGCAGCGGGAGCCTCAGATGGAGCCTGGGGCTCTGACGTTGCCGGAATCGCCAGGGCCTGGGGCCTGGCAGTGTCAGGTTGGGTGGCTTCGGTAGTGGTGGTCTGCTGCTGTTCCTCGGCGGGAGACGAGCCACAGGCGACCGCTAGTAAAGCCAGCAACACCAGCATGGACGCAAGGACGCGGCCATACCAGCGACGTCTTGCCGATTTTCTTGATCTCATGTAGGTTCTCCTCCAGGTTGATTCTTATGGGAAACAGGTCGAATTACTTTCATTTCAGCCAGAATATTTCCTGTTCACCTCCTGAATGGGAAGGTACCCCTCTGCGAGGTTCGTGCTTTTATATAGTATTCATCATTCACTGTCAATACGCTTGTAGCTTATGCCCCGGACTCTGGAAGAGCAATATCCAATTCCGGTGAATCTCTCTTACGGAAAAGTGCCATTAAAGTGCAATTATTAACCTGTTCACGTTCTTAGGGAAAATGAAATTGGGACAGGGCTCGGCTTTGAGTTGGGGCAAGAGGTCAAGTCAAGATTGTTAATTGGAATAAAGGATATATAACTTAACAAGAGAATCCAGTTCATGGCGTATACTATTGGCCTGGCAGGTAATGGGCGCAATTGAAAACGAAGGATCTGGCAGAAAGTCGTTTAAGGCATTTCATTCAAATAGAGCGGGCCTCGATTTCAGTGGGACCCCGGAACAAGGGGCGGAGGTCAAACAAGTTGCCTAGGGAGTGTCGTCAAATTAGCCATTGCTGCCGGTTAGGTATCGGGTGTAAACAGGCGATATACCAGAGTCCTGGTATATCGCGGAGCATATCACCCATTTACATGAGGGATCTGGATTCCGGCTTTCGCCGGAAAGACGAAACTCGGCTTTTGACGACACCCCCTAGGCCAAAGCTTCTGGATGCCGGCGAATACGGTTTAATGTCTCTCCAGACCAACGTATCTGAATCCCTGACGAGGCAAGGTACAGACCAATTTCGGGATTTGGGAAAACCAACATTTCCGCCAAGAGAGACCTTGGTGTAACCGACAATTGGAAGTAGCCATAATATGGATACAGGCCGAACAAAATACGGCGACCGTCGAAAAAATACCATAGGTTAGCTCACTTGCCGAGTTACACAATGGTCTCCGAAAACGGCAACCTTGGCCCCAAGCAACTAAGTTCCTGCTTTTGTGAGCACGTCGAGAAAAGAGGACTGTCCTCAATGCCATTTGCATGGCTGTTGGCAGGTTTCTCGCATTTGGAAATGGTTGACCGGATGGTCCCTTCCTAGATAGCCGAGACGGGTCTGCCCAGAGTTCGAGGTTTCCGCCTTCGCTGGAAAGACGGGTCTTTCCAAGACCATTCATGCGAATGCCCTGACCATCTTCAGGGGAGTGCTGGACTTCCAGACCCGGGCGAAAACCGGTATGACGATTGCTCGGACAACCCAACTGTGGGACATGGCTTCTGCCTGCCGACGCCCAGAGATCAAGGATTTTTTAATTTCTTGTGCCATTTTGTGCCATTTTGTGCCGTTTCGTATTTGGCAACAGAGTCGGGATGGCACCGGATGGCACGCCGGTGGGCCAAATCCCAGATAGGGAATGACCCTTAAGGTGGCCTAAAGCGACCCAAAATGTCCCGCGCTGGGCCACGGCCGCCTGGAGAGCCAAAGCTGCCGCAGGCTTTGTTTCTGCTTCCGTTTCCAAGGAAGGGGAAGCAGGTCCACCCAAAAATTAGGGTAGGGGTTTGTATTCCCTGATATCAAGGGGCCAGTGTCATGCGGCCAGGGCAAGCGCACTTCAGCTTAGGGAGTGTCGTCAAATTAGCCATTACTGCCGGTTAGGTATCGGGTATAAACAGGCGATATACCAAAGTCCTGGTATATCGCGGAGCATATTACCCATTTACATGACGGATCTGGATTCCGGCTTTCGCCGGAAAGACGAAACTCGGCTTTTTGACGACACCCCCTAGGGGAAATCCGTTGTTCCCGCCCAAGCGGGGAGCTCGAACTGGGGCCAGGGCAGTCTGGGCTATCAATTCAAGATGCGATTGCTCCTGCAGTCGGCGCAGGGTCTTTCGATTTTCCAAGATGTCCCTTCCCCCTTGATGGGGGAAGGTTAGGATGGGGGTGAAAGTGCAAGACAACGAGTCATCTTGCCGAACAACGTCCCCCTCACCCTAACCCTCTCCCGCCAGGGGAGAGGGAAAATCGAAAGACCCTGGCAGTTGGCGAAGTTCCGGTTGACGCAACCATAGCTGGCCTGCTAAATTCTATGGATTAAATTTCATGCACAAGTGAGGTGCGCTGGGATGTCAAGACGCCTGTTCAAGGAACTGGAACGATCTTACGGTTTCGACGAAGTAGCTATTGTTCCCGGCGACGTAACTATCAATCCCGAATTGACATCCACCACAATGACTATCGGGGAGTGCACTTTTGACGCTCCCATTATGGCTTCTGCAATGGATGGCACAGTATCGCCCAGGTTCGCCACTTTGATGGACGAAATGGGCGGCCTGGGAGTGCTCAACGGGGAAGGACTCTATTCACGTTACGAGGACCCGTATTCAATTCTGGAAGAAATTACTTCCATGCCCCAGTCGGAGGTAACCCAATACCTTCAACAGGTATATGCCGAACCGATCAAGGACAACCTGATCGGGCAGCGGGTGGAGGAAATCAAGAGCGCAGGTTCGACCTGCGCGATTGCTTTTACTCCCCAGAACACCAAGCGGATGTCGCCGGCGGCGGTGGAAGCCGGGGCGGACATAGTGGTAGTCCAGTCCACGGTAACTACGGCGCGTCACTATTCGCGGAGCTACCGGGGGCTGATCTTCGCCGAACTAATCGAGTCGCTTAGCGTGCCAGTGGTCGTAGGTAACTGCGTCACCTACGACGTGGCCATGGAGTTGATGGAAACCGGCGTGGACGGCATCCTGGTGGGCGTGGGTCCTGGCGCCGCCTGTACTACCCGGGAGGTCACCGGAGTGGGTGTGCCGCAGGTAACCGCTACCCTGGAGTGCGCTGCGGCCAGGCGGGACTACTTTCACCGCACCGGCCGCTATGTCAACGTCATAACCGACGGCGGCATTCGCACCGGCGGGGACCTCTGCAAGTCAATTGCCAGTGGGGCCGACGGCGTGATGGTGGGCACCCCTTTTTCCCAGGCCGAGGAAGCGCCTGGCCGTGGTTTCAACTGGGGCATGGCAAACGCCCACGCGGAGTTGCCTCGGGGCACCCGCATCAAAGTGGGAACCAAGGCGACACTGAAGGAGATAATGTACGGCCCCACTTCGGTCACCAACGGCACGCAGAATTTGGTAGGAGCATTGAAGGTGGCCATGGGAATGTGCGGGGCCTACACGATCCGGGACTTTCATCAGGCGGAGATGGTAATTGCGCCATCTATCAAGACCGAAGGAAAGTTCTTCCAGTTGGGTGAGTAGCCGTTCTGCCGGTTGCACAGCAGCGAATCGTTGCCCGGCAAAAGCGGAATAATAACTGTAAGCCTGTTTTCCAAAGAATCCCTGGGAGGTAACGGGACATGGTTCTGGCAAATGGCACTATTGAGATATTGGACCCGCGCCCCGAGGCAGTACCGGAAGAACGGGGCATAAGCGCCGAGATTCCCAGCCTGGAAGGAAAAGTGGTGGGTCTGCTCGAGAACCGGAAATACCACGCAGACTCCTTCCTGTTGGAACTGCAGCGTGTGCTGGAAGAGGAGTACAAGGCGAAGAAGGTGGTCTATGCCTCCAAGTTCACTTTCAGTATGCCCTGTGCCGACGAGACCATAGACAATCTGGTGGACGAGTGTGATGCCGTCGTGCATGGCATTGCCGATTGAGGATCCTGCACGGCGTGGGGTCTCCACGACACGGTAGTAACTGAAACCCGCGGAGTTCCGTCGGTCAGCGTCATCACCAGCGCATTCACCAGGGCGGCCCACGCCCGGGCAGCTTCCCTGGGAATGCCAGGGGTTCGTATTGTGGTACTGCCCAGCCCGCTGGCCTCCCGCAGCGTGCCGGAGGTACAGCAACTGGCGCACGAGTATGCCGAGGAAATTGTCGGCCTGCTTACCAAGGGTTAAAATAGCGCACGGATGTCCCGCACTTAGTTGTTTTCGCCGGAGTCAATGGCTCCGGCGATTATATTGTTATGCATCTATCAGGACAAATCAGGAGATAGAAAATGCAAACGGCAATCGAATTTGACCCCAGCTACGCCATGCTGACTGTGGCGTTGGAAGCAGGCGAGAGGATCAATGCGGAGCCGGGCGCCATGGTGGCCCAGGAGGGTGTGGAGATGAAGACCGGTTCTGCCGGCGGGGGCATATTCGGCGGGATCCGGCGGATGATGGGTGGCGAGTCATTCTTCATTAACACGTTCACCGCCCAGCGGAGCGGGGGGCAGGTCTGCCTGGCTCCGTCTACTCCAGGGGACATAGGCTCCTTCACTTTGCCGCCGGGCCGGAATCTGTTCATTCAGGGCAGTTCCTTCCTGGCCTGCACTGAGAATGTCCAGACGGATTCCCAGTTCCGGGGATTCAGGGGAATGTTCAGCGGCGAGAGCCTCTTTTTTCTGCGGTCGTATTCGGAGCGGGGCGAAGGGACAGTTTTCTACAATTCATACGGGGCAATCAAGCGTCTGCCGGTGGAACCCGGCAAGGAACTGGTGGTAGACACCGGTCACCTGGTTGCCTTCAGTGATGACGTAGAGTATTCCATCGGCAAGGTGGGTGGCATCCGGTCGCTCATTGGCGGCGGTGAAGGCCTGGTGATGAAGTTTCAGGGCAAGGGCCAGGTGTGGATACAAACCCGCAACCTGGCATCCCTGGTGGAGAAGATTGTACCGTTCCTACCCACGTTTAATCGGGGGCAATAAGAATGAATCCGTTGACTATTCAGTCACGTCGGGTGGAAGTCTCAGCTGACTTCGACACCATACAGGATTACTACGAGCAGCAGGGGTGGACTGACGGGTTGCCGGTAGTGCCGGCGACGGAAGACCTGGTGCGAAAGATGTTGCTGCCCTACGGCCAGGACCCGTCCACAAGTCTGGGGGTGGTGCAGCCCCGGAATGCCGAGGTGACGCTGGAGAAGGTTGCCATAAACGCGGTGATGGCGGGGTGCAAGCCGGAACACTTTCCAGTGGTGGTGGCGGCCGTGAAGGCAGCCATGCAGCCCGACTTCAACATGGCAGGGGTGCAGGCAACCACCGGCGGCGCTGCGCCGGCGGTCATGGTCAACGGCCCAATTGCCCAGGAGCTGGGGATTAACGGTGATTCCGGGTGTTTCGGTCCGGGCTACCGGGCCAACGCCTCTATCGGGCGGGCGTTGCGGTTGTTCGTCCGCAATGTGGCAGGACTGGTACCCGGGGAGATGGACAAGGCTACGCTGGCCCTGCCGGCACGGTACACCTTCTGCTTCGCGGAAAACGAGGCCCGCAGTCCGTGGGAGCCGCGGCATGTAGAACTTGGGTTCGACCCGTCCGACAGTATGGTTACCGTGATGGGTGTGCGGGGGATGTACGTCATCATGGAAAGCACCTCGCCGACGGGCATCCAGGTGCTGCGGACGCTGGTGGGTTCCATAAGGACCGTCGGCTTCTCTAACTACTACCAAACGGGGACGGGGGCGCAGATGGCGCTGGTACTGTGCCCGGAGCATGCGGCAGAAATGCACGCCTCCGGACTCACCAAGCAAGATGTGAGGGAGTACGTATTCCAGAACGCCCGAATGCCCCTACATAGGCTGGAGGGAATCGCCCACTATGGCAACCGCAACTGGCCCAAGTGGATTGATGAGTCGGACCCGGATGCCATGATACCCATATTGCCATCGGCGGGCGACCTTCTGGTGATGGTGGCCGGCGGTGACGGCCGGCACTCGGCGTGGCTCGCTGGCTGGGGGGTAACCCGGATGACCACGCAGGTGATAGAAAAGCCACAGTGAGACCTGTAGAGCACAGATTGCCTGGTGGGTATGAAAACCTTCCCTGGCAAGAGTAAGACCAAACGCGCCGGCCCCGCAGGAATAACCTGCGGGGCCCTTCTTTTTGATCGTCAGGAGGCTTATCGGATGCAACCAAGAGACGGTTGGATTGCCATTGGTTCATCAAATTCATAGATAATAAGGTCTGTTGATGAGTGAACATAGTCACAAAGTGATGCCAGTATATTCGTGTTATTAATAGAACATATATTGAATAATCAATATCTTTGCTCCATGTATTCGGGTGAGAGGGCAGAAACCATGCGTTTCGTGTCATAATATTCTTATCCTATCGTTATTTTGGAATAGAATTATAAAAAACAGAGATAAAGTTATTGACACGAAGCGCAATACATAATACTATATATCCACCAAAAGCATGGAGGCGAAGATGATTGACGAGCGGGCCGCCGGTTTAAGCCCTTCTGACAGTATTATTGAGGAATGCAGTCACCACTGGGTAATCCAGGACGGGGACGGCCCCACCAGCGCCGGGGTTTGCCGCCTGTGCGGCGAGTTGAAGCAGTTTAAGAATTACATGGATGCGTCCCACTGGGGTGATGACAAGTCCAAGAGCGATTCCAACGCCAATCTTCTAGGCAAGCTGTCCAGGGACAGGGTGGTTTTGGAAGACGACGATGACTTCTAGGGAGTGTCGTCAAGTTAGCCATTACCGACGGTTAGGTATCGGGTATTAACAGGCGATATACCAGAGTCCTGGTATATCGCGGAGCTTATCACCCATTTACTTGACGGATCTGGATTCCGGCATTCGCCGGAAAGACGAAAATCGGCTTTTGACGACACCCCCTAGGGCTGAAGATGTTTCTCTAAGGCAGCCACATTGATGGGGACCTGGTGGCGACCTGTCCCAGGTGTTGGTGGGAGTGAATGACAGGCAATCCCCGACATCTAAGTGCTTGCGGGGATGGGACTACAATAGAAGAAGGTAGTGGGCCGTGGCTTCGCGTTAATTGAGCCACGGCCCGACTGATTTCCGGATCCTGTGTCCTGCTGGCAGGACTGAATGCAGCCGGGAGAGATCACATGCCTGCAGTCTCCCATCGGCTGCGGGCACTTCTGTTTCGAAATCATGGAAGGGCCTGGAGATAGTGTGGAGAATGGTTAGTTTGCGTCCTTGAGGGTCAGTGGAGGTGGCGCTGATAGACGATTGCCAATGGACGATTAAGGGTACCTTATTCCCGATGGCACTGTGTCTACTGCCCGGCGATGTAACCCCGGTATCCCCGCAGTTAAACCAAGACTCACTCGGTTTTCTCTTTGTTCTCCTCTGTCGGGGCGAGTCCCTATCTATGGACAGGCATGCCCCCGAAACATTCACGAAAATCTACAATGCTTTAAGCTTGCCGGCCCGCCGGACAGTGTATTATGTTCAATCATTAGTTCATAAAGAAGCTCTTTTCACGGAGGCGCTCGCCCTTTGTTCACCCATCTGCACACCCACACCGAATACAGCATGCTGGATGGCATCAGCCGCATTCCCGACCTGGTGTACCAGGTCCGGGACATGGGAATGGAGTCCCTGGCCGTCACCGACCACGGCAACCTCTATGGTGTGGTTGACTTTTACTCGGAGTGCAAGGAAGCGGGAATAAAGCCAATTATCGGCTGCGAAGTCTACGTGGCTCATCGCAGCCGCCATGACCGCAATACCTCGGAACGCAGCCCCTATCACCTTGTGCTGCTGGCCAGGGACAACACCGGCTACCGGAACCTGATGCAACTGGTGACCAAGGCGCACCTTGAGGGATTTCACTACCGCCCGCGCATAGACTGGGAGTTGCTGCAGGAGTTTCACCAGGGACTGATCTGCCTGTCCGGGTGCGCCTCGGCCGAGGTGCCCAGGCTACTCGCCGACGGCAGACCGGAGGAGGCCCGTCAGAAGATACTCCAGTACCGAGAATTGTTTGGCGACGGTTATTTTCTGGAGTTGCAGCGCCATGAACACGTTGAGCAGTTGCCGGTCATTAACGACGGATTGACCCGCCTGGGCAAGGAATTGGGCATCCCCATGGTGGTTACGAATGATGCCCACTATGTCCGCCAGCATGAGGCTCCCTTCCAGGACCTGTATATCTGCATCCAGACCAACACTACGGTCCAGGACGAAAAGCGCCTTCGGATGGAGGACAACTCCTACTACGTCAAGAGTCCGGCGGAGATGGAGCAGCTATTCTCCGACTATCCGGAAGCGCTGGCGAATACCCAGCTTATTGCCGATATGTGCCATGTGGAACTGGGCTTTGGTCAGACCCATCTGCCCAAGTTTCCCACTCCCAACGACATGCCGGCCGACGAATACCTGGCTCAGCTTTGCTGGGAAGGTTTTCGCCGTCGCTATCCCCGGTCAACCCCGGAGGCCGAGGAGCGGTTGAAATACGAACTGGAGGTCATCCGGCATACCCAGTTCGCCAATTATTTTCTGGTAGTGTGGGACATCTGTGACTTTGTCCATCGCAATAGCATAATGTTTGGCGTGCGGGGCAGCGCCGCGGCCAGCGTAGCCCTCTACTGTTTGGGAATTACCGATGTGGATCCTCTGGAGTATCGCCTGGTCTTTGAGCGGTTCCTGAACCTGGAACGGAAGGAAATGCCCGATATCGACATGGACTTCCAGGATGACCGACGGGACGAGGTGCTCCACTACGTTATTGACCGGTACGGCAGCGACCGTGTGGCGCAGATAATCACCTTCGGCACCATGGGCGCAAAGGCGGCGCTTCGGGACGTGGGCCGCAGCCTTGGCATGAGCTACGGGGACGTGGACCGTATCGCCAGGATGGTCCCTTTCAAGACCCGCACCCTGGATGACGCTCTTCGGGTTAACCCGGAATTGACCAATACATACGAGGCGGATAATGCCGTCCGGAACCTGGTGGACAACGCCAAGGGTTTGGAGGGCATAGTCCACCACGTCAGCACCCACGCCGCGGGGGTCCTCATAGCGGACGAGCCTCTGACGGAGACGGTTCCCCTGCAACGCCCCGCGCGGGGCGACGAGAACAGCCCAGTGCTGATGACGCAATACTCCATGGACCCGGTGGCCAAGCTTGGCCTGCTGAAGATGGATTTCCTTGGCCTGACCAACCTGACCATACTGGACCGGGCCACAAAGCTCCTGGATGAAACCCAGGGCATCAAGATTGACGTGCCCCGCCTGCCTCTGGACGACAAGGAAACCTTCGACCTGTTGTCTTCGGGCAAGACCACGGACTTGTTCCAGTTGGAAAGTGCGGGTATGCAGCGGTACATCAAGGAACTGAAGCCCTCCAACCTGGGCGATATCGCCGCGATGATTGCCCTGTATCGCCCGGGGCCAATGGAGCACATTGACACATTTATCGAGGCCAAGCACGGGCGCCGCGGCATTACCTATCCAGACGATAGCCTGAAAGAACTGCTGGACGAGACATACGGGGTTATCGTTTACCAGGACCAGGTATTGCTGATCCTGCAGCGCTTCGCCGGGTATTCCCTGGGGGAGGCGGACACAGTGCGCAAGGCCATGGGCAAGAAGATTGCTTCCCTGATGGCCGAGGAGCGCGATCGGTTCATTGACGGCGCCCTGGGAAAGGGATTTGATCGCCCCCTGGCAACCCAAGTGTTCGACCTGATCGAGCCCTTCGCCGGCTACGCATTCAACAAGGCTCACAGCGTCAGCTATGCCCTTATCTCCTACTGGACTGCCTACTTTAAGGCCCACTATCCGCTGGAGTATATGTGCTCGGTATTGAACTCCCGCCTGGATAATACCGACCGCATCATTAGTTCAGTCAACGAGTGTTCCAAACTTCAGATTCCGGTGCTGCTGCCGGACATCAACCGGTCCGGGGAGTTCTTCACCATCGACAAGGACAGCGGCCCAACGCCCAGCCTGAGGTTTGGCCTGGCGGCAATCAAGACGATAGGCGAAGGGGCGGTGAAGCCCCTGGTGGCAGAGCGGTTGGAGAACGGTCCGTTCGAGTCGATAGACGACTTTTGCCGGAGAGCGGATGTGAGTGGGCTGAACCGCCGTACCCTGGAAAGTCTGGTAAAGGCGGGCGCTTTCGACAGCCTGGGGTCCAGGGGCGCCTTACTGGGGGTTCTGGACCAGATAATGGCCACCGCCCAGCTGGAGACCCGTACCCGTAACTCGGGTCAGACAAGCCTGTTCGGCGGAACGGAACAGGCCGACGCGCCCCAGATGGCCGGCATTGTTCTCAATGGGCTGGACCTCTCTCCGGAAGAGAAGGCCGCATTGGAGAAGGAATTGCTGGGAGTGTCCCTGTCATACAACCCGCTGATGGTCCTGGCCACCGCCGACGTGGGAGACGGCATCAGTTCTGTGGACCAACTGGATGAGGATATGCAGGGGCTCACTTACACCCTGGTGGGTCACGTGGCCTCGGTGACCGAACGGTACACCCGGGAGCAAAAGAAGTTCCTGGTGGTCAATTTTGACCTGCTGGGCGGGCAGGTGGAGGCGTTGGTATGGCCCGACGTCCTGGAGCGGACAGCCGAAATGTGGGCCACGGGCCGATTGCTCAGAGCCACTGGCAAGCTACGCCTGCGGGGTGACGGCTTTTCCCTGGCCTGTGACCAGGTGTCAGCCTTCGTGCCCGCTGCCGCCGCACAAGAGGAAGCGCAGTCTGGTTCGCCTCCTGTTATCAAAGAATTCCCTTCCCCTGCCACTATGAACGGTCATTCTGGCAATGGCGACGGCGCCAATGCGCCAGGCCATCGCCGGAACGCTGGAAATGGCGCCAACGGCAACGGCAACTACCGTCACCAGTCCAACGGTTCCTATAAGCCGCAGTCCAATGGGAATGGAAACGGTAACGGCAATGGGAACGGAACCGGAGGGGATGCGAGCGCCGTTGCTTTGCCCCCGGCAAGGACGGTGTATGTGGGGATAACCGAGTCTGAGGATCCGGTGGAGGATGCCCACCTGCTCCGGGAGGTAATCGCCCTGCTGCTGGAGTACCCCGGCAAGGACCGGGTGAACCTGGAAATCTACACCGAAGGCCGCCGGGTGGTGCTGGACCTGCCAGTAGTAAGCACGGGCTACTGTGACGATATGCGAGGACGGCTGGAAGAACTGCTTGGCTCCAACTCGGTTGCACTTTATGGCGCTGATGAGGCGGGGACAGACAAAGTTCCCTTCTAAATTGTCCTAAAGCCGACTGCCAGGCTTCCCAAGAGATACGGCCAGACGGTCTTCATTCATCCACTTGTTTGACCAACACTAGTGCGGGCTCTCGATCGAGCGTTCGTCTCCATATGGTTCTCTAATTTCTCCCCAGGTAAGTCATAAGCAGCACAAATATATAATTGACATTTTATATGGAGTGTGATAATTTTTTAATATAGGCGGATTGTGTGATTTTGTTATTTACTACATAGGTAACCGTCAAATAGAGTCCGGGTAACATCTCAGAAACCATTGGGTACGGCGCCCGGCTACGCACTCCCTGAGTCATGTTCAATAGAACAATCCCCCTTACGTTTTAATTCCATGGCCGTGATTGATGACATAAAATCCCGACTGGACATCGCGGAAGTGGTTTCCGGCTATGCAACATTGCAGCGGTCGGGACGGGCTTTCAAGGCGTGTTGCCCCTTCCACCAAGAGCGGACACCCTCTTTCTACGTGAATCCGGAGCGGCAATCCTGGCACTGTTTCGGGGCTTGCGCTACCGGGGGCGACATATTTGGCTTCATAATGAAGGCCGAAAACCTGGAGTTCAAAGAGGCGCTGCAACGATTGGCCCAGCAGGCTGGGGTTAGCCTGCCCACACGGGAACGCCAGTCGGAACAAGACGACCTTTACCGTCTGAATGAAGCGGCGCGAGAGTACTTCCAACAATACCTGGCATCTTCCATGGGCGCAGGCGCTCGAGTTTACCTGGAAGGCCGCGGCGTCAACAGGGAGAGTGTCAGCAAGTTCGAACTGGGCCTGAGCCCCGTTGACGGACAGGGACTTTTTGCGATTCTATTGAAGGCGGGGTTTGCGCCGGAACAGATGGTTCGGGCGGGCGCGGTGCTGCAAAATCAGGACGGGGGACACCGGGATGCCTTCCGAGGCAGGCTGATCATCCCAATCCGGAACGGGCAGGGAGAATTGGGCGGTTTCGGCAGCCGGGCGCTGGACGATTCGATGCCCAAGTACCTGAACACGGGCCGCACGCCGGTATTTGACAAGGGCCGCACCCTGTATGCCCTCCACCTGGCGCGGGAATCGGCGCGCCAGCAGGGCATGGTTATCGTGGAGGGCTACATGGACGCCATCTCGGCCCACCAGCATGGGTACGAGAACGTGGTGGCCTCTATGGGCACGGCCCTTACTGATCACCAGGTAGCGGAGGTTCTTCGGATTACCCGGCAGGTTTCCCTGGCGCTGGATGCTGATGCCGCGGGTCAGCAGGCAACCCTGCGCAGCCTTGAGTCCTCCTGGCAGGTGTTCCAGAACCGCCAGGTGTGGCAGGCCGGTGGTTCCACTTCCCCGCAGCGGCGCGAGGACTTGAACCTGCGGGTGGCGGTTTTGACCGACGGGAAGGACCCGGACGAGGTTATTCGGCAGGTGCCGGAAAAATGGGAGGAGTTAGTTCGAAACGGGGTGCCGTTGTTTGATTATCTATTGCCGGCCCTTTCAGGACAGATAGATACGGCTACGCCGGAGGGCAAAGTTCGCATGGTGGAACGGGTAAGCCCGTTCATCTATGCAGTAAAAGAGCCAATCCTCCAGGACAGTTACTTGAGAAAGCTGGCCGACTTTTTGTCGGTCAGGGAAGAAAGCTTACGTGCTACCTTGAACCGTCCCAATGCGGGGCAACGTTCCCGGGGGGTGGCAAGCGGCGCGGGAGGTAGGGGCCAGGGTGCAGAGGACCGGCCAGTCAACCGAAACGGTGTTGACCGATCGGCCTTGCTGGCCGAGGAACGTGATTCGCTGGACGAGCACTGCCTCTCACTCCTGTTGAGGTACCCTGATTTGGCAAATGAATTGTCGGAGTGCGGTGGGCTGCCGCCGGAGTATTTCAAGCGCCCGGAGAACCGGGAAATTTATTTGCAGATGACCTCTGCGTGGAGCCAGGCGCCGGAAATGCTGATTCCGGAAGAGAGTTTGGCAGAGCAGACCAAGCAGATCCTGGCGCCGGAATTATGGAACCACCTGGACAGGTTGACATCCTTGAATTTGCCGCCTATGGAACCTTATGAACGCCAAGAAGGATTGTGGCAGATTCTCGGCCGCCTGGAAGAGCGGCAATTGAAAGAACTGAAGCTGGCCGAGCAGATACGCTTTTCCGAGGATCCGTCGGAAATACCGGAAGAAGCGTCTGAAGAAACACTGATCCTTAACAGGAAGATCAAGGCCAACGAGGAATCAAGGAAGCAATATTCCCAAAAAGTATCGCGTGGAAGGTGACAATATATGGTAAGACGCAATAAGGCCAGCCAGGACATCGGCGCCGAAGAGGACTTGTACGACATTAACGACGAACCGTCGTCGGATAACGACAAGTACCTGGGTATTCTGGGCGCGGTGGCCAAAGAGGACGATGAACTTGCGGAAGGCGGTGGCATGGCGGTAGCCACTATACCCCTGGTGGTCGAATCTCCTGATGATCCCGATGACCAAGACGAACAGTGGGTGCCGGGGCGCACCGACCCAACTAGTCCCTCGGGCACGCTGGACGAGGGCCCCGCCGACACTGAGATCGAGGAAGAAGAGGGTGAAGAGCCTGACTGGGAGGCGGAGGCCGAGAGCCTTCAGGTGCTGGACGACCCGGTTCGGATGTACCTTCGAGAGATTGGTCGCGTCGGGTTGCTGGCAGCCAAGGACGAAAGAGAACTGGCGCGAAAGCTGGAGGGAGAGAAACATCTTCTGGCCCTGAGCAAGGAGGTGCTGGGCGAAGAGTATTGCCAGACACTGGAACGGGAAGTTTTGGAAGAACGGCGTGGGCCGGAATTCGGTTTCAAGGGCGAGAAGGTGGACCTGGGCCCCCTGCGTAGCCCGGACCTTCTGAGCAAGAAGATTCGGCTGGAGTTTAACGAAAGCGCCCGAAACTGGGAGCTCTCTGAGGCACTATTGCGCCGCCTGGTGCGGGCCACCGCGCTGGTGGATGCATTGAGCGACTACCTGGAGCTGCCGCGCAATCCTACTCTGTCCCAGTTGATTGACGAACCCGTACTGGCCGATGCCATAGACGCTCAGGTGTCCGAGGAAATGCTGGTCAGCCTGGCGGAGACCCTGGAAATGGAGCGGGACGATGTTTACCGGCAGGTGGTGAACCTTTCGCTGGACCGCTGGATTCTTTCGCCCGACACGGTGGACGTGCTCCGGGACTGCACCCTGTTGCAACTGGACGCCACTTTCAGTGAAGTTGGTTCCATTCCGGAACTGGCCAGGTATGAGCCGCTGTTCCGCAACAGGTACAACCACATAAAGGCTGATGGCGACCGTGCCCAAGCTCACCTGACGGAGGCTAACCTGCGGTTGGTGGTCAGCGTGGCCAAGAAGTACATTGGCCGGGGAATGGCCCTGTTGGACATGATCCAGGAGGGGAACATCGGCTTGATCCGGGCCGTGGAGAAGTTTGACTACCGCAAGGGTTATAAATTCAGTACCTACGCCACCTGGTGGATCCGTCAGGCCATTACCCGGGCCATTGCGGACCAGGCCCGCACCATTCGGATCCCGGTGCACATGGTAGAGACGATCAACAAGCTGATGCGCCAGCACCGTCGGCTCCTTCAGGAGTACGGCCGCGAACCTACAGCGGAGGAAATCGGCGCGGCGATGGAGATTGGACCGGAAAAGGTTGAGGAGATCATGAAAATCTCCCAGGAACCAGTTTCTTTGGAAACTCCCATTGGCGAGGAAGAAGACTCTCACCTGGGCGACTTTATCGAGGACCGTACCGCCCCCGCTCCTGCCGATGCCGCTTCTTTCCAATTGCTGAAGGAGCAGGTATCTGAAGTGCTGGGCACCCTGACCGACCGGGAAAGCCGGGTCCTTCAGTTGCGGTTCGGGCTGGAAGATGGCCGAAGCCGCACCCTGGAGGAAGTGGGGCGGGAATTCGGGGTAACCAGGGAGCGAATCCGGCAGATCGAAGCCAAGGCCCTGCGCAAACTGCGCCATCCCTCGCGCTCTCGGAAACTCAAGGACTTCCTTGAGTAGGAGGCGATTTGTGCCAGGTCAGCCTGTTTGAAGAGGAAGGGGGCAAAGCGCTCCCTTCTTTCTTTTTTCGGCTAGTATGAGATGGATGAAAGAGTGCGCATGTCTCTTGAGTCCGGTGCAACAAAATCCAGAATAGTCGTCCTGTGTTTGACTTGTTTGCGAAAAAATTCGAGTGATATACTCGGCTTACTTTATTGGTGGGGGGTGATGAAGTGGAAGACTACAATCTGCCCAAGTGTCTGAAATGCAACGAGGGCCAGTTGGTGCCCCTGTCAGATTATGGCGGACAGGGGGCAGCAGTGCATTACAAGGCCTGGGTGTGCATTAATCCTGGCTGCGGTTTCAACATCAAGATCCGGAACGGCGACATATACTTGAATGAGCCGATAACGCCGGGCGGCATGAATACCTCAAGATCCCGCTAGCAGGACCATTATTCCCCTCTTCCGGCAGTATTTCCCCGAGTTTTCCCAGGGTAGAAGTGTGGCAAGGGGTTGGTGAGAGGGAGCGGAAGGGGAAAGCAAGATTGTTCAGTGTATTGGCATAGTTTTCTTCTTCAGTATTTTCTTTCTGTTTGAGGGGTGTTTATGGAAGCTGGTTACGACTATACCCTACTGGGAGCGCGCCCACAGAGCAACGCCAAATATCTGCCTGCCCTGCTCGTCGCAGTACTGGCGGGCGTTCTCCTGATTTCCGGCTTGGCCTACTACGGGTTTGCGTCGGGTGCGGAAGCAGACCAGGCTGCGGCCGCCGCGACTGAAAAGGGGGATGTCACGGTTTCCCAAAGTTCCGTCGATAGTACGGTTCCCGCAGTAAAGTACACCCACAGGATCGCTCCCGCGACGGCGAAAGATATAGCTAGGCAGGAACTATTTCCCGCCGGGTTGTCTGAGTCGAGGTACTGGGTGAACCCGCTGGGCTACGAGCAGTAGGAGGAACCTGACTGCAATGGGAGAAAATTCAACCTGTGCCCAGGGTAGGACTGGCGCAAATGATCAGGGGCGAGAATTGTTTCCCGCCCCTTTCCTGTTGTGCATCGTTGAAGGCCCGGATTTAGACACAAAAGGTCTGCCTATTGAGGGTTGGCCGACACGTTTTCCTTCCGCCTGATGCGCACCTTCTGGATTCGGCGGCCCAGCACCGAGACGATTTCAATGGTCAATGCATCGGTCTCGATGAGGTCGCCCAGGTGGGGCATACGACCAAGGCTCATGTACACGTAGCCTCCGATCGTGTCGACGTCTGGATTGTTCAGTTTGACGTCGAACATTTCCTCAATGACGTCGTTAGTAATACTGGCGTTGACCACGGCGCTCCCGTCTTCTTCCTGTACTACCTCTTCCTCTTCCGCCCAGGAGAACTCGTCCTCTATTTCTCCGACAATCTCCTCCAGCAGATCTTCCAAAGTGATAATGCCCTCTGTCCCGCCGTATTCGTCCACAACTACGGCCATCTGCACGGCCTTTTGCTGAAATTCTCCCAACAGGTCGTCGAGTCGCTTGGTCTCCGGGATAAAATAGGCCGGTCGGGCCAGGTCTTTGAGGGAAGCCTGAGTCCAGTCGTCCCTCGACAGCAACTGCAGCAGGTCCAGAGAGTGGATCATGCCCACTATATGGTCGATGTTATCCTCGAAGATCGGTATGCGGGTGTGTCCGCTCCTGATGATCGGTTCTATGGCTTGAGAAATAGGGGTATTGATCTCGAGGGCCACCACGTCCAGCCTGGGAACCATGATCTCGTGGGCGGTGGAGTTGTCCAGCTGAATGATGGAGCGGAGCATTTCCCGATCGTGCCGGTCCATGCTGACCAGTTCCTCTTCAGTGATATCGAGAGTGCCCGATTCACTATCGCCCGCGCCGTCTTGTCTGGCGCTCCCGTTGCCTGACCCCGACCCACCGCCATTGGAACGGCTTTGGCTGCGGCGAAGGAGGGCAAGGAGGGGAGTGGAAAAGCGCGCTACCAATCCCTGATGACGAACGGCTATGGCAGAAGCCAGTCGGTGGATGAAGGTAAAGATGACCAGTGAAACCAGGAAGACTATTGCGGCATCAAGCCACACCTGTTCAAGGAATAGCCGGACAACGGAGAAGCCTGACAAGACAGTGGCAACGATACAGGCATACTTGAAGGGGGAGATCAAAAACCAGGCTCTCTGGGTCGAAGAGCTATCCCGGAGAATGCCGCCGCCACTGCTCCCCGTGTGCTCGGCGAGACTCAGGAGGGTAAAGAGGAAGAGGGAACCAACAAGAACTATTAATAATGGAGGTAAACTATCAGTATCCAATATTTCTTCAGTTGGACGGTCTCGTCTCTTTCTTTGATGAATTGCCCCTAATTCTAGCAGGAACTCCGACGGCCAGCAAATTTTCTGGAATGTCCCTGGTAACCACCGTCCCGGCGCCGGTGGCCGCGCGGTCCCCAACGGAAACAGGAGCTACCAGCATGGTATCGCAGCCAATAAAGGCTTCCTCACCGATGGTAGTGCGGTGCTTGTCCGCTCCGTCGAAGTTGCAAGTTACGGTACCGGCGCCGATGTTGGTACCCGCACCGATGCTGGCGTCTCCCAGGTAGCTGAAATGACCGGCCAGGACGCCCCGACCCAGGCGGCTTTCCTTGACCTCCACGTAGTTCCCAATATGGACGCCGGTTTCCAGGTAGGCTCCGGGGCGAAGGTGGCTGAAGGGGCCCACATCCACGCCCGCTTCCAGGGTGGCTTCCTCCAGCATTGATGAAGTAACTCGGCACTTGTCGCCGATGTGGGAGTCCTGGATCACTGAATTGGGTCCGACTTCGCAGCCTTCCCCAATGACTGTCTTGCCAAGCAGGCTGGTGTTGGGCCTCACTAAAGTATCCATTCCGATGGTGACGTCGGCATCAATGAAGACCGACGCCGGGTCCTGAATGGTAACGCCTGACCGCAAAAGACGTTCCGTGATTTGCCACCGCATTACGGCCTCCACTTGGGCCAACTGGACGCGGTCGTTTACGCCGAAGATTTCCTCCGGCATATCGCTGGCCACCGCGCCGATCCGCTCTCCTCGGTGGGCCGCCAAGGATACCAGGGACGTTAAGTATTTTTCGCCGCTGGGCGACGGTTCAATTTCGGCTAGCCGATCCTGGAGCCAAGCCCGGTCAAAACAATAGACACCCGCGTTGATTTCTGCAGGCGCCCAGGTTTCCCCTTCCCAGTCCCGCGCCTCCACCAGGTTAACAATCCTGTCGTTGTCGTCGCGGATCACTCGCCCCAGGTCTTCCGCAAGCATATCCGGAGCGGTCAACATGGTCATAGCGTTCTGGTCTGCCTGGTGTCTGTTAACCAGCTGGAAAACCGAGGCCGACCGTATGAGGGGCGAATCGCTGCCGATCAGGAGGATGTGGCTGACGGACGGAGGCAAGGCGTCTACGGCCCATCCTGCAGCGTCTCCGGTACCATTTGGAGCAGGTTGGACGACATAATCCACGCTGGTTCCCAGCGCTTCCCGCAAGAGTAATTCCGTTGAGGGGGAAACAACCACCAGGATGCGGGCCACGCCCAGGGCCTGGAGCAGTTCAACCGGATAGCGGACCATTTCTTTACCACACACCTTATGCAACGGCTTGGGTATTTTCGACACCATGCGTCGCCCTTCGCCGGCTGCCATGATTACTCCGGCCCAGTTATCCATAGTCTCACCTCAACTCGGCCCCACTTGGGGTGGGGAATCGCCAATCCGGTATGAACTTGGTCAAGAGTCTCCGTGTTCCCCAATCAGTCCGTTTGACAACCCAAATTGCCGACGCCAAAATGGGGCTGTTCCCCCAGGCAACCCACACTTGGGCAACTTGCCGTATTTTACACTACACCCTTCCCCCAAGCAGGAGGACCCCATGCCTGACCTGACAGACGAAGATATCCAGACCCTGGCCCGCGCCGCCGGCGTTACCATACCCCCGGAACTCGCAACCGAAGTGGGTTACAGTCTCAATGGGGTGCTTGAAGCCCTGGATAGCATCGAAATCCCAGGCCTGGATGAAATTGAACCCCTTCCAATAATCCGTACGGCTCCGCCAACCGGCGAGGTTTAGAGGAGGCTTTGATCATGAATAGGCAGGAAATTCCCTTCCTTTCCGCCACGGAGTTGGCTGGACTGATCCAGGCGCGGGAGGTTTCCCCTGTGGAGGCGACCGAAGCTTACCTGGACCGTATTGGCGAAGTGGATGGCAAGCTCAATTCCTACATCACGGTAACTGGCGAGGAGGCCCTGGCAGCGGCCCGGCAGGCCGAGGATGAGATCGCCGCGGGCAATTACCGGGGCCCAATGCACGGAATTCCAGTAGCAGTGAAGGACCAGCTTAACACCAGGGGTGTACGCACCACGGGCGGGTCATCCATCCTAGTAGACAACGTCCCTGACGAAGATGCCACTGCCATCGCCAGGCTGAAGGATTCTGGTTCGGTATTATTGGGCAAACTTAACATGAGCGAGTTTGCCAGCGGCGATGCTTTTTATCACCCCTACGGTCGGCCCCGCAATCCCTGGGACCTGGAGCGCAACCCGGGGACGTCCAGTAGTGGTTCCGGCGCAGCCACTGCCGCCTTTCTTTGCGCCACATCCCTGGGCGAAGACACCGGCGGTTCCATCAGGGGGCCGGCCACCTTTTGCGGCCTGGTTGGCATACGGCCCACCTGGGGGCGGGTAAGTCGGTTCGGTATGCAGGCGGCGGCATGGTCGATGGACACGGCAGGCCCAATTTCCCGCACCGTGTCAGACTGTGCGATGACCCTTGAAGCCATCGCCGGTTTCGACCCTAAAGACCCATATACTGCCACCGCACCGGTGCCCCCGTACCAAGCTAACCTGACACAGGACATTCGAGGCCTGAAGGTGGGGGTAGTCAAGGAGCGGGTGTATTCCGATACGGTGGACCAGGAGGTTGGAGAGGCGGTAATTCGAGCTATTGCCCGTCTCGGCGAACTTGGGGCGGACATTGAGGAAGTGTCACTGCCACTGATGGTGCACTCCGCCGCTGTTTCCAGCCTGATCATAATGGTGGACGCCGCATCCTTACACAAGGATGGTCTCGCCAGCCACCTGGACCAGTACGATTACAATAACCGCATCCGCCTGCTGGCGGGCAGCATCGTCCCCGCCCAGGCCTACCAGCGGGCGCTGAAGGCGCGACAGGCCCTGCGCCAGGAAATACTGGATGCTCTGAACCAGGTGGATGTGCTGGTGATGCCCACGTCCTCCATACCGGCCTCCTTAATTCCCGGCCAAGCTGGAATTAGCAGCAAGCAGGAAGTGCTGGACGGTTACCGGGGACGGCGCAGTTTCACTTCACCGTTCAACCTGGCCAGTGTACCGGCCTTGTCGGTGCCCTGCGGTTTTACGTCCAACAACCTGCCCATTGGACTGCAAATGGCCGGCCGGCCGCTGGAGGAGCAAACGCTTTTCAACGCCGCATACGCCTATGAACAGGCGAACGACTGGTACCAAAGACACCCGGAGATCTGAGGTATGGATTGCAAGAGTTCTTCAAGCCGTAGCCGCCAGATTAAACTATATAGGAGGAACAACCAATGAAACTCTTCAGACTTTCCCGTATTGACCAGGTGCCCATTGCCACAGCTACTCCCATAGAGGGGTGGACGGGCGGAGAAGTCAGCCGCACCCGCCAGCCTCTTCTGGGCGATGGGGACAGCGACTGGTTCAGCAGCAGCGTCGTCAACTTCGGCAAGGGCGCTACCACCGGCTGGCATACCCATAACACCGACCAGCTTCTGGTCGTCGTCCACGGCAACGGCATAGTGGCCAACGAGCATGAGAGTCACCATGTTTCAATGGGCGATATCGTTCAGATTCTGCCGGGGGAAAACCATTGGCACGGCGCGACAGCCGATTCCATAATGGGCCACATCACTATCACCGGCGTTGTCAAGGAGTAAGTGAAAGGGCTCCCACAACATGTAAGCGATGCTATGTCCTGTGGGAACCGAGCTTAATTACACCCCTACCTGACTTTTTTGGTTCTCAGGTGAGAGTTGGTCGGCGGGAGTTCTGCTTTTGAGGAGAACTCCCGTTTGCTTTCAATCATTTGCTTTGCTAAACTCTGGCCAAAGCTCCCCATCTCTGCCCTGGAAGGTTTTCTATGGCTTCCGTGTCCGTTGCCTGGACTGAAGAAACCCGAACTGTGGCCGGCGTAGACCTGCATCTTAGAAAGGGCGGGTCAGGTGATCCCCTGCTGATTCTTAATGACGAATTCGGGTACTTGGGATCCCTTCGTTATCAGGATGAACTTGCCCAGAACTTTACCGTGTACATCCCCTCGCACCCGGGGTTTGGGCCCACGCCTCGCCTGGACTGGATAATGAACATGCGGGACCTGGCCGGGTGGTACCTGATGGCGCTGGACGAATTGGGTTTGCGGTCAGCAGACGCCATAGGATTCTCCATGGGCGGCTGGCTGGCCGCTGAGATGGCGACCATGAACCCGGGGCAGTTCAAGAAGCTGGCCCTGGTGGGAGCTATGGGAGTTCTGCCGCCAGAGGGCTATATCTACGATATGTTCCTGTCTGTCCCGGGCCACTGCATTACGGCCTGCTTCCACGACCCGGGAAGCGTCCCCGAGTTTCAGGATATCTGCCCTGACCAGCCGGCTCCGGAGCAGGCTCAGGCCTGGGAGATTGCCAGGGAGGAGGCCTGCCGCCTGGGTTGGAGGCCCTACATGTACTACCCTGGCCTTCCCAACTTGCTGGCACGGCTTAAAGACTTGCCCACATTGATTGTGTGGGGCAGGGAGGACGAGTTCGTGCCTGTGAGCGCTGGGCAGGCTTACCATCAAGCCATCCCCGGGTCGCGCCTGGAAATTCTGGACGAATGTGGGCACATGCCCCAGGTTGAAAAGGCCGACCAGTTCCTTGCCCTCGTGCGCCAGTTCTTTTCGTAATGACAGTGATTTGACGCCTTTCCTGTTCGTTGTTTTGAAATGTCAGGGAGGGCCCTCCAGCCACATACAGGAGGTAAAAGGGAATGTTTATCGGATACTTCACCGAACGCCCATATCAGGACACGCGCTCCGGCTACTTTGGCGCAACCGGCAAGCCCATTATGGACCTGACGGTCAGCAACGAAATCTACGACGCCAAGCTGGGCGCGGAGCTTTATAATCGCTATCTTGACGAAAAGATGTACGCCGAGGAAATGGGCTTCGACGGGCTGATGCTCAACGAGCATCATGGAACTCCCTTCTGCATGGGTGGCGCCATGAACGTTGAAGCTTCCATCCTTGCGCGCATGACCAATAAGGCCAAGATTGTCCTGCTGGGGAACATCCTTCCTATTTGGGACGATCCCCTTTGGCTGGTGGAACAGCTTTCCATGATCGACATGATATCCCGGGGTCGTCTGGTGTCGGGCTGGGTTCGGGGCACGGGTCGGGAGAGCGTTGCCCACAACTCACCGCCGCCCTACAATTGGGAACGGTTCCAGGAGGCTCACGAGTTTGTAGTCAAGGCATGGACAACGCCCGGCCCATTCCGCTGGGAGGGCAAGCATTTCCAGTACCGCCACGTCAATCCCTGGGTGCGGCCCTATCAGGAGCCCCACCCGCCCATCTGGCTGCCCGGGGTAGTTAGCCGGGACTCGCTGATGTGGGCTGCCGAAAAGCGTATTCCCTACATCATGCTTGCCACCGAAATGGAGCCCACCAAGAGGGCTTTCCAGCTTTACCACGACACTGCCGCCGAGCACGGCTATGAGTCGGGGCCCCAGAACATCGGCTATTTATGGAAGGTGCACGTTGATGAGACCGAGGAACTGGCGGAGCAAACTGCCCGCAAGTACGTGCAGGGTCCCAGCAATCCCTTCCTGGCCGGAAATGAAGGTACTGTCAACCCAGCCCTGGTGAACTTGCCTGGCCTGACGTCCCGCACCCGTGTCCTTCCCACCCAGTCGGTGGCCACGGCGGCGCGGGGAGGGGGTGGCGGCGTGGCCGGTGTACTGGGTCGCCCCTTTGAGCAGCAGGTCGAAGATTACACTATCATCACCGGAACTCCCGACACTGTCATTCCCAAGATTCGCCACGTCCTGGAGTACATCCGACCTGGCAGCATCTTCTTCTGGGACGGGGATGGGGCCATGACCCACGACGATGCCATGCGCAGCCTGCGGCTCATGGGGCAGGAGGTCATACCCGCGGTGAAGGAAATTGCCAAGGAACTGGAACTTCCCGGGCCTTTCGAGGTAGACCCGTCTACCGGCAAGGAAATCCCCCAGGAGACTGCCGCAACCAGCGCCGATGACTAGGCCAAATCTGTAGAATCGTCTCTAATTGGTGCAAGGGCGGGTTCCCAACCCGCCCTTGACAATTCCATTCAAATCGCAACTTTGGACCCCGTGAACCTGGACAAGATGGCTCCGGAATTATCAGCAGATATAGTGGTAATTGGCGGTGGCCCCGCCGGCAGTGCAGCCGCCACTATGCTGGCCCGCCAGGGCTGGACGGTTACCTTGCTGGAGCGTGAACGCTTCCCCCGTGACCATGTGGGGGAGTCGCTCCTTCCCGCCAGCATTCCCATCCTGGAAGAGCTGGGCGTTTTGCCGGAAGTGGAGGCCCAGGGATTCCTGAAGAAGTGGGGCGCGACCATGGTCTGGGGGCGGGAAAGGGAGCCTTGGAGTTGGTTCTTTGGCGAGACCAACCGCCGCTATCCCCACTCCTACCAAGTATGGCGTCCTACCTTTGACCATATCCTTCTGAATAATGCCGTGACCAATGGGGTGGACGTGCGCCAGGGCTGGCTGGCCACCGAAGTCTTGCTTGACAGCCAAGTCCTCCATTTTGGCGGAAGCTGTAATCCAGACGCCACCGCGTCGGGTCGGCCTCAGGCAGAAAAGGACTTTTCCACCATTCGCTGCAAGGACGATACCGGCCAAGAACGCCGGATCCTTGCCCGTTTCGTGGTTGACGCCAGCGGCCAGAATGGGATTATGGGTCGTCAAATGAACTTGCGGCGGTGGGATGAATCCTTCCGCAACCTGGCGGTCTATGCCTACTACGATGGTACCGAACACTTGCTACCGCCGGCTGACACGAATATCTTCATCGAGTCCTACACCCACGGCTGGCTGTGGACCATTCCCCTGCACACGGGTCGAGCCAGTGTGGGTGCGGTGGTGGATCAACAGGTGGGCGAGGAGCAAATAAGAGACCTTGGCCTGGAACAGTTCCTGAACGAACAGCTGGCCCAGGCGCCCTACACTGCTGAAATGCTGTCCAATGCAGACAGAGTGTCTGGTCCCTTTGTCGTCAAGGACTGGTCATATGTTTGCGATAAGATTGCCGGCGATAGATACGTGCTGGCCGGAGACGCGGCCTGCTTTATAGATCCGCTCTTCTCCTCGGGCGTCCACCTGGCCCTGATGTCCGGCGTACTGGCCGCAGCCTATGCCACCACAGCCATGCGCGACCCGCAAATTGGTCCGGCGGCAGCCCAGGTCTACCAGGAATTGTATATGAAGGAGTACCACCACTTCAGGGAGATGGTGCGCCTCTTCTATTCCAGCAACCGCACGGTGGATTCCTATTTCTGGGAAGCGCGGCGAATTCTTGAGGGCGAGGATGAGGCTGAGACGGGCCTATCGCCTCGGGCTTCATTCATCCAGGCCGTAGCGGGGCAACCGCCACAAGGATACGAGAGGATGGTGCTAGAGCGGGGAGCGGCACCCACCCAGTTTGCTGAAAGTGTGCGGGCGGTGGAGGAAGAGCGGGCTCGACGCCAGGGACAAGTTGAAGATTACCTCAGGAGCTGGAATGGTCAACCTCCTGCGATATTGGGCGCTGTGCCCAGGCTGCGGCCTGGAGTACGAGTGGTTCGGAAGCCAGTTGCCGGCGACGGCGTCTTTGAATGGGGCTATGTGCTTATCACCGATGGCCATCCGGAGGGTCTGCCTTGCAGCGATCTGGTGGCCCGCCTGGCCACTATGCTGGATGGCAGCGCAGCCGTCTCATCGATCCTCAACACCCTGGCCGCAGAAGTGGACCCATCCCAGCAACAGCAACTCCTGGGCAGCGTGATATCCACGCTGCAAATCTTGTACGTCGATGGGACGATTGAAGACTTTGGGTTCTAGCACCTTTGATTGCCCCGCTTTTGGCCCGTGGCTATAATGGCGACAGAACTCCCAACTCTTGCCGAAATCCTGTTTAACTGATTTTCAACCCGCTGAGGTGACTGCAATGAACCTGCCAGATCGCATGAAATTCGGTATTTTCCTGGGGCCGTTCCACCGTGTGGGAGAAAACCCCACCCTGGCCATGGACCGGGATATGGAACTGATTCAGTGGCTGGACTACCTGGGTTATGACGAAGCCTGGATTGGCGAGCACCATAGCGCAGGATGGGAGACCATCTCCTCCCCCGAACTGTTCATTGCGGCCGCCGCCGAGCGCACCAAGCACATAAAGCTGGGTACCGGTGTTATAAGCCTCCCTTACCATCATCCCTTTATGGTGGCCAACCGCATGGTCCAGCTTGATCACATGACCCACGGGCGAGTAATGCTAGGGGTTGGCCCGGGCGCTCTTCCGGGTGACGCCTACATGATGGGGATTGATCCCACGACCCAGCGAGAGAAGATGGATGAGGCTATGAGCATCATCCTGCGCCTTTTCACCGAGGATGAGCCCATTACCTACAAGAGCGACTGGTTCGAGCTTCGCGAGGCCATGCTGCAGCTGAAGCCCTACCAGCGGCCCTACATGCCCTTGTCCGTGGCGTCGGTGCAGTCACCTGCCGGAGTTGCTATGGCGGGCAAATATGGCGCGTCGGTCCTGACAATCACAGTACCCCGCGACCCTTCGGCCGGTCCCTCCAACCTCAAGGCACTGTGGGAGATTGCGGAGACCTCCGCCGCCGAGCATGGGCAGACAGTTGACCGTCACGAGTGGCGGTTGGCCGTTCCCTGCCACCTTGCCGAAGACCGTGAGCAGGCCTTGCAGGAAGTGAAAATGGGGGCGGGACGATACTTACGGGAATACTCGGAAGGCACCAATGGTCGCAAGGCCGCCTTCGACGGACCACTGGAAGACGTCGCTGAGTTCATGCGGGACAATGGTTCCTGGATTATCGGTACGCCGGACGACTGTATTGAAAGCCTGAACCGCTTGGCGGAGCAGAGTGGCGGGTACGGCGGTTTCCTGGTCCAAACTATCGACTGGGCGCCTCGTGAGAAGATGCTGCACAGCTTCGAGTTGATGGCCCGCTACGTTATGCCCCACTTCCAGGGCTCGGTGCGCAGCATTGCCGCGTCTAACCGGTGGGCTGCGGAACGTCAGGAACTCCTGGTTAGCGGGAGGGTGCGCGCCATAGACCGGGCCCACCAGGTCTACGCCGATCGGCAAGGTTCGGGCTCCCAACAGAATGGTTCCAGCCATAACGGGTCGGGCCAGGAGAGCGCCGCCGATGCTAAAGAAGAAGTTCCAAGACTGCCGGTCCCTGGCAACAATGGGGTTAGCACGGACCAGGTCCGCCGAGCGGCCGGGATTACGCCTGAAGGAGAGTTCGAGCTTCCCATCCTGGAAGTATTGTTCGACCTGGGCGGCAGTGGCTCCACCGACGACGTGTTGAAAGGAGTTGATGCCCTGATTGGCGGCTATTTCAAGGAAGGGGACTTCCATTCCTCCGAAAACGGTGGTGTAACCTGGCAGCAATCTGCGAAAGCAGCCCGCCAGACCTTGGTGACCTTGGGACTGATCAGGGTAAACAGTGACGGCGACGCCTGGGAGTTGACCGAAGAAGGCAAGCGGGAGGCAGCCAAGGCCAAGATTTAATCCGCCGTCATTTACGTCAGTTTTGACATGGATAGACAGGGTACAAGGGACCAATCAGGACTCTCGAATTCACTTATCCTGTCCATCCATGTTTTAGTTCCCTGTTTACAACCCCTGCCCCACCGTTGCAATGAGGTTCAGGTTTCGTTCTATGGAGGCCTGTGCGTTGCCGCCGGCGGTCAGCGGGTGGGCCAGGACTTCGGTGGCTCCCCAGTCGAACAGTTCTCGCAAGCGGCCGGCCACCGTCTCCTCGTCGCCCATCAAAACCACATCCTCGATCATCCCGTCGCTCCATGCTCCCTCCCGTGCCTCAGGATGCCCGGAAGCGGCGAACATCTCCTGGTAGAAGGGGGAACGGGGGTAATTGGCAAGCTGGGCGCGGGCTGCTTCCCGCACCTCGTTCGGGTTGTCGTGAACGCAAACCGGGGCGTGGGCAACCAGGGGCGGCGTCTCCCGACCGGCTCTGGCCGCACCACGCTGCATCTCCGGCAGGCCCACGTCCCGCAGGTACTGGCCAGGACACACCCAGCTTATTGCCCCGTCGGCCACCTCGCCGCACAGGCGGAAGGAGCGGCGGCGCAGGGCCGATGCCATTACCGGCACGTCTGGAGATGTTGGCCCTGGCAGGGAGGCGTGGCCGTGGTACTGGGAGCCATCATAGTCCACCTGGCCCTCCCACAGCAGGGCCTTAACTAGCTCTATGTACTCCCGCAGGTTGGTCAGCGGTGCTTCGTGCTCAATTCCGAACATGGGCTCGATGCTGACCTTGTGGCTGGGGCCCAGGCCCAGCCGGAACCGACCCGGGGCCAACTGGGCCACCACCTGGGTCTGGGCCACGGACACGATGGGGTGGCGCGGGTAGGTGGGTATGATGCTGGTGCCCAGCAGGATGCGCTCGGTGGTGGCCGCTGCTGCCGCGAAGGTGGTAAGGGCGTCTGGCCCCGCTCCGCCGGAAGTCAGCCACGCCGCTTGTATGCCCCGGGCCTCCAGGTTCTGGATGCGGGCCACCACGGTGGGAACGTCTCCCCCCATGGCCGCCACGCCTATTCGCTTTTCTGCCATTGTTTCACCTACTTTGCTATTCAGATTGGGGGCAGGTTAGCATTGGCGGTGGGGAATCGCAACCTGGAGTCGGGCACCGCGACCTGTTAGTGGAGATAGCTTCTCTACTTTGGGAAATAGCAGCCCTTGAGGGCAATTTATTCCTTGACACCCTACCTGCCCACTCCTACAATCCCACCCATCACGCAAACGGGAGTATCAACGTTGACCTGGGATTTTCAACGGGTTGCCGGTCCCTACGGGAGCCCTGCAGATGGGCCGGTGTGGGATGGGGCGGCCCTGCTCTTTACCCAGCTTACCTATCCATTTAACGCAGCCAATAACAGAATCCTCCGTTACGACCCGTCTGCCGGGGTAGTGTCGGATTTCCGGCGGTGGACCAACCGCACCTGCGGGCTTGCCTTCTCCCGGTCGGGCGTCCTGTACGGAGCCCAGAGCGGCGGGCGCAGGCTGGTGCGGTTCAACGCCGACGGCAGCACCTCGCCACTGGCACACAAGTTGAACGGTGTTTACCACAACCAACCCAAAGACCTGGTCGTGGACAGCCAGGACCGGATCTGGTTCTGCGACCCCCATGGGGACCTGCGGGAAGCAATGAATCCCCAGATTCATGACAAGTTGGACCACGCTTCGGTATTGCGGCTTGAGGCGCCGACCCTGGACGCACCCATAACCCGCATCACCTTTGACACCGATGCCCCCGCTGCCTTGCTCCTGTCTGCCGACGAGTGCACACTGTACGTCGCGGAAACCAGTGAGGAACCTGGAGGGACTCGGGAGTTGCGGGCCTATCCGATATTGGATACGGGAGCTTTGGGCCCATACTGCCTCCTACACACCTTTGGCAGGGACGGTGGCAGCAGCCGCGGAGGCTCCCATCGGGGTATCTACGGGATGTGCCTGGACCGGGAAGGCAACATAGTGGCGGTGGCCGGAGATAAAGAAGCCGGACCCGGCCCCATGGCCTGCGTAGTCACCCCGCAAGGGCGTATTATCCAGACCCATCCCCTGCCTGAGACGCCAACCAACTGCGCCTTCGGTGGCCCCGGTCTTGCGGACCTCTATGTGACGACCACTGACGGCAGCCTGTTCCGAGCTTTGGGAGCTGGCACCAGCACATAGCGCCCGTTCCCCAGTCAGGATTGCTGCGAATTAAACGAACCTGTATTCAACATTACGCGACAAGGAGAACTCCATGGTTTCCGGACCAACTGCACCCAATATGGAAGAGACTATTGCCCTGCTCCGCTCCGAATCCGCCGCGCTGGCCGAGTTTCTGGCCGGCCTGGACACGGAAGGCTGGGGACGGCAGAGCGCCTGCGACGCCTGGACGGTGGCGGACGCGGCAGCCCACATTGCCCAGGGATCCCAGGGTTCCTCGCTCTCCCTGACCCGAGCCCGAAACGATGAACCGGGCCCACCGGAGGGACAGCGGTTGCTGGACGCCGGGGACCGGGCCTCTGCACCCACTGCCGAACGGGCCATCGCTTTCAGCACCGGGAAGGATGCCTCGGAACTGTTGCAAGCCTACCGGGATGGGGCGGACCTGCTGGTCCAGACAGTCATGGAGTTGCAGCCAGCGGACTGGGAGAAGCCCTCATTCCACCGCCGGGGCATTATCCCGGTGCACGAGAACGTAACCCGCCGTATCCAGGAAATCGCCATCCACGGTTGGGATATCCGTTCTGCCTTCGACCCGGCCGCGGAGATTTCTGAGGCCGGCGCCCAGGAGATAGCGACCGTAGCTCACCGCTGGCTGGGCGTATGCTTCGTGCCCCTGGAGGGCGGCGCCAACGCCCGCTTCCGGTTTGATGTATCGGGTCCCAACGCCTTCAAAGAGGACGTGGTGCTGGAAGGCGACGCCTTCCGCATTGAGCCCTCAGGGGACGCCGTCCCCGATGTCACCTTCCGCGCCAACACCAGCGCCTATGTGTTGCTGGTCTACGGTCGGCTGGACATTAGCTCCGGTTCCACGCCGGTGCAACTGGAGATCGACGGCCCACTGGAAAAGGCGCTGCTGTTCACCCAGAGCTTCCAGGGGTACTAGTCGACCCGAAGGAAGTTGCTTGCCCCCTGGACGATGGACGGTCCGAATTGGGGGGACGGCAAGCCAATGCGTTACCTTATACCAAGAGACGAAGAGGCCGGGATGCAAATCCCGGCCTTGTGGTCTGTGTCCGGTTGAAGCAGAGACTACGCGGTTGTCCAGTCCACGCCGTTGAGGACAATCTTCTGAAACTCGGGGGTTTCGAAGCTGCGGCCGTCGTGGCCGAGGAGCAGGACGAAGACCTTGCCGTCGCCGTAGGTGCGAGTCCAGGCCAGGGGGTAGGTTCCGCCAGCCATGAAGGTGGGCGCCCGGTCGGGTCCCCAGGGCCAGGTGCCTTCTTCGGAATCGCCGGTGAGGAAAATGTCGTTGCCGTCGCCGTAGGCCAGGCCCATGTAAAGCTCGTCGTTGGTCGAAAAGTCGGCTACGCCCTGGACGCCGGGGTGGCTGGCCTGGCTGACGTTTACGGTGAACTCGCCGTAGGGCGGGTGGTAGCTGGTGCCGGAAATCCAGCCGCCGCCGGTAATCTCGTGGTACTCGGGCCAGGTGCTGGACAGGCAGGTGGAGATGTGGATGCAGACAAAGCCCTTGCCGGACTTGATGTAGCTGGCCATGCCTGCGCACTCGGCCGGTTCCAGGGCCCAATCGCCGAAGCCGGCAACATTCTCGCGGCGGGTGTTGAACACCAGGGCGTCGAAGCTGTTCATCTCGTCGGCGTTGGCCAGCACCGAGGCGTCCTCGGTAACCGTTACATCGTGACCCGCAGCTTTGAGAAAGCTGTTGAGAACAGGAGTAGATTCCTCGTAGGGGTGACGTCCCCCGCTAATCACCAGTAACTTCACTGAATCATACCTCCGGTAATGTAATTGGTGGTCCCTCCAATGGTTGGCCCATTATACAACAGCGGTTGTCGACAAGTGAGGGTTACCCCATCACCCTTCGGAAGAAGTCCAACGCATTGCCGCCCACAATCTTCAGTATGTCCTCGTCGGAGTGGCCCCGACTGACCAGGCCGCGAATAATGTTCTGGCCATCGGCAGGGGATTCGAGGCCGTCCAGGTAGGGGGCGGGCAGGTCATCGTAGGAGCGGTTCAGGACGTAGTGGTGGAAGTCCACGTGGTCTCCCACGTTGGTGTCGGTTCCGATGGCCACGTGGTCCACGCCCACCAGGTTGACCATGTAGTCGTAGTGGTCCAGGACGCAGTTAATGTCCTGTCTTGGGTCGTCGCTCAGGGAGTTGGGGACGGCGGTGATGGCGACCAGGCCACCCTTACGGGCGCAGGCGACCAGTTCCTCATCGCGGCGGGTGCGGGTGGTGGGCCGGAGGGTGTAAGAGGCGTTGTGGCTGAAGGTAATGGGCGCCTCGGAAAACTCGATGGCGTCCATGGCGGTAGGTATCGAGGCGTGGGAGACGTCGATGCACATGCCAAGCTGGTTCATGCGCTGCACCACTTCCACGCCGAACTCGCTAAGGCCGCCGGCGTTACGCTCGTTCTGTCCGTCGCCAATGTAGTTCTTGCGGTTATAGGTCAGGCCGGCGAGGCGCACACCGGCGCTGTAGAGAATGTCCAGGCGGTTGATATCCTTGCCGATGGCCAGGTGCTCCAGGGTGGGCATGAAGCCGATCTTGCCCTGCTGGCGGGCCGATTCGATTTCGGCGGCGTTGGTCACCTTGACCACATCCTCCTGCCGGTCCACGTCGGACAGCATCAATCCCACTTCGGTGAGAATGTCGTCGAACTCGGCAAAGGACATATCGGGGTTGTTGACGAGACACCGGAACATATTGGCGGTGGTGACGGCGGTCCACCCGCCCTGCCGGACCGCCTGGTATCCCCAGCCATAGGTGTTGGTGCGCAGGTACTCGGTGAGGCGGCCGACGTCTTCGGGAAGGATCATGGGGTGCTGGTGGACGTCGATCATGACCGCTTCTTCGGCCAGGCGCTGGAAGCGGAGTTCCTGGGCGGCGTCCAGGGGGACCCGGCTGGACGGGACGCGGTCAAGTTCCCTGGCCAAGGGTATGGCTGGAGTGGTCATGGGAGACTCCTTTGCTTGCGCGCCAATGGTTGAGGATGGAAGGTTAATACCACAATAGTGATTGGCGAGCAATCCCCCTGGCGGGCGTAACCGTTCAGAGTTGTTGACCCGTGGACGGGGCAGACACGCAGGTTGCCCCCTACGATTACCGCCGTGGGGCAGGGTAGACAGGCAGGTCTGGCCCTACGTTTGGCCTGGTTGGGACAGGGCAGACACGCAGGTCTGCCCCTACGATTACCGCCGTGGGCCAGGGCAGACACATAGGTCTGCCCCTACGATGGGGGTTTTGCCATCGTTGGGTCATTATGCCATGGCGAACCAGCGGGCCCAGAGCAGGGACAGGTCGGGTTTGGGCTTGGGGGCGGGCAGTTCCCGCATGAGCAATCGGTCGTATTTGCTCTCCCAGGCCCAGGGGAGCAGGGCCAGCAGCATGCGCCGGGGTTCGGGGATGTCTCCCTGTTCCCTAACCTTGTCCAGGTAGTTGTGCAGGTGCATCCAGGTGGTGAGGTGGAAGCCCTTGTCGGCGATCTTGCGGATTACCTCCAATGGCTTGGGCGGGTCCTGCTGGTCGGCCACGGCGCGGGCGTAGTCGTGGTGGACCTCTTCGGTGACGCGGCGCATGCGGTAGATGGTGAGTTGCCGGTGGTATTTGCGCTGGAGGGCGCGGATTTCTCTTCTGATTTCGCTTAGGGTTCTCATGGTTGTCTGTCTCCTTTTGTTTTCTATCCACGAATAGACACTAATGTTCACTAATGGGCTTTTTTTGAAAAGTGTCCCGTTTTGTGTCATTTTGTACCGTTTTTGCCTTTACCCTGGGGCTGGGACCGGAGAGTGGGGGGTATTGTCCCCAGGCCAGGGCAGACACGCAGGTCTGCCCCTACGATGGGGGGTGATTGCCTCCGTTTCCCTTTTTCAAGGCTGTATTCTTATGGTGGGGATGGGTTATGCGGGTTGGCAAGTGGGGATTGTCAGAAATCGGTGAGTGGAAGGTGAATTGTTCAGAAGCAGGGTAGGAACGTTCCCTCCATTTGTGAACGGTTGCCGGGGAATAACCCAGGGCAATTGCGTTTTAGATTCAGGCTATAGGTGGCAGACATCCACCAGGCATAAGAAAGGTCGCTCTGAGCTTGACGAAGGGCTGAAATCCTGCATGTCAGCCGGGTTACGGGTCACCCAGTCGGCCTGTGGGATGGAGTTTAGATTCTTCACTCCGTTCAGAATGACAATTTAGACATGATGCGATTGCCCTGCCCTGGAATAACTATCCTTGCCCCTATAGGGCCCACGGTATAAGATAGGCGGGATATTTTGCCGGTTCCCCGCAGGAGGAGTTAATGACCACCCGGGACATCAAGCCCATCGATATTCACATACATCCCTTCACCCAGGAGACGTGCCTGGGTCATGGGCCGTCTTATACCGAAGCGCACTATGACTTTTTTGGCCGGAGTCCAGAGGCTCCCCACCATGGCAAGCAGTTCATAACCATTGACGAGACCTACGAGACCTTCCAGGAGGCCGGCGTGGACAAGGCGGTCATCGTCAACATGGTCTCGTACAACCAGTGGGGGCGGGCCCTGCCCAACGACTACCTGGCGCTGTACGCCGAGAAGTACCCCGACCTGTTCATTCCCTTCGCCGGGGTGGACCCGCACATGGGGCCGCTGGCATTGCGGGAGATTGAGCGGGCGGCCAAGGAATTGGGGTGCAAGGGCTTGAAGTTTCATCCCGCGTACCAGGAGTTCTGTCCCAATGACAAGGAACTGATGTGGGACATTTACGCCAAGTGCGTGGAGCTGGACATCGCCATCCTGGTACACACGGGCACCACCCGCATGACTCGCTGCACCATTAACGGGTGCCGCCCGGTCATGCTGGACGACGTGGCCACCGCGTTCCCCGACCTGCGGATCATAATGACTCATTTCGGCTGGCCCTGGACTGAGGAGGGCCTGGCCGTCTGCTGGCGCCACGAGAATGTTTACATGGACCTTTCCGGCTGGCTGCCCCGCTATGTCTACGCTACCCAGCCCATAGTCTTCCAGTATATGAACACGGTGCTGCAGGACAAACTGGTCTTCGGCAGCGATTACCCCGCCATTAACCCGAAGGTGTGGCTGGACGATTACCAGACGATTGTTGACAACGGTTTTGAATGGGGTGGCGCCCACCGCACGATCAAGCCGGAAGTGTATGAGAAGTTTGTCCGCACCAACGCCATCAAGGCTTTGAAGCTGGAGTGAATCAAGAATTACTACCAGATGGGAGCTGCGTAGTTGACGGAAAATGCCACCCTGCCAAACCGTCATCCTGAACGAAGTGAAGGATCTAATGTGGTGGCAAACCCAAGCCGTTCTCGCCAGTACTACGTTTACATTATGACGAACCGCCGTCACTCCCCGCTCTACGTGGGAGTCACCAATGACTTGGTTCGGCGGGTATATGAACACCGCAACAGGCTGGCTAAAGGCTTTGCCAGCAAATATAACATAACTATGTTGATGTATTATGAAACAACCGAAAGCGTGGAGTCTGCCATCGCCCGGGAGAAGCAGCTAAAGGGATGGTTGAAGCGGAGGAAGATCGCTCTGATTGAATCAGCCAACCCTAATTGGAGGGACTTGTCCCTGGGATGGTTTCGCTGAGTCGGATTTTTTGGGGCCTGCTTGCACAAACCTGCTCTCAGCTTTTTTCCAGGTAGTTCGATGTCTCCTACAAAGTCGTTGTGAGCGAAGCGAAGAATCTTAGATTCTAAAGGTCTGGAATGATTCTAAGCGCAAGAATTTTAGATCCTTCACTCCGTTCAGGATGACAGCTTTGGCTGATCAGGATGGCGGTTTTGGCTGTTCAGGATGGTATTGCA